>JBLNGI010000307.1:0-33552 GCA_050264615.1 Gemmatimonadota bacterium
GGCCGCGGCTGAACGACATCGAGGCTGAGCCGGGCTTCCGGCCACAGCGTGGTGAAGCGCTGTGCGCCCGGCGTGAGACCGGAGACGCCTGGCGCGTGCGCGAGATCGCTCGATGCGCCGATGAGCGAGAGCGCAAACGGCAGATTGTCGCGAAAGACTCGCTCGACCCACGCGCTGTCGTCGGGGAATTCGAATCCGTACGACAGGCCGCCCGCGCAGCACCCACTCGTCAGCTCGACGGTGAACGCGATCGTGCCGTGGGCGCGATACGCCCAATCGGTGTACTCGCCGTTGGTCGGATAAAGATTCCAGCCCGGCCCGGGGTGGTACCGGTCGATCGATGTTTCCGGAACATCATCCATGATCGTCGGCGCGAGATCGGTTCCAGCCAGCGCCGCAAACCGTGACAGGTCGGGCGCCAGCGCACCCGAGCGAAATCCCCACGGATAGAGAATCAGCCCGCTGTAGCTGTGGTACGACAGCGCGAGCACCGGTGCGTGCGCGGCGTGAAACGCCATGACCGCTTGGGTTTCAGGCTCGGAGCCAGCAGCCGTCCCGCGGTAGGTCTCGGCGAATTGCGCCCCGCTCGAGCCCAGATCGTCCACGCCCCAGAACGCGGGATAATTCCGGTTCGGGTCCACGCCGAACGAGCCGCCGGCGTTGGGCCGCCGATTCTTCCGCCAGTAACGATCGGTGGTGAAGCTGAACTGGTAGCCGTCGGGGTTCTGGACGGGGATGACCCACACGTCGTGCGAGGCCACGGTCGGTCGCGCCGAGTCGGCGAGCCAGCGAATCCACTTCAGCGCGACGGCGGTCGAGATCCACTCGCGCGCGTGATGCGTGGCGAGAAACAGCACATTCGGCCGCTGCGGGGAGTCGTCGGGCGGTCCGATCTTGACCGCCAGTATCGGCCGGCCTTCGTACGACGCGCCGATCGAATCGACGTGAATCAGCGTGTCGGCAGCGGCCCACGCGGCGAGCGTGGCCCGAATGCCATCACCAGGCCGGTCGAACGACCGGAACATGCGGAACGTATCCGCCGCGGCACCCGTCGTGACGCGCGCCGCCAGCCGCTCGGCCTTGTACCCGCGCTGGGCGAGCAGCGGCTCTGTCTCCGGCGAGACCACGATGACGGCGCGCAGCGCGCCATTGACCGACCGCACGCTCGCCACTTCGAAGCCCAGCCGAGCGAGCGAGTCGATTCCGGCGCGCCCCGAAATCGGGACCTCGACGGGACGCAATTGCGCGCGGGCCGATCCCGCCGCGCAGAGGAGGAGAGCTAGAAGCCCAGCCGCGCCGCGAGCCATGCAGGAGCCGGCAGGTACCCGCCCAAGACAAGTCCAAGCCACAGGAGCAAGACGGCAACGGGGATCCAGCCCACGACGACCGGCCAGACCTTCGGTCGCCACGTCGCGAGCTGGTGGATTTCGGGTTGCCAGCGCGCGCGCTCCTCTTTGACTTCATCTTCGAGCGCGAGCCACGCCGCTTCGAGCCGTCGCGCCACGGTGCGCAGCGCGTCCTGCCAGTCGGCGTGCGCGTCCTTCTCGAGGACCGACGCCTGGGCCGCGCGAGCGGCGGCCGCCTCGAGCGCGTCGAGGGCGGCCACGAACGTGCCGCCGCCCGTCCCGAGCCGCGCCGCCATCGCCCGTTTCTCGGCGTTGTTGAGCAGAAGCCGGCCCAGGCGCCGCCGCGGCAGCCGCACCCGGTGCGCGGTGCGCGTGAGCTCCGCGTCGAGCGCTTCGGCGACGCGGCTCGCGGCGCGGCGCACGGCCTGATCCCAGGCCGCGGCCCAGGCGCGACGGCCGGTGGTCTCGAGCACGCGCGCGCGCGCGTCGCTCCCCCCCTCTTCGCGCGCCGCCGCCGCGCGTCCCTCGCCACCCAGCTCGAGCACGCGCGTGGCGAGCTCTTCGCGGATGTCATCGAGCGGCACCCACGGCTCCTGCTGCCGTCGCGGCACGATGATGCGGCCGAGCGAGGGAGCCAGCTCGGGAACGCGCAGCGGCATCAGGAGCTTCATGGCAACCGGCTCACCCGCGCGGCTTTCCCGGTGCGCTGCTCGTACGCCCGGGTGAAGTACGACAGCGACTCGGGCAGGAACGATCCGCGCGGTAATCCCGTCGCGGCGATGGCGCGCTCGATGTCATCCGGTGCGCCTTCGACCTCGAGCAAGACATCCATGGCCGGATACCATTCCAGGCGCAGGGTCGCATCGCCGAGCCGGTATTGCTCGACGGCGCGATCGATTCTGAGAACGATCTTGTAACCGAGCCGCCGCAACACGACCAGCGTCGCGTTCGGATCCTCGACGCGCGACTCCCACTCCTCGCGCGCCCGGTATTCCCCTTTGCGATGCACCGGCCCCTTCCAGCCAAGCACGCCCCATTCCTGCGAGCGGTCGGCGGGATGATAGACGCGGAGTCGGACCACCTGATCGCGCCGCTCCAGCCGGCCGCGCCGGTCGAAGCGCCGGTCCACCATGGCGCCGCGGTACACGAGCTCCGCCCCGGCACTCACGATGGCCTTCCGTAACGCGTCGGCGTCTTCGACTCGCGCCTTGAGCTCCAGCTCTTCACGGAGGGGGACCAGCGTCACGAGAGCAAGGCGTGGAGGACAGCCGCGGTGTTTTCGAGATTGTCGAACGCGTGGGTCGCGCCCGCTGCCGTGAGAGCGGCAGCGCTGTAGAACCCGGTCCCTACCCCCACGGTCCGGGCGCCCATCGGCCGGGCGCAGGCGACGTCGTCGGGCGTGTCGCCCACGATCACGATATCGTCCCCCGTGAATCGCCGGCCGGTGCGCTGCTCCGCACGGTTGGCCGCAATGGCGGGGAGACTGGGCCGATGATGAGAATCGGAGCCGAAGGCACCGACGGCGAAGCGCGCGGGATCCAGACCCGCGGAACGCAGCTTGAGCGCGGCGCCATGCTCCACATTGCCGGTCAGCAATCCGACCAGGGCGCGGCGTTCAGCTTCGTGCGGCTCGAGCGCGGCGAGGAGATCCTTGATCCCGGGATAGACCCTGGTCGCTTGGGTCGGTTTGGCGAGCTCGGCGGTGAGCAATTCGACATAGCGCGTGCACACCGCAGTGATTCGGTCTTCGGAGTCGTACTCGGGATGCCCCGCCAACTCCATCAGCTCGCGCACGATTTGCGGATCGGTCTTGCCGTCGAACCGGTAGCCCTCGATCGGCCCGGCGGTTCCCATTTCGTCGAGCAACGCCCGGTGGATGGCACGGCGCCCCGCACCATCGGTCCAGAGGAGCGTTCCGTCGATGTCGAAGAGGACTAGACGCATGGAAAGAAAATAGGCGCCTAACCGCCTAACCGCCTCACACCAACCAGGCTCTCCCTCAACCGGCGCATGCGCGGCTCATCACCCAACAAGTGGTCACCACCCACGCCGCCACGGGAGAGTGCCGAGTGCACGATGCGACCGGCGCCGGCCCATAATGCGACGTGCGAGACGCGGCCCCGTTCGGCGAAGAACAGCAGGTCACCCGCCTCATAGCCGGCGCCGTCGGGCGTGATCGGGATCTCCCGGCCTTGAGCGAACTGCTGATCGCTGTCGCGCGGCAACTGAATGCCGCGCGCACCGTACACGGCCTGGACGAGACCCGAGCAATCGATCCCCCACTCCGTCCGCCCGCCCCAGAGATAGGGGGCCCCGCCGTACCACTTCTGGGCGATTTCGGGAAGCGCGAGATGCCGTGCTTCGACGCGCAGCTCCTGCTCGCGGCGCACACTGCCGGCCGCAACAGCGCCGCGCTGGCCATCGGCGAGCTCGACCACGCCGCGCTTCAGCGCGACGCGTCCGCCCGTGGGAATTCGGCGGCGCCCATCAGCCGTCACGATGTCGGCGCTAAGTGCTCGCGCGCTCGCGCGCTCCCGCCAGTCCGCGGCCCAGTCCGCGGGACCGTTCTTCACGTATCCCGCGGCCAGCCACGCCACGTAGCCGTCCGGCGCTTTCACGCGCAGCCAGTCCTCGCGTTGTTCGAGCACGTCCAGCGTTTCGCCGTGCAGCACCTCGCTCACACGCGGCGCCGTGACCTGCGGCTCACGCAGCAACGGTGCGATCGCGGCCGTGACGATCGCGGCGGGCTCGACGACGCTCGCGTCCGGCAGCAGCGTCACCTTGTCGACCATCCCTGCTTCGCTCGCGAGCCGTCGGAGCGCGTCGCGCGCGTCCCGGCTCGAAGTGATCCCGGCGACGCCCTGCGGCAGGAGCGACACCTCGAACACGCCCAGCCGGCCGTCAGGAACCCACTTGCGGCGAATGTCATCCACCGCTCGTTCGACTTTATCCATGACGTACGGCGCGCTCCACCGCGTCGGGCACGACCAACGCCGCGAGCGCCTCGACCTGCATCGCAGACTTCGGTTTCACGGCCCCAGTGCTGACGGCGAAGATCACATCGCCGTCGAACAGCGTGCCGTACGGCGTGATGCGGCGCGCGATCGCATCGCTCGCGGAGTACGCCAGCGCCTGCAGCTGCACGCGATCGATGTCGGCGTTGGTGGCGACGACGGCGAGTGTGGTGTTGCGGTTCAACCGCTCCGGATCGCCCAGCGGCGCGCCGCCCTGCGCGAGGTACTCGAGGCTGTCGACGAACTTTCCGTCGGGGCCGCGCCCCGCCGCGATCAGCTCACCGCGCGCGTTGCGGACATCACCGACAGCATTCACCACCACGAGCGCGGAGACAATGAGGTCTCCGGCGCGCCCCGCCCAGGATCCGATGCCGGCCGGCACCATCTTTTCGAGCCCGGCCGCTTTGCCGCACGTCGCTCCCCGGCCCACGCCCACCAGTCCATCAGGGTAGTCCGCATTCGCGTCGTCGCAGGCGCGATACGCGTCGTCCGGGCTCGGCCAGCCCAGCGGCCTGCCGGCATTTCCCAGATCGAAGATCACGGCTGAAGGCACGATCGGAATCGTCCCCAGGTCACCGACGGGCAGCCCCCGGCCGCGCTCGCGGAGCCAGCGCATCACGCCGTCCGCGGCGCCCAGTCCGAGCGCGGACCCGCCGGTGAACAGGATCGCGTCGATGCGCTCGACGAGATGGCGCGGGTCCATCACATCGAGCTCGCGCGTGCCGGTCGCCCGGCCGCGCAGGCAAACGGCGGCGCGCAGTCCGGTTTCCGGCCCGATCACCACGGTGCACCCGGTGCCGTGCGCTTCGATAGTTGCATGGCCGACGGTGATGCCCGGCACCGCGGCGAGGTTCGATCGTGACTGGCTCATTGACGCGCCAAGATAACGTCAACAACGTTGACGGCCATGACAGACACTCCTCAGGGCACTACCGTCCTCGTCGTCGATGACGAAGACGGCATTCGGCAAGCGCTCACGCGCTTCCTGACCCGGCTCGGGTATCACGTGCAGACCGCCGCCAGCGCGTCGGAAGCGCTCGAACGCCAGGCAGCGCATCACGCGCAGGCGATGCTGTGCGACATTCGCATGCCCGAAACGAGCGGCGTGGAGCTGCTGCCCAAGATGCTCGCGCAGGATCCCGACCTCGCGATCATCATGCTCACGGCCATCGACGAGCCGCGCACGGCGATCGAATGCCTCAAGCTCGGCGCCTACGACTACCTCATCAAGCCGGTCGATCTGGAGGAGCTGGAGCTGTCGCTGCTGCACGCGCTGCGCCAGCGGCAGCTGGAGGTCGATCGTCGGGAGCTGGAGCAATGGCTGGCCCGCGAGGTGGCCGTGCGCACGCGTGACCTCGAGGAGCGCTCGGCTGCGATTGAGGAAGTCGCGCTCGACGCGCTCGCCGCCGCGGGCGATTGGGAAGGGACAACTGCGGCGCTCAGCAAGTTGGCGGAAGAGATCGGCGCGCCGGTCGATGAGCTCGTGGCCGAGGTGAAGCGGCGTCGCGCCTAGGCCTTACCGGCCTTGGCTTTTTCCTCGCACGCCTTACAGCGGGTGACTCCGCGGAACGTACAGATCAGGCAGATGAAGGTCCCGCAATCCGAGCAGGGGTAACCCTCGGAAGCGCGCTCCTCGTTGCCGCAAGCCCGGCAGATCATCCCGTCATGTTCTTTCAGCTTGGGCTTTTCCATGGCCCTAATCTTACCTCCTCCGGGAACCCCAGCCACTGAAGCCCCCCGGAATCGCCTAAATGTTCAGGCTGTAGGCTTTGATCTTGTTGATCAGGGTGGCGCGCGAAATCCCGAGCTCCAGCGCCGCCCGGGTGCGGTTCCCGCCGTGATGCCGCAGCGTCCGCTCGATATGCTGGCGCTCCACTTCTGAAAGCGATTGCGCCTGGTAGCGCCGGTCCGTGGGCGCGCGCTGCCGTAGATCGTTGGGGAGATGCTCGACCCCGATCGCCGGTTGCCCGCGCGCGAGCATCATCGAGCGCTCCAGCACGTTCCGCATCTCGCGGACGTTCCCCGGCCACGGCGCCGCCGCCAGCCGCTCCAGCACGTCGGTGCCGCACTCGGTCGGACAGTCCGGCAGCTGCGTTGTGAGATCGGCGATGATGCGCGTGACCAGCTCGAGCCGGTCCTCGCGCGCGCGCTCGCGGACGGGCGGCAGCGTCAGCGGCAGCACGTTGAGCCGACGGTACAGATCCGGGCGGAACCGTCCCGCCGTCACTTCGCGAACCAGATCGCGATTGGTCGCCCCGATCAGACGGACGTTGAACGTCGGCTCGCGCGCGCCGGCCAGGAGCTCGAGCAGCTGGGCCTGCAGCTCGAGCGCCAGCTCGGCGATCTCGTCCAGGAAGACCGTGCCGCGATCGGCCAGCTCGAACATGCCGCGCACGCCTTGCTGTTGCCCCAGTGCCGACCGGCCTGCGCACGTGACCTCCACAAACGGACCGCTGGAGCGCCTCGACCGATTGTGAATCGCGCGGGCGACCCAGCCCTTGCCGGTGCCGCTCTCCCCCTGGAGCAATACCGGCGAGGGATCGCTCGCCGCGAGCGCGCCGACCTGGGCCGCGAGCGCGCCCAATCCCTGGCCCCCCCCCGTTGCGAAATCGGTGACCAGAGTGATGATCATCGATGTGCCTTGAAGTCGGGGCCCACCAGAACCGGCAATCCCCCCGCGAGGAGCCGAGCCTCGAACGGCGTCGTCCCGAAGACTTCACCGTCGAGCTGTACGGGACGCGGCATGCTATCCGGGACCTCGACACGGACGTTTCGCCCTCGCGCCCACCAGACGCGCCGCCCCTTGGACGCGCCGCCGAGCAACAGCTCGACGACCGCGCTGAGGCCTTGCCACGCGCCGTCAGCATCCACGGCGACTATATCGAGCCAGCCGTCGTCGGGCACGAGGCCGCGCCGCAGGTTCATGAACCTGGGCGCGAGTTCGCCGCAGTTCAGCAGCACCAGCATGGCCGCGGGGATCTCGTGGACGGCGCCATCGACGACCACGCGATGGGGTACGCTGCGCACGGTCGACAAGCTGGTCATCGCGCGGGCCAGGTAGGCCCAGAACTTCCAGCGCCGCTTGGCCTGCAGCCCCGTGTCCGCCATGAGCTGCGCATCGAATCCGGTGCCCGCGGCCACGGCGAAGTAGTGCGGTCCGTCGTTCCGCTCGATGACGCCGACGTCGATTTGCAGGCGCCGAGCCGTCAGCAGTGCGCGCGCCGCACTTGCCGCCGTGCGCGGGAGCCGGAGGTTTCCGGCAAGCAGATTGCCGGTGCCGCCGGGCAACAGTCCGAGTGTAATTCCGGTCCCCACGATTCCTGCCGCGACCTGCATCGCCGTCCCGTCGCCGCCATGGCTCACCAGGACGTCGAATCCCCCGCCGCGCGCATCCTCGGCGACCTGGCGCGCGTCCCCTGGCCCGGCGGGGGGGTGCACATCCACGGTCCAGCCGCCGCGCAGCAGGATGTCCCGGATCACGGTGACGGCGCGGCTATGCGCGCGCGCGGCAAATGGATTGCTGATCAGCAGGGCGCGTGTCATGTCAGTAGCGCCGCTCCCAGAACAGATCGAAGCCGATCTGCTGCAGCTGGTTGAGCTGGTTGGGATCGGGGAACGAACAATTCTGGAGCGGTTCGAAGCTCGCCTCCGTACGCCACTCGGGGCTGAACCGGTATTGCAGCGTCGCTCCCAGACTGTTCGTGAACGCCGCCTGGCGCCCCGAGGTACGTTTGCAGAAGCCCGCGTTCAACACCAGGAACGTCTTGGCGCCGATCGCCCATCCCGCTGCAACCTGCGCGCCGGAGAACGGGTTGGCAGCGTCGCCGGGACGGATCTCGAAGTAGTCGAGCGGCACGCCCAAATCCGACACGACGGTCCGCTCCAGCTCACCCGCCACCAGTGACGCTCCCACGTTCTGCAGGAATGCCGCCTGCCCTCCACCCAGCTCGAACGTCGGCTTGCCGGTGACCAGATAGGACAGCAGCTCGGCCTGCGACAGGTGCGCATACTCGGCGCGTTCGGCTTCGAGCCGGAGCCGCGGCAGGTGTAACGTCCCGCCGATATGGGCCAGGACCGCCAGCTCAGACGGTTGGCCGGCCCCCGGCAGCGGGTGGACGACGTGCTTCGCCTCGATGTCGAGCTCGGCATCGAGATCAGGAGTCCCGAAGTAGCGCACCGTTCCACGGTTCACCACGAATTCGCGCGTGACGGGGCCGACCACGAGCCGGTAGGTGCCGCGCGGTGCCTGCAGGGAGCCGCTGAGGAGGTAGTTGCTCCCAACCTTGTTCACCGTGACCGAGCCCTTCAGCTGGATGTTCGCTTCGCTGGACCGCAGCCACACGTCCTCGCCCATGGTCAGCTGTAGGTCGCGCACCCGCAGGCTGTCGAAGAACAGGCTCTGGAACTCGGGGCCGAGCCGCTGCTGGCGGATCAGAGACGTGTCGATGAGGTCCTGCACCCACGGCTCTTCGAGGTTCACGACCCGCTTGTTGACGAGATCGGCGAAATGGAGCACCCCCGCGGTCACCGTGCCGCGCCCCCCCAGCGTCGCCCCGAAAACGGGACCGGTCAGGGTGAGCTGGCCGCTCGCCGTCACCGCGAGATAGCCGCGCAGGTCGAGCGCCTTGAACTCCGCCGTCCTGATGTTGAGGGCCAGCACCGGCTTGGTCAGCCGCTCGAGGCGGAGATAGCCGTTCAATTGGGCGCGGCCGCGCTCGCTGACCGCCGTGATGCTGTCGATATGAATCGTGTCGCCGCGCAGCGCGAGGCTGCCGTTCAAGTTCGTGTAGCGCACGTTCAATGCGGGAATCGTGGCCGCGGCGTTGCCGATCTGCAGGCCGCCGCGCAGTCGCGGCGCTTCCCACGTGCCGCCGATGCCCACGTCCGCGCTGAACATCCCCTCCACCTGCCGCACGGTGGTCGTGACTGCGGCGAGCACGCCGAGATCGACGCTATCGGCGCGCGCCTGCACTGACAGCGTGTCCGGAAGCTGGCGCTGCGCGACGGGCACGAGCGCAAGATCGAGCGGCAGGTGCGCCACCACGTTCAGAATCTGCTGGCCCGATCGCCACATGTGGACTTCGCCGTTCAGCCGCTGGCCGCGGTAGTCGATAATCCCGTCCATGAACGGCGCGCGAAACGAGCCGAACGCCGCATTGGAAAACGCAAACGACCCGGTGTAGGCGGGGCTCGCGCGGGTACCGCTTGCGGCGATGGCGGCGGTAATCGCGCCGGAGACGCCGACGGTATCCTTCTGCAGCAACGCGTAAATCCCTGTCAGCGGGAAACTGTCGGCCGCGACGTGGGCGTTGATGAGACCACGTTCCGGCAGGTCTCCGACCACGGTCAGCCGGCCGGCGCCGCTCGCGTTCCGGAGACTCACCGTATCGACGTGCAACACGACCTCCCCGAGCGCCACTTCCGTGGGCTTCTCCAGGAACCAGACGCCGCCGGGCAGCAGCACGGCCAGCGAGTCCACGGCGACGTGCTGCACGCTGTTCTCTCCGTCGGGACGCGCGTAGCGTCCGCCGGCCAGGAACGCCCCGAGATCGCCGACGCGCGAACGCGCGAACCAGGTCAACGAGTCGCGCGATCCCCTGACGCTGGCCGTGACGGCGCCGAATCCGAGGCGTCCGTAGGTGATCGAATCGAAGTCGGCCCGCGCGTCGAACCGCGCAGTCGTGCTGCCCCGCGGCTCGTAGTCGCCCTGCACCCTGCCTCGCGTCACCTGCAGTCCGCGCCACCGCAGGTCTGCGAGGCGCGCGTCGCCGCCAACGGCGAAGCCGTCCAGCGCGCCGTCCAGCGTGAGCCGCACGTGGGCGGAGCCCCTGAGCCCGTCTTCCGGCGTCGTGCCCCCCCTCCCCGTCCGCTTCGGTCCGGCAATCCAGGTGAGGAGCGAATCGAGGACGCTGAGGCTATCGGCTGCGAAGTCGAGCTCCAGCGCGCCGCGGTCGGGCCGTTTCCACCCGAGCGAGCCGCTGGCACGCGTGAGCAGTCCCGGCTGCGTGAGGCGCAGCGAATCGACCTGGAGCCGTCCCTCGTCGAAGCGAATCGCGGCGTTGCCGCTGTCGATGACGGTGCCCGCAAACAGCGATGGGCCGAGCGTCAGCGACATCGCTCCGCTGGGTGGACTGACGCTGTCGGCGGCGAGGGACCCGCTGGCGGTGAATGTCAGGCGGGACGGCGGACCGCGCTGGGCCAGCCAGCGCTGCAGGTTCAGGTCGAACGCGCGCAGCGTGAAATCGCGCGCCCCGAGTCCCGGATGCACGCGCTCTGAGCCAAGCAGCAGCGTGCCGTCGCCCCGCACCACGCCTCCCCCGCCGCCGCCCACCATCTGCAGATCGGCGTGGGTTTCGACCCCGCTCAGCGGGCCACGCAGTTGAATCGTGCCCGCCAGGGTTCCTTTCAAAGGAAAGTCCGTGACGCGGCCCGTCAGACCGTCGAGCGAGAGCGAATCGGCATGCACGTCGGTGAACACCGCCAGCTCATCCCCGCGGAAGTCGAGCCCCACCACGCCGCGTACCACGCTGATCGGGCGATCGGCGTCGTGATGGCGGAGCGTGCCGCTGAACATCGCGTTCCTCAGGGTTCCGGTGAGCGTCCCCGTCGCATCGAGCTCCCCCTGAAGATCCACCGCCGGCACCAGCCGCCGCACCGTCCCCAGGTCGATTCGACCGGCCTCGATCGCGAATGGCTGGAACCCGAGGTCCTCGCCGATGCTGACTTCGCCCTTGCCCTGAATCTGGGACTCGGGCCAGCCCGGCACGAGCGAGTCCCGGAACGACCACGCGGTTTCGATCGTCAAGGCGCTCATCGGACCATCCACGATGGTTTGCCCCGTCAGGCGCCCGTAGAACGGGAGCGAGTCGATGTACACGCGCGCGAAATCCAGGGACAGGTCGCGCGCCACGAGGTCTCCCTCACGCAATGCGACGAGACCTGAGTCGGCGGCGCTGAACGCGGTGACGTGCCCCGTCAGCCGTCCTTCGCCAAAGCGCAGATCGAGCGGTCGCAGCTGAATCTCGAGCAGCTTGCCGCCGTGCGACGTGAGCCGCACCCCGCCGCGCAGCACCGCATCCTCCGGGAACCGCGGGTCGAGAAAGCGAATGTCGGTGAGCGTCGCCGAATCGGCGCCCATCGTGAGATCCCACAGCAGCGTGTCGCGCGGCCACTGCACCGTTCCGCGCGCGCTGAACTGCGTCGCGGGGAACCGGACGCGCGAGAGATCGACGTCGAGCGTCCGGCCGTCGATGGTCAGGCGCCCGACCGCGTCGGCGATGGACAATTTCGGATCGCTGCTCTCCGTTTCCAGCCGCAGGATGTCGATCCGAACGCCCCGCTCGCGCGGCGCCTGAATGCGCAGCGCCGCGAGCCGCGCGTTGAGGTGCTCGAACCGCCGCAGCCGATAGCGCCCGTCCTCGTTCGAGGATTCGATTTCCTCCGCGCTGCCGGCTTCGCCGTGCTTCTGGAGTCGGAGGATCAGTGTGCCGTCGACGAGCTGCACGTTGCGCAGCAGGATCAGCGAGCGCGGTCCGGTGGGACCGAGCGGCGTCACCTTCACCGTGTCCTTCTCACCCAGACGCAGCAGCTCGTCGAAGTTGGTCTTGCCGTTCCGGTGCTGGACGATATTGATGAAGGGGCGGTCGAGCCGCACTTCCATGAGCACGACGCGGCCGGCGGCGAAATCGATCGGGTTGTAGCCCAGCTCGGCGCGTGGCAGAAACGCGACCAGGGTCGAATCGGGATCGAAAAGCCGCACATCGGTGAGCACGACGCCGGTGAGCACCGACCCGCGCACCTCGCCGACGCTGACCGATCCGGCCAACACCTTCTCGACCGCGCTGCTCGTGATGCGGGCGAGCATGGTCCGGCCCGCGCGCGTCCCCACGAGCCCATTGAGTGCGCCGAGGAAGCAGGCGAGCAGCCCGACGAGCGACCAGAGCGCGACTCCGAGCGAGCGGCGCATCTAGAAGGCCTGCCCGACCGAGAACTGCACCACGACTTTTTGCCAGAAGCTTTTCTGAGCGCGGATCGGTGGGTACTCGTCACGAATCACGACGACCGCACTTGAATCGCCCGCCGGCGGCAGATACAGCAGCGGACCCCGGTCCAACGGATAGCCGTTGTACGCGGCGTCGATCCGCACCGGACCCAGCGGGGTGGCGAATCGGAGGCCCAGGCCGGGCGTGACGCGCAGGCCGCTGAAGGGGAACAGCTCCTCCCCGCGCTCCCACACCTGCCCTGCATCGACGAACAGGCCGAGGCGCATGCGCTGTGAAAAAATCGGGGACGGCATGCGGAGCTCGGCATTCATGACGAACGCCGTGTTGCCACCCGTGGGCGCGGTGGTAACGAACTTCCACACGGTATCGCCCGCCAGCGCCGTGGCGCGGACGTCGATCGAGTCGCGCTCCGTCACGAGGTAGACGCGTGGACCCAGCTCGTTCCGCCCGTAGCCGCGGACTGAAGTGGGACCGCCGCCGTAGAACCGCTGGTCCGGGGGCACGTAGCCCACGTTCTGCCCGGCGAGCGTAATCTCCCGCG
Organism: Gemmatimonadota bacterium; assembly: GCA_050264615.1. Lineage (GTDB taxonomy): Bacteria > Gemmatimonadota > Gemmatimonadetes > Gemmatimonadales > GWC2-71-9 > 20CM-2-65-7. Next base: position 12,905 of record JBLNGI010000307.1, read on the forward strand.
GCACAATCGTCCCGCCACGGACCCGCCACGCGAACACGGTCCGGCGGCCGATGGGATGATACTTCGAAAACTCTGCCTCGCCCCGATTGAATTCGTAGGGTGGCTGCGAGCCGACCAGCCGCGATGCGTGCAGCACACTCACCGTCATCAGACTGCCCTCGGTCGGATCGAGCAGCGCGTTCACCCGGCTCCGGACCAGGACCACGCTGACGCCCCCGAACTGCCGCAGCTCTTTCAGGAACTTCCGGCTCGCCTCGTCGCACAGCCGGAAGAGGCTGCAGTAGATGCCGTCTGTGGCGTCTGTCCGTCCCACCGAGTAGGAATAGCCGAGCGTGACGGGCAGGCGGCTCCGGGGATTGAACGTCACGTCGAGGTTGCCGCCGATCGCCTGGCGCGTGTAGATCCCGAATTCCGAGCGCCGCTCCGCTGCGTAGCCGAGCGTCAGCAAATGTGACTTGGACAGGAACGCGGGCTGCCGCACCGTTACGCCGAAGGAGTAGTCGACCGTGTCGACTCTCCACGTTCCGTCCAACGGATTGCAAAACTGGTTCCAATCGGTGGTCGTCCTCGGTGTTCCTGCACCCAGCTTCGAGAGCTTGGCCGAGAGATCGAGCGTGCGCGCGCCGCCCAGAAAATCGTGCGCCGTCCAGCCGCTCTGCACCCGGAAACAGTCGTAGGTGCCGTACCCGGCGCCCATGCGCACCTGGTGGCGCGCTCCTTCGCGGACCTCGATTTGTACGCGCACGGTGGAGTCGGACACCGGTGATTCCTTGGGTGGGACGGAATCGGCCAGCACCACGTTGACCGAATTGAACACCCCGATTCCATACAGATCGCGCTGTGTCTGATACAGCGCATCCTGCTTGAACAGCTGGCCCGGACGGACCGACATGATGCGGCGCACGGTGCCGGTGTCTACATCGCGCAGTCCCTCGATCGCCACGTCGCCCACGTGCATGCGCGGACCGGGCTGCGCATCCAGCTCCACCTCCGCCTTCAGGATGGCGGCCTCGGAATCGAAATTCCGCAGCACCTCGGCATACGGATAGCCACCGTTGCGCAGGCGGTTGACGATCGTGTCGGCCGCCGCCTGCAGCAGGAACCGATTGAACGGGTCCCCCACCTGCAGCGGCAGATCGCGCTTGAGCTTGGAGACATCCAGGATCCCGTCCACACCCATGACGTCGAGACGCGCCACCCGAACGGGCTCGCCCTCGTGAATCCGGAACGTGATGAACACGTCGCGCGGCGTACGGCGCACCAGCGTATCGACGACCGCGTTCATGTAACCGCTTTGGCGGTAGAACAGGATGAGACGGACGACGTCGCGGCGGAATTCGAGTTCGCTGAAGTAGCGCTTCTCACCCAACCCGATCCACCGTACCAGGCTGAAGCTGGCCCACCAGCTGGACTTCGTTGTGGCGATGACGCTCTCGAGCGCTAGGTTGTCGTAGGCCCGATTACCCTCGAACCACAGACCCCGTACCACACGCTCTTGATCTTGAGCGGACAGGACGGTTGTCGCCGTGAGCGCAGCGAGGCATATGAGGTGTATGACGCGCAATTGACGTATTTTGCCAATCTTGGCTATGTTGCGACACTTGCTCCGTACTGTCAACCTTTTCGACACCGCGAAAACCGCGCTGTTCCTCTGTTTTCTCGCCGCTTGTGCTCGCGGCGGGGGCGGGTCCGAGCAGCGTCTCGTCTATTACGAGTCCTACGACCCGCGTTCCCTCGATCCCGCCCTTTCGACGGACGTGCCGACGGGCGAAATGGTGACCCTCCTGTTCGACGGACTCACCCAGTTCGATCCCGACGGCCGGTTGCTCCCCGCACTCTCCGATCGCTGGACGGCGGACCAGCGTGGCCAACGCTACGTGTTTCACCTGCGCTCCGGCGTGACCTTTCACGACGGCCGGCCGCTCGGCGCCGCCGACGTCAGACACGCCTTTCTGAGGGTGCTGAATCCTCAAACCCACGGCGGCCGGGTGTGGCCGCTGCTGCCGATCGTGGGAGCGGCCGACTTTGCCGACGGCCGCGCGCGTGACGTCCGTGGCATCGAGCTGCTGGGCGACACGGCGGTCGCGTTTTCGCTCACCGAGCCCCTCGCCGTCTTCCCGAAGTTCCTGGCGATGCCGGTCGCAGCAATCGTGCCGTCGTCTCCACCGGCCGATCTGGGACAGCGGCCCGTGGGCACCGGACCGTGGCGGTTTGTGGACTGGCAGCACGACGACTACCTGCGCTTTGCGGCGAACTCCACCTACTGGGACGGCGCGCCACGGAGCGAGTCACTCACCGTCCGGATCGTGCCGGAGCCGCTGACTCGCGCCGCCGAGTTTCTCGCCGGCCGGCTGTCCGTGGCTGAGATACCGTTTGGCGAGACGGCCAAGTGGGAGCGCGACCATTCTGCCTGGCTGAAGCGGAAGCCCGCGCTGCGGGTCATTTACGTTGCGCTCAACAACCGCCGCGGCCCGCTGCGCGACCCCAAGGTGCGCCGCGCCTTGAACCACGCCGTCAACGTCCCCGAGATCTTGCGCACCGTATGGAGCAGCCGGGGCGTTGCCGCCGCCGGATCGATTCCACCCGCCCTCGGCGGTAGCGATCCCGGTCGCAAACCGTACACGTACGACACCGCGACGGCGCGCCGGCTGCTGCGCGAAGCCGGCGTGGCCGACGGGTTTCCCGTGCAATTGTGGCGTTCCGGGACGAACATCGAGCTGGGACGGGTTGCCCAGGCCATCCAGGCGCAGCTCGCCGCCGTCGGCGTGCGCGTCGAGATTGTCTCGCGCGACGCGTCCAGCATGCGCGAGGCGGTGCGCAAGGGCGACACCGATATGGCCGTACTCGACTGGTGGGCCGACTACCCGGATGCAGACAACTTCCTGTATCCGCTCTTTTCCAGCGCGAGCTTCGGCCCCGGGGGCAACTATTCCTTTTATAGTGATCCCGTGACCGATTCCCTCATCCTTGCGGCGCGCCGCACAGTCGATCAGGGAGCGCGGGAGACGGTGTACCGGCGCATCGACAACCGAGTGTTCGAGGCGGCTCCCTGGATCTATCTCTGGTTTCCGGTCGATTTGTGGGCCGCGCAGCCGTCCCTCGACGGATGGGATGTTCCGGTGATCTTCAACGGCCAGCGGTGGACCAAGGCTCGTGTTGCCGCTGATCGCTAGGCGGTTGCTGGCGACAATTCCCACGCTGTTCGGTGTACTCGTCGTCGCATTTCTTCTGTTGAACGTCGTCCCCGGCGATCCGGTCGCTGAAATGGTGGGAGAGCGCGCCGATTCTGCCACGATCGCGCGGCTCCGGGCCGAGCTGCATCTCGACGAGCCGGTCCCCGCGCAATTCGGGCATTATCTCTGGGGCGTGCTGCGCGGCGATCTGGGCCGCTCGTATATCACGCAGCGTCCCGTGCTCGGCGATCTGGCGGAGCGTTTTCCCAAGACCCTGCAGCTCGCGGGCGCCGCCATGCTGCTCGCCGCGACCTGCGGCATCACCCTGGGCGTGCTTGCGGCGATCCGGCCGGGCGGCGCCGTCGACCGGTTCAGCATGTTCATCGCGTACGTCGGGATCTCGTTCCCGGTCTACTGGGTGGGCCTGCTGCTGATCCTGCTGTTCGCCGTGGCGCTGCGTTGGCTGCCGCCGTCCGGCTATGGCGGGCTCGCCTTCCTGATCCTGCCGGCGCTCACGCTCGGCACACGGTCGATCGCGTTCCTCGCGCGCATGACGCGGGGCGCGATGCTCGAGATTCTGCCGTCCGATTTCGTGCGCACCGCGCGCGCCAAGGGGCTGACCGAAAAGCGGGTGATCGGCCGGCACGCGCTGCGCAACGCGCTGTTACCGATCATCACCGTGCTTGGTCTCGACGTTGGGAATTATCTGACGGGCAGCATTCTGACTGAAACGATCTTTTCCTGGCCGGGCGTGGGCCGCTACGTGTTGCTGGCCATCGAGCGGCGCGATCTGCCGGCCGTGCAGGGCAGCATCCTGTTCCTGTCCGTGATCTTCGTGCTGGTGAACCTTCTCACCGATGTGCTCTATGCGAAAGCTGATCCTCGCGTCGCTTACGATTAGCGGGGCGATCTCCGTCTCGGCGCAGGCGCAGGCCCGGGAGCAGCGGATCGCGCGGCTGCTCGACTCGCCGCCGTTCAATCGGGTGACCTGGAACATCTTCGCCCAGGACGATCGCGGACGCGTGATCTTCAACCGCAACGGAGATCGCCTCTCGGTCCCGGCCAGCAATACCAAGCTGGTGGTCGCGTCGGCCGCCTCGGTGCTCCTCGCGCCGGATTACCGCCCGCGCACCAGTCTGTACGCGAACGGCACGGTCACGAACGGCGTGCTCCAGGGCGACCTGATCCTGTACGGCCGTGGCGATCCGACCTGGTCGCAGCGCTGCTACACGATCGACACCCTGGCGCCGGGCGGCTGCGATTCCACCTGGACCGTCGTCGATGCGATCGCCGAGTCGCTCAGGGCGCGCGGGATCAAGCGCGTGACGGGGAAGGTCGTGGGCGACGGCTCGTACTTCGAGCCCACGCTGGTGCACTGGAGCTGGGACGTCTTCGACCTGAATTGGTGGTATGCGGCGCCCGTCTCGGGACTCGGGTTTCACGACAACAGCATCGATTTCCACATCGCGCCCGGGGCCGCGGTCGACCAGCCGCCGCTGATCACGTGGAATCCGGCGATCCCGTTCTTCACGTTCGAGAACCGCGCCCGCACCGTGCCGTCCGATTCCGGGACGACGATCGGCGACAATTTCTTCCGCAGGCCGGGCACGCTCGACATCTGGGCCGAAGGCACGGTGTCGCTCACGCGTTCACCCTGGATCGAAAGCTTCGCCCTGCCTGACCCCAACTACTTCGCCGCGCGGGCCCTGCAGGACGCGCTCCAGCGCAAAGGGGTGTCCGTCGAAGGGGGCTCGTCGAGCACGACCGACTCGATGGCCTACCGTACCCTGCGCTGCTGCGGGACTCCCATCGCGGAGTATCACGGCCGGCCGTTGCCCGACATCATCTTCCCAATTCTGAACTCGAGCCAGAACTGGTTCGCCGAGATGCTGCTGAAGACGCTGGCGCGAGCGGTGGGCGACACCGGCAGCTGGACCAAGGGGCTCGAAGTCGAGACGCGGTTTCTGATCGACTCGGTGAAGATCGATTCGACGGCCTTCGACCTGGAGGATGGCTCGGGGTTGTCGGCCGGAAATCTCGTGACACCGCGCGCGTTCGTGCAGCTGTTGTCGTACATGTACCGGCATCCCAAACGGGCGCCGTTCATCGCGGGGCTGCCGCGAGCGCAACAGCGCGGCTCACTGCTCAGACGATTTGCGGGGACGCCGGTGGAAGGACGGGTGCTCGCAAAGACAGGGTCTATTTCGCGGGTGAACACCTTGTCGGGCTACATTGAAAAAGCAGATGGGCGAGTGATTACGTTTTCAATTCAGGCTAACGCGCATGACATCTCTAACCGACAGATGTTGGCACAGATTGACTCGGTGGTGGTCCAGTTAGCAAGGTAGAAGGGAACAGAGAAGACGCCAAGACGCCACGTTGCCAGTGGTCACGAGTGTCAAGTACAAGACGCCAGGAAAGGCAAAAGCATTTCCTGGCGTCTGTCTTCTTGAGTCTTGAAGCCACCGGCAACGTGGCGTCTTGGCGTCTCGACTAGTCTTCCTTTTGACCGAAGAGGGCCATGTTGGATGAATGGCCCGGCATGATCTTGGCATTCGGATTCAGGAAGTGCGCAATCTGATTCACCGCAATGCAGGCTTCACCAAATCCCGTGGCGATGAGCTTCAACTTTCCCGGATAGGTCGCGATGTCCCCGGCCGCGTAGATGCCGGCGATATTTGTTTCCATCGTTTGCGACACCTTGATGTCGCCCTTCTCGATCTCGAGCCCCCACTCGGCGATCGCGCCCAGCGATGAGACGAAGCCCAGCTGCGGGATCACGCAGTCCATCGGCACCGTTTCTTCTTCTTTCGTCTTGTTGTTGATGATGGTGACGCGCTCGATCTGCTTGCCGCCTTCGATCGCCTTCAATTCCCAGAACGTGCGCAGCTGCATCTTTCCGGCGGCCGCCAGCGCCTGCACCTGATCGACCGTCGCCTGGTGCGCGCGGAAGCCGTCGCGCCGGTGAATCATCAGAATCGACTTTGCGACGCCGTGGAGATTCACCGCCCAGTCGAACGCCGAATCACCGCCGCCCACGATCAGGATCCGCTTGCCCGCGAACGTCTTCGGGTTGAGCACGCGATCGTGCAGCCCCTTGTCGTTCCACTGATCCACGTCCTTGAGCGGCAGCTTGCGAGGCGTGAACGCTCCGATCCCGCCGGCGATCAGCACGGTCCGACCCGGGTACTCGTCTTTGTCGGTGACGATCGTGAAGTGCGGCTTGCCGTTCTCGTCGGCGCGCTTCAATCCGATCACCTTCTCGGCGAGGTGCACGGGCGGATTCCACCGCAAACCCTGCTCGGCGAGTCCCTTCACGAGATCCTTGGCGAGGATCTGCGGAAATCCCGCCACGTCGAAGATGTACTTCTCGGGATAGAGCGCGGTGAGCTGGCCGCCCACTTGATCGAGATTGTCGATCAGGCGATGCGAGGCCCCGCGCATTCCAGCATAGAACGCCGCGAACAGTCCCGTCGGGCCCGCCCCGATGATCGTGATATCTTTCGCGTCTTGCATCGCGCGAACGCTAGCGTCGTTCTGCTGATCGGGCTACTGGCAGGGGCCTGCGCGTCCTCCGGGAGCAGGCATCCGGGAGCGCTGGGGTGGAGCCTCGGCGGCGAGGCGCACGTGTTCATCGCGGGTGACCGCTATGCGCGCGATTTCTACCGGGAGCTGACGGGAAGCGGCGGGCTCAGCGATTCGCTCGCGGGCCGCGCCCTGGTCGCCGTCGAAGCCCCCCCCCGCAAACCCCGCAGCGCGACGGTGCTCTCCGCGAGCGGCGCCGCCCCGGCACGGCTCACGCTGGCTCGATTTCACGCGCGTGGCACCTGCGGCTACGCCGGCATCGTCACCGAGCTCGTGTTGGCGTTTCCCCCCGGTGGCACGCGCAGCGGCAGCACCCCGCCGTCCCATGTCACAGTGGTCGCGCTCCTCGATGCGGCGCCATTCGCCGGGAGCGCGGGCGCGCCGCGGGCGACGCTCACGCGTTCGGGAACGCGCGATCTTGTGAATCGCGTGGCGCAGCGCGCCGAGAGCGCGAGTCGAGGATCCCGCGCGACGCTGGTCCGACAGCTCACCGTGGACGACGATCAGGCCGCGGACGCCGGCGAGGTCGTTCCCTTCGGTGGGCGCTACGCGGTTGGGTTCCGAGCCCGCTACGCCACAGCCGACAGCGACACGGTCCTGGTGACCGGCGTCGCGGTCACGGATCTCGAGCTGCGCGAGCTGCATTGGGTGGTCCGGCCCCAGCGCCGGCCGCTCCGCGGCGGCATGCTCACCGGCACACGAACCGATGGCGGAAAGCGCTACTCGCTACGCGGGGCGGTACCCGGTTCCGCGGGGAGCACGCTCCTCCTGGTCCACGAAATCGCGGAGGTCTCGGTGCGCGACTCGCGCGCCACCGCCGTCGATGCAGACACGCGTCGGATCGTTGCGGCGCAGCCGCTCGCGCTCCGTTGCCCGTGACGATACGTTCCGCGCGTTCCCCCTCTCCCGATGGGGAGAGGGGGTCAGGGGGTGAGGCGTGAAGATCTACACGAAGACCGGCGACGCAGGCGAAACGGGACTGTTCGGCGGGGGCCGAGTTCCGAAAGACGACCCGCGGGTGCGCGCGTACGGAGACGTCGACGAGCTGAACGCCACGCTCGGCTTCGCCGCCGCGCTCGATCCGGCCGGCTTTGAATCGGTTTTCCTGCAATCGATTCAGCGCGATTTATTCGCGATCGGGGCGGAACTCGCGACCCGGGACGCCGCGAAAGTGCGAGAGCAGGTCGGTCCGGATCGGGTGAGCGCGATCGAGCAGCTCATCGACACGCACGAGGCGACGCTCACGCCGCTGAAGAATTTCATCCTGCCGGGCGGCGCGCCAAAGGCCGCGGCGTTGCACGTCGCGCGCACGACCTGCCGGCGCGCCGAACGCGCCGTGGTGACGCTGGCGCGCGAGGAGCCGGTCAATCCGATCATCATTCACTATCTGAACCGGCTCTCCGACCTGCTGTTCGTTCTCGCCCGGGCGGTGAACAAGCAGGCCGGCCGCGCCGACATCGTGTGGTGACGATCCGCGTCCCGCTCGTCGAGAACCGGGACGCCTCCTACGACATCCTGATCAAGGCGGGTCTCGTCCGGCAGTTGGACACGATCCTCGAGGAGTACTGTCCCGCCGCCGCGTACGCCGTGATTTCAGATTCCCACGTCGGGAAGCTGTTCGGGGAAGACACTGTCCAGCGGCTATCGGCTGTCGGCGCTCGGGCGGAACTGCTCACCTTTGCAGCGGGGGAATGGAACAAGACGCGCGAAACCTGGGCGTCGCTTTCCGATCGCATGCTCGCCGCGCAGTTCGGGCGCGACAGCGCGGTGATCGCACTGGGCGGGGGCGTGGTGAACGACGTGGCGGGATTCGTCGCGGCGACCTACCTGCGCGGCGTGCCGCTCGTCCAGGTGCCGACATCGCTGCTCGCGATGATCGATTCATCGATCGGCGGGAAGACCGGCGTGGACGTGCCGGCAGGCAAGAACCTGCTCGGCGCCTTCCACCAGCCGCGCGTCGTCGTGGCCGATCCCGATCTGCTCGGCTCGCTCTCGAGTGTGCAGCTGGCGGCGGGACTCGCCGAAGCGGTCAAGCACGGCGTCATCGCAGATGCCGCATACTTCGCGTTTCTGGAAGCGGAGTACGCGGCGATCTTCGCCAAGCACGCACCCGCCCTCGAGCGACTGGTCCGCCGCTCGGTCGAAATCAAAGCCGCGGTCGTGGCGCAGGACGAGCGCGAGCGGGGACGGCGCGCCATTCTCAACTTCGGGCACACGGTGGGACACGCTATCGAAGCCACATCCAAGTACGAGGTGCTGCACGGGGAAGCGGTGGCAATCGGCATGGTGTACGAGGGCAGGCTCGCGGAGTCCCTCGGCATCGCGGCGGCCGGCACCGTACGGCGGATCACCGGCGTGCTCGAACGACTGCACCTCCCCACCGAGCGGCCCGCCGGCAGCCAGGTGGACGAGCTGCTGACCGCGATGCGCGCCGACAAGAAGGTTCGCGCCGGTGAAATCCGCCTCGCGCTTCCGAGCGCGATTGGTACCGCGCACGGTAGTGACGGCGAGGGATGGACGGTCGCGGTAGGCGAGGAGGCCTTACGTCAGGTCCTGGTCAACACGTAGCCCACACGCCTTTCCACCTCTCCACAGTGCAATCTCATCCTTCCGAATTAGTTAGCCGCCGTGCGGGACATCCGATCGGGTGCGTCATTTTCCACAGTTCGTGTGGAGAGTGGACAAACCGGGGAATGCCTACAAACCCAACAATTTGTGATGTGGAAAACCGCGTCTATTTGCACAGACTGGCAGGAAATCCTATATTCACGGGCAGTTAGGTGGCCTAAATGGCGGATTTACGCTCCGCCGTTTCCACACAATCGTTTCAGGGGGAACCCGCATGGCTCGGTCGAATGGCGGCAAGGCGAAGGCCTTTTTCCGCACCACCCCGTCCGGCGCATTCGACCAATACCTGCAAGACATACAGAAGCTCCCCCTCATCAAAGATCCCGCTGAAGAACGTCGCCTCGCGCGTCGGGTCCAGCGCGGCGATGAAAAAGCTGCCGAGCGTCTCGTCACCGCCAATCTTCGCTTCGTCATCTCCTACGTAAAGAAATATCAGGGCCACGGACTCGATCTCTCCGAGCTCGTCGCGATCGGCAATGAAGGCCTGCTCAAGGCCGTCAAGAAGTTCGATCCCGATCAGGGCGTCAAATTCATTTCGTACGCGGTGTGGTGGGTGCGCCAGGCGGTGCTGAAGGCGCTGGCGGAGCAGACGCGCAGCGTCCGCATTCCGCTGAACCAGAACTCGCAGCTGATTCGCATGAGCCGCACCGAGACGTATCTCTCGCAAGAGCTCGGCCGCGAGCCCACCGACAACGAAATCGCCCAGGCCCTCGAAGACTCCGTCGAAAACGTCCGCACCGCGCGCCGCATGACGGCGGCGGAGCTGTCGCTCGACGCGCCGGTCGATCGCACCGACAAGGATGCAGCGACCCTCGGCGAGCGGTTCGCCGGTCAGGAAGGCGGCGAGATCGAAGAGCGCACCGACGGCAAGCTGATGCGCGAGTTCATCGACCGGATCTTCCAGAAGTATCTCACGCCGCGCGAGCGCAAGATTCTGTATCTGTACTACGGACTCGAAGAAGGCAGCGAGGCGATGACGCTCGAGAAGATCGGCGCGCTGATGGGCGTTACGCGCGAACGCATCCGGCAGATTCGAGAGAGGGCGTTCGAGAAGCTGCGTGAGTCGCCGGACGGCAAGGCTCTGAAAGGATTCTGGAGAGCGGCCTAGGCCGAGGACAGGCAAAGACTAGACGGCTAGACGTCGAGCGGCGGTAGGCGAGAGGGGTCAGGAAACCGATTTCCTGGCCCCTGTTCACTGCATACCGCTGAACGTCTAGACGTCTAGTATATAGTATGTCCTCGCTTTCCAGCCTTGCCCGGGACCTCTCCGCCATCGTTGGAGAGCGGCATGTCCGCGAGGCTCGCGCCCAGCGGGTGACCTACGCGATGGATGGCCTTCCGACTCACCGTCGCGTTCCCGATCTCGTCGTCCTTCCCGGCACGCGTGAAGAATTGATCGCCGTCGTGCGCTTGCTCGCGGCGCACGATGTGCCGTTCGTCCCGCGCGGCGCCGGCACCGGGCTCTCGGGCGGCGCGCTCGCTGATGCAGGATCGGTCCTCCTGGTGCTCACCCGGCTCAACCGGATCATCGAGATCGACCACACCAACCGCCGAGCCACGGTCGAGCCCGGTGTGGTGAACGCGAAGTTGGGTGAGGCGGTGAAATCACACGGGCTCCAGTACGCGCCCGATCCCTCGAGCCAGAGCGCGTGCACGATCGGCGGCAACGTCGCCGAGAATGCGGGTGGCCCGCACTGCCTCAAGTACGGCGTGACCGCCAATCACATCCTCGCGCTGGAGCTGTTGCTCGCCGACGGCTCGCTGGTCGAAATCGGCAGCCGCGGCGGCGAGCCCTGGGGCCCGGACCTGGTCGGCCTGTTCGTCGGGTCCGAGGGCAATTTCGGGATCGCGACGAGAATCACGGTTCGGCTCACGCCCCTTCCCCACACCGTGCGGACCATGCTGGCGGACTTCAGCGGCCTGCGCGCGGCGGGCGAGGCGGTATCGGCCATCATCGCGGCCGGGATCGTCCCCGCCGCGCTCGAGATGATGGACCAGTCCTGCATCCGCGCAGTGGAAGATTCCGTGTACGCGGCGGGCTACCCGCGCGATGCCGCCGCGATCCTGCTCGTCGAAATCGACGGACGCAATGCCGGGGCGGTGGTCGCCGAGACCGAGGCCGTCGCGGACTTGCTCACGCGCTCGGGCGCGCGCGCGGTGCGGACCGCAGCCAATGACGCGGAGCGCGAGCGGCTGTGGCAAGGCCGCAAGAAGGCGTTCGGCGCGATGGGCCGGCTGTCGCGCGACCTCGTGGTGCAGGACGCGGTCGTCCCACGCACGGCGCTGCCCCGGGTGCTGGAAACGATCTCCGGCATCGCGCAGCGCTACGGCCTCGTGGTGAGCAACGTCTTCCACGCCGGCGACGGAAACCTCCATCCCAACATTTCGTTCGACGCCACCGACCCCGGTCTCAAAGAGCGGGTCGAGGCCGCGAGCGCGGAGATCATGTCGACTTGCATCGCGGCCGGCGGTACGATTACCGGCGAACATGGCGTGGGAATCGACAAGTTGCGCTACATGGCCATGATCTTCGACGAGGAATCGCTCGGCGCGATGCAGGCCGTGCGTCGCGTGTTCGATCCGCACGAGCGTGTGAATCCGGGGAAAGTGGTCCCCATCCACGCCTGTAGGGAATGGTCTCACGTGCGGCGCAACGGCGTGCGGCGTAGCGATGAAAGCGCACCCGCCACACGCCACACACCGCACGTGACAGTCGGGCCACCATGACGATCCTCGAAAAGGTCACCGCATTATTGGGCGAGGGCGCGGTATTGGAAGCCGGCACGGACCGCGTTCCCCGCATCGCACCGGGATCGCCCGACGCCGTCGCGCTGCTGCTCGGCACCGCGCATCAAGAGGGCTGGCGCGTGCGGATCGAGGGCGCCGGAACCTGGCTGCCCAGCGATGCGCCCGCCGACCTGGCGCTCACGACCAGGCGGCTCGATCGCGTCCCGGCCATCGAGCCGTCGGACCTCATGGCGACGGCTGAGGCGGGGATCGGACTCGTTCAGCTGCGGCAGCAGCTTGCCGATCGCGGCGCGTGGCTCGCCATCGATCCACCGGGACTCACGGGCCGCACCCTGGGCTCGGTCGTGGCGACCGCCACGGCGGGTCCGCTGCGCCACGGGTTCGGGCCGATCAAAGACCACCTCCTCGGTGTCACCTTCGTGACGGGCGACGGTCGCATGGTACAGAGCGGCGGCCGCGTGATGAAAAACGTGGCCGGGTACGATCTCACCCGCCTGCAGGCGGGAGGGTTCGGCGCGTTCGGCGTGATCGTGCTCGTGCATTTGCGGCTGCGCACCCTCCCCAGGGCCGATGTCACCTACCTGCTCGAAGGCACGCGCGAAGAGCTCACACAGGTCGGCGAAGACATCGCTGGCGCGGGTCTCACGCCGGCGGCGCTCGAGCTGGTGTCCCCCGCCCTGGCCAGGCGCGAGCGCTGGGTCCTGGGGGTGCGGCTCGCGGGATCGCCGGCGCTCGTCGCTGCGGATGAAACGGGCCTGGGCGCGGCCACCGGCGGAGGCCGCTTTGCGGCGCTGCGCGCCGAAGAGGCGCACGCATTCTGGATGCGCCTCGCCGAGGGATTTGCCGTGCGGCCCGTGACGATCCGCGTCGGCGGCGTGCCGGCGACGAGCGACGAGCTGCTCGACCTGCTGCAGCATCAGCTCGGCGACGAGTGGATCTCGGCGTCACCCGCGGCCGGCGCGATCCGCTGGACCGGCGACACCAGCATCGACCGGCTGCAGCGGCTGCGCCGCACCCTCGCGGGCATGGAAGTCCCGATGACGCTCGAACGCGCCCCCTGGCCGGTGCGCGGCGCGGTCGGTCATTTCGGCGCGTATCGCGAGGGCGTCGGACCGCTGGTCTCAGGACTGCGCCGCACGTTCGATCCCGGAGGTGCCCTGGTCGTCGCCACCGAAGGCTCATGACGGGAGGGATCCGAGGCGGATTCGAAGGGCTGGATGCATGCGTGCATTGCGGGTTCTGTCTTCAGGCTTGTCCCACCTTTCTCGCCACCGGAGACGAATCGGATTCGCCGCGCGGCCGCATCGAGCTGATGCGGGCGCTGGAACGCGGCGATCTCGAAGCGACCGACCCGGCGCTCGCCTATCATCTCGACCGTTGCCTCGGCTGCCGCGGCTGCGAACCGGTCTGCCCCTCCGGCGTGCGTTACGGTCAGGGCCTCGAGGCCGCGCGTTCGCGGATCGCGCGCGTCCGTGGCGTCCCCCTGCTTACGCGTGTGGCGTTGTGGGCGCTGACGTCGCCGGGAGTTAGCGGAGTGGTCTATTGGTTTGCGCGTGTATTGAGGGCCACGGGAATTCCGCGATTGGTCGCAGGCTGGGGGAGATTCCGGTTTGCGATGGGGATGCTGGCGGCAACGAAACCCGGCGGTAAGAGGCGGTATGAGGCGGTAAGGGGCGGTAAACGGCGCGCTGCCGCTACCGCTACCGCCTCCTACCGCCCCCTACCGCCCCCTACCGCCCAAATCTTTCGCGGCTGTGTGATGCAAGGACTCTTCTCCCATGTTCATGACGCGACAATCCGAACCCTCGCCGTCAACGGCTACCAGATTCGCGAGGTCCCCGGCCAAGGTTGCTGTGGCGCGCTCCATGCCCATGCCGGCCTGCTCGAGGAGGCCCGTGCACTCGCGCGCACCAACATCGCCGCGTTCGGGGACGGGGACGGAGCCGAGCCGATCGTCGTCAACAGCGCGGGCTGCGGCGCGCTCATGAAGGAATACGGACACCTGGTGGGCGGCGCCGCGAGCGAGCGGTTTGCCGCGCGGGTCCGCGATGTCACCGAGCTGCTGGCGCCGTCGCCCGTTCCCGGCGCGCCGCTCGATCTCCACGTCGCGTACGATCCGCCCTGTCACCTGCTGCACGCGCAGGGCATCGCGGTCCCGCCGCTCAAGCTGTTCGCGGCAATCCCCCTGCTGGAGCTGGTGCAGGTTCCAGGCGCTGCGGAGTGTTGCGGGAGCGCGGGATTGTTCACGCTGCTTGAGCCGGAGATGTCGCGTGCGGTCCTGGCGCCGAAGCTCGCCGGGCTCCGTGAGGCGGCTCCGCAGGTGGTCGCGACCGGCAACCCCGGTTGTCTGATGCAGCTTGGCGCCGGCCTGGCCGCGGCGGGACTCCAGACGCCCGTGCGCCACCCCGTGGAGCTGCTCGACGACGCCTATCGCGCGGCGGGACGCTACGAATGACGGGCGGAGCCTCCCCCCGGCGGATCACTGCACCAGACGGCGTCGAGCTGGCGCTCCACCGCCTCCGCGCCTATCGAGACGGCCGGCCCGCGATCCTGCTCGTGCACGGTGCATTCACCAACCATCGTTTCTGGCTCTACTCCTCGGACGGGGCGTCATCGGATCGCGGTGGACTGGCGCATTTTCTCGGCGCGGCGGGATTCGACGTCTGGCTCGCCGATCTGCGGCATCACGGCGATAGCGCGCGCGAGCCGCGGCGCGGGGCCTGGACCTTCGAGGACTGGGTTCTCCAGGACGCCCCGGCGCTCGTCGCGCGCGTGCGGGAGGAAACGGACGGCGCTCCACTCGCCTGGCTCGGCCACTCCGCTGGGGGCGCCGCGGGGCTGTGCTGGCTGGCGCGCGTCGCCGCCGCCGCACCGATTCGGGCCGTGGTGACGCTGGGCACGCCGGGCCCGCGCCGCCTGGGACCGGTGCGCCGCGCGCTCGCCGGGCTGACGATCGCCGTGTCCCGCGCGCTGGGGCAATTTCCGGCCCGGGCGCTCCGGTTCGGCAACGAGGACGAGGCCGCGGAAATCATCGCAGAATGGATGGAGTGGAACGTGCGGGGCGCGTGGATGGGTACCGACGGTTTCGACTACTTTGCGGGTCTCGCGGCGCTGAGTACGCCATATCTGGGTGTGGCGGGAGCCGCGGACCGGATCTTCGCCCCGCCCTGGGCCTGCCGGCAGGTGGTCGACCGGATCGGGACGGGGCGGAAGAAGCTCTTGATCGAGCCCGGGTTGTCACACAGCGGTCTCGTGCTGAACCAGCGCGCCCGCGAGTCGTGCTGGCCCAACATCGTCGCCTGGTTGAAGGAGACGTTGTGATCGAAGCGGTGTTGTTCGACTTCAACGGCGTCCTGGTGGACGACGAGCCGCAGCACTGCGAGGCGCTACAGCGCGTGCTCGCCGATGACGGGATTACACTCTCGCGCGAGGAGTACTACGCGCATTATCTCGGCCTGGACGACCGTGCCGGCTTCGCCGAAGCCTATCGGCGCGCCCAACGCACCCTCACGACTGAGTACCTGAAGTTTCTCGTCGACAAGAAATCGAAACTGTACCTCGAGCTGGTGGAGCGCACGCTGCGGCTGGTCCCGGGCGCTCAGGAGTTCGTCCGGAAGGCGGCGCAGCATTTCCGCCTGGGGATCGTCTCGGGCGCGCTCCGCCGCGAGATCGACACGCTGCTCGCGCGCACCGGGCTCACGCTGCAGTTCGAGGTGATCGTGGCGGCGGGTGACGTCCTCCAGTCCAAACCGCACCCCGCCGGTTATCTCGCGGCGCTCCAGACGTTCAACCTCCGGAGTCCGATCAAGGCGGCGAGCTGCGTCGTCATCGAGGACTCGCTGCATGGACTGCAGGCGGCGCGCGCGGCCGGCATGCCCTGCATCGTGCTGACGACGAGTCACCCCGTGGAGCGCATCGAGGGTCGTGGCGCGGCCGGCGTGTGGAGCTCGCTCGCGGGCCACACACCCGCTGAGCTGGCGGGGCTATGAGCGAGCCCAGCATCACGCGCCTCGAGCAAGACGCCGTCCCCGCGGAGGTGGTCGATCAGCTGCGGGCCGGCGCAATCGTCGCGCCCGTCGCCGCGGGTGTGCTCGAGCTGACGGGAGCGGGCAGCGCCGCCGTTTCGTGCTTGCAGGGACTGCTCACCAACGACATCGAAAAGCCGGGTGATGGCGCGTTCGTGTACGGCGCGCTGCTCACACCCAAGGGCATGATCGTGGTGGACGGATGGGCCGCGCGGCTGGGCGCGCGCGTGCGCTTCACGGTTCCCGCCGAAGGACGGGAGCGCGCCCTGGGGATTTTCCAGCGGTCGATCCCGCCGCGGCTCGCGCGGTTCGAGGATCGGACCGACACGAGCGCCGTGCTGCGCGTGGCGGGCGCGCACAGCGTGGCGGTGATGGGCGCGGCCGGCTTCCCCGTGCCACAGGGACCAGGTCACGCGGTCGAGGGCAAAGTGGGCGACATCGCCGTGGAGGTCGCGCGCGCCGGAGATGCCGCCCCGTTCATCTTTCAGATCACCGCCGCGTCCGAGCACGGCTCGCTGCTGCACCGGCGCCTCGTCGGCGCGGGCGCGCACGGCGCGACACAAGACGCGTTCGAGCTGGCGCGAATTCTGGCCGGCTGGCCGCGGCTCGCGTCGGAAGTGGATGAGAAGACGATCCCGCAGGAAGTGCGCTACGATGAGATCGGCGGTGTGTCCTACACCAAGGGCTGCTATACCGGCCAGGAGACCGTCAGCCGCCTCCATTTCCGCGGGCACGCGAACCGCCACCTGCGCGGGCTGGTGTTCGAAAGCGATCCCCCCGCGGCGCCCGCGAGCGGCTGGAGCGCGGTGACGCAGGAGGAGCGGGAGGTGGGACGCGTCACGAGCATTGCCTGGCTGCCCGACGGTGGCGGCTCGGTGCTCGGTCGCTGGATCGGGCTGGCGATCGTGCGGCGCGAGGTGTCGATCGGCGCGACGGTCCGGGCGGCCGGCCGCGAAGCGCGGGTCGTCGACTTGCCGTTCGACGCTCCTAGCGTCACGCCCGCGTGACGGTCCTCGTCACCGGCGCCGCGGGACTCGTGGGCACGCACGTGCTCGACGCGTTGCGGGCCCGGGGCGAGCGTCCCCGCGCGCTCGTTCGTCAGAACGCGCGCGCGCTCGTCGAATCGTTCGGCGCAGAGCCGGTGATCGGCGACGTGACCGACCCGGGGACGTGGGATCGGGCCGCGCGTGGGGTGCGGGCGATCGTGCACGCCGCCGCGCTCGTGGTCACGCGAGATTCCTTCGACGAGTTCACGCGCGTCAACGTGGGCGGCACCCGGCTCGCGATCGAGGCGGCGCGGCACCACGGCGCGCGACTGATCCACATTTCTTCCGTCGCCGTGTACGGGCGCACCGAGGTGTATGCCGCCGGCATGGACGGCGTCACCGAGGACTATCCGTTTCAACCGCTGCCCACCGCCGACTTCTACGCCCGCACCAAGCGCGCCGCCGAGCTGCTCGTCCAGCAGGAGGCGAGCCTCAGCGCGATCGCGATTCGCCCGAACGTCATCTACGGCGAGCGCGACCGGCTGTTCACCCGCCGGCTCATCGCCAATCTCAGGCGGGGCCTCGTACCGCAGATCGGGCCGGGCACCAACCATCTCTCGTGCGTCTACGCCGGGAACGTGGCGTCCGCGATTGTCGCGGCGCTCGACGCGCCCGCGCATCCCGGGTTTCGCGCGTACAACGTGACCCGGGATGCCCCGCCGCTGCTCACGCAGCGCGAATTCTTCGCGGCCTTCGCCGAAGCGATCGGCCGACCGCCCCGCTTCATTCCGGTCCCGCTCGGGCTGGTCCGATTCGGCCTTGGAGTCTGGTCCACGCTGCTCAAGGCGCTGTTTCCAGGACGCTATACGGGACTCGGCAGCGCCGCGGTGTCGTTCATTCTGGGAGAGAATCCCTACTCCACGGAACGGATTCGGCGCGAGCTCGGCTGGACCGCATCGTTCGACACGCGTGCGGCGATCATGCGCTCGGTGCGCTGAAAAAAAAGCCCGGGCATGGCCCGGGCTTCACACCAGTTACCGCTGGTGCTACGGACGACGCGCCTTGGTGGTATCCGGCGCCATCTGATGCGTGGTGTCCATTTTCATCGAATCGGACATCATCATCGAGTCGGCGTGCGTGGTGTCCGCGGCCATTCCGCGGTCTTCGGCCTTCTTGCACGCGCCGGCAGCCATGACGACCAGCGCCACAGCCAGTGCAATGCGCTTCATGCTAGCTCCTGTTGAGGTATCTGGGTGACGGACGCGCGAAACGTACATAGGGGACCCCTACAGTCAAGCTGCGGTAAGTTATAGCAGACATGCTTCCTTTCGACCGTCGCTCGTTTCTCGCCTGGCTCGGGACGCTCCCGCTCGTGCGGCGCTCCGCGCCCGGCGCCGCGCAACAGCCGGTGATCGACGTGCGGCCCACGGCGCTGTTCCAGCAGCCCGAAGGACGCCGCAACCTGGTGCGCGTGATCGTGTCGGGTCTGAGTGCGCCCGCCGCGCGCGCGAGCGTCACCGATAGCCGCGGCGCGCTCGTCGGCACCGCCGGCCTGCTGCCGTCGGCCGACGGCGTGACCTTGAGCGGTGAGTTGTGGGTGCCGCTCTCACAACCATCCGACTTTCAAGTCGATGTTCAGGTGGGACGCGATCGCGCAGCGCGGCGGCGGCTGCGGCTCACGCCGCCCAAGCGCTGGACGCTGTACTGGCTCTCCTCGATTCACACCGACGTGGGATACACCGATTTTCAGGAGCGCGCCCTCGAGGTGCATCGCAAGAATCTCGACGCGGCGCTCGCCTGGCTCACCTCGCATCGCGACTTCCGGTTCACCGCCGAGTGCGCGCTGCAGGTGTTGTCGCACGTGGAGAACCGCTCGCCAGAAGCGGGGGACGCGCTGGTGCAAGCGATCCGCGAGGGCAAGATCGGCTGGCAGGCGCTGTTCGCCAACATGCTCACGGGGTTGCTCGATCACGACACGCTCGCGCGGCTCGCCTGGCCCGCGGGCAAATTCGCGCGCGAACGCGGCCTGACGTTCCTCTCGGCGCAAATCACCGACGTTCCCGGACAGACGCTGACGTTTCCGATGATGCTGGCGGCGAGCGGCGTGAAGTACCTGGCGAGCGGTCCCAATCCAGAACGCGCGGTACCGCTGCTGCCGGCGAGCGGCGGTGAGGGCACGGCCTATCCCCAGCTCTACTACTGGGAAGGCCCCGACGGCAGCCGCGTGCTGCACTGGCGCGCGCACCACTATGGCGACGGGTCGCGCTTCGGCTTCGACGCGGGACCGGACGAAATGGGCCGGCGCCTGTCCGACTGGCTGCTCAATCAGCCCGCGTTCCTGGCGCAGAACTGGCCGTATGACATTGCGTTGCTGTACGGAGCCGACTGGCAGGACAATGCCCTAATGAAGGAAGCGCTGGTCAAGAACGTGGAGGAATTTGGGCGGCGCTTCACGTGGCCCCGGATCGTCACCGGCCGCGCCGAGGACTTCTTCCGCGAGGTCGAGCGCCGGTATGGAACCAAAGTGCCCGTGCGCCGGGGCGACACGGGACTCTATTGGGAGGACGGCGCGGCATCGACCGCCGCCGAGCTCGCCGCGTTCCGGTCGGCCCAGCTTGCCGCGCGCGCCGTCGAAGTCCTCGCGCTCTGGGACGGCAGAATCGAATCGCCGGACGACGACGTGATCGAGCGCCGCCGCGAGCGCGTCGAGGCCCGCACCGCGATGTGGCGCGAGCTGCTCCTGTTCGGCGAGCACACCTGGGGCGCGGCGGAAAGTGTGGACGCTCCCGCGTCGCGGCAGACCGTGGCGCAGTGGGAGTACAAGAAGCGTTTCATCGACGCGGCGGCGGCAGGCTCGCGCGATCTGATCAATGAAGGGCTGCTCAGGCTGGGCCGGGCGACGCGTTCCGGACGCGGCCGGCTGGTGTTCAACGCGGGCTCGTGGGAGCGCACGGACGTCGCCCGCGTGGCGGGTGGCGCAGGCAAAGTGCTCGCGTACGAAGGGCGCGAGCTGGCCTCCGTTGATCTCGAAGACGGGGACGCCCTCGTGCTCTTCCGTGAGGTGCCGCCGCTCGGCTACCTCGCGCTCACCGAGTCCGAGCGAACTCCCCCCCCCCTCCGTCCGCCGTCAGCCGATGGCGAAGCACTCGAAGCGAGCGCGGGCGGCTTCACCGTCAAGCTCGATGGCGCGAGCGGCGCAATCCGGTCGCTGGCCGGCCCGGATGGGAAAGAGCGCGTCAAGACGTCCGAGTGGTCGGGCCTGAACCAGTTGATCTACGCCCGCGGCGGCGAACGCAGTGCACTTTGGACCAGCGGCAATCGCGATGATCTCAAGAACCCCCCGCAGCTCGAGATCACGCAGGCGCGCTTCACGCGCTCACGCCGCGAGAAGCTGCCCGGCATCGGCGTCCGGCTGGTCACCGAGCGCGCGCTGGACGGTTTCCCCGCCGTCACGTCGAGCGTGACGCTGTACGACGAGCTGCCCTGGGTGGACGTCGAAAACC
>JBLNGI010000308.1:0-30832 GCA_050264615.1 Gemmatimonadota bacterium
CTTTGCTTGGCGGATTGCTGGGCAGCGTCGGCCTGATCACCGGCGGCCTGCTCGGCTACGCGCTCATGCGCACCTCCGCGCGGCGATATGTGCGGCGCTTCGTCCGGCCTCAGTCGCTGAGTAGGATGGAGCGTTTGTTCGACCAGGCTGGGGCCTGGGCGATCGTGCTCACTCGCAGCCTCCCGTACAGCGTCCCCGAGGCTGTGGTATTTGTCGCGGGACTTGCGGGGATGTCGATGAGAAAGTTCATCGCAGCCTTGACCATCGGCAGCGTGCCCACCGCTTTCGTCTTTGCCGCCATGGGTGCCGGCTGGGCAGACCAGCCGACCCTGGCCCTCGGAGTGAGCTACGTGCTCCCCATTCTCCTGCTGCCCATTGCGCTCTATATCATCCGCCTGAGAAGACACTAGCGATGTCAACCCTGGTCATCGTTCTTCGTGTCGTCTCGGTGCTCGTCTTTGTAGGACCGATGCTGCTCTTGGTCACTGGGCGTCGTGGGCGACCTAGGACGCGATCACATCACCGCGGCGGCGTCAGGGCACCGCTGGTGGCGAACCTCGTTGCTGTCGGCTTGTTCGTGCCTTCGCTGCTGGTTTTTGCCAGCAGCCCCGCTGACAGGTCGGCGCTCTTGCTGGTCACATTGGGACTTGTTCTCGCCGTTGCGGCGGTGGCCCTCGTCCTCAGATCCCGGGCCGAACTAGGTCCGGCCTGGAGTTTGGTGCCCAAGGCAGATGGGGGCACAGGGCTCGTCACAACGGGCGCCTATCGCCTCGTGCGGCACCCCATGTACCTCGGCCTAACACTGCTCGGCGTCGGCGAAGCGGTCGCCTTCGGCAGCTGGCCCGCCTTCATCATCACGTTGTTCGGGATTCTCCCGACCTTCGGTTGGCGTGCCCTCGCGGAGGAGAAACTGCTCAGCCGCACATTTGGCGAGCGCTACGCGGTTTACCGACAACGGACCAGGATGATCATCCCGCACTTTCTCTAAGACATGCCCCGAGGGGCCGAGCATCACGCTCCCGACGGCCTGTGTAGTCGAGAGAGCAGTGCGCCGGTTCCACAAGACCCTGGATTGGGCTCTTGTACGCACTCCTGAGCTGGAGCATGCGAGATGAACAGACAATTGCTGGCTGACCGAACTAATCTCGATGCGGACTTTGCAACGTTTCGGGATGACTTGCGGAAATCGGGGAAATCAATTGGGGTGATGGAGTCCCGCCGTGCTCGTTGAACTTCGCCTCTATCGGATCAAACCGGGAAAGCGCGCGCAATGGTTGGCGTTCTTTGAACAGCGGTTCCTTCCGTACCATCGCTCTGTGGGCGTGGGAACGGTACTCGGTTATTTTCTCTCGTATCGCGATGACGAGGGGTTCGCATGGCTACATGCCTTCGCATCCGACAGCGACCGCGATGAAGCCCGGACCCTCCTCTGGGAAGGCGAGCGCTGGCGTGAGGACCTCGCTCCGGTTGCGAAAGATCTGTTGAGAGAAAGTTGTGTCCATCTGCTGGCCCCCTTGCCCGCGTCGCGAATCCTAAAGATCGACGACATACCCCTCCCATCGCTGCATGCGCAGACGAATCGCGTGTTAGAGATTCGCATTTACCGTATCCGGCCAGGGAGGCGCGATGACTTCGCCGAGTTCTTCAATACAAGAACCGTGGCACCGCAGGAAGCGAACGGAATGCAGATCCTAGGTCAATTCAAGGATCTCGAGGATGACAATTGCTTTGTCTGGCTAAGAGGCTTCCCCGATCTCGAGACCCGGGATGTCCAGAAGGCGGCGTTTTATGATGGCGACCTGTGGTTGAAGGAGCTCGAAGGGGAGGCTTTCGCTATGATCGAAGACTACAGCAACGTCTGGCTCGTCACACCTGCTCGCCATTCGCTCTTCCAGTGAGCGGGGACGACGCGGCCCGAGCGACTCAACCTATGCTGCTACGCATCTGGCGAACCGGCGTGGACCCAGCTCGCTGGGCCGAGTACGCCCGCTTCGAGCAAGAGCACTCCTTGCCGATGTTCCGACAGCAGTCGGGCTGCCGCGGCGTCCTCTTTGGCCGCTTGGCAGGCGGTTCCGGGGCAGCGGCGTGTTCGTTTTGGGACGATCAAGCGGCCATCGAACAGCTAGCGACCTCGCAGACCTACAAGGCCACAGTTGCTCGACTGCTCGCTACCGGTTTGCTGGCAGGGAGTCAAAGTGTCGAGGTGTTCGAGATCGCCGGCGGCGCCGTCGAGTTGATCCTCTGATTGCGCATCACGGAACAGCCGGTCAAGTGCTCGCGCGTCGACTTGCTTCATGGGATTCCCGGCTCTCGATCGCACCACGGACAGGGTAGGACCGGGCTCTCATGAAAGGGGGGCGCAGTATGTCGCGCTGGACGTGCATCAGGCAAGCACATGACCGATGGCGCCTTAGTGGAGTTAGTACGCGCGGGGCACAACTGGGGCACGCCTGACATCGAGAGAACGCAGAGCTGCGAAGTGTACTGGAGCCGACGGCTACTCTCCGGCGCCTCTCCAGGAATACAACGAGTTACGCCTCCTCAACGTCGGCTTGGAGCACACGTCTGTCGCTAGACCAACCCGAGAGCCTGACGGCCAATGTTCGCATGGTGCACTCGAGTCAGCCCTCGTCAGGCTTGCTCAACCGCTGTTAGCTCCCGCGATACTCCTCACGACGCACAGCATAATGCGCCACTCGTAATGCGCGGTAGGCGGCACGATAGATGTCGCCCGCCTTGCCTGCGGGGTCGTATCCCAGCTCACGAAGCAGCGCATTTCTTTTCTTCTTCCCGACGCCGTTAAGTAAATGCCACTCGGCGAGGAAGCGCAGCTCAACCTCCAGCGGCGCGTCGCCGGAGGTGTCCAAGAGCTGGGCGAACGCGGGCAAGTGCTTCAACCCGGAAGAATGCCTGAGAATTGCACCCACCGACTCCATGTTTACAACGGCTTGTTCTTTGGTGAGAACGGTCTTGACGATTCCGACGCCATCCCGCCAAGCGATGGCGGCGACGTAGCCGCACGGTAGCAGGCGAAGTTCCTCGCCACCCAGCTGGCCTCCGAATGGAAAGGCCCGCTCAAGCTCGGAGAGAAGCACTCGTCTACCTTCCTCCGATTGCAAATCATCAGAATCGGCGTGCCGTTCGGCAAATCGCTGTAACGCGTGGTCGGTAATCAGGAACCGCTGAGCCATGTGCCTGGCAGCTGGCGACTAAACCACAAGGGACCGGGGTTTGCTTGAAGCTTTCACATCTGGTCGCGCAGTCCAAGCCGGGAAATCCCCGCGCGACAAGCGTAGGGATTCCCCTGGGGTCGATGTCTATCGCCCGGCTGCTGAATCGCCTATTGGGATTGATCGGCAGACCATCGAAACCCGCGCCTAGACGCGTTCCTTACAGCGTACAACCGAGGGGCACAGATGGGGCACAACGCGTGTCAAACACGTGCAGCGAAAGAAACCTCGATTCGTCTGTTCGATTCCGACCGGCGCCGCTTCACGTTAGCCCGCTGCTGCGGGCTTTTTTCATGTCGTTATTCGGGTGGCGGCGTGGAGGGCGTTGTCGCCGCTCCAAATCCAAGAATCACGGCTCGCGCCGCAGGTGCGTGAGTCACCGCGTTGGCTCACCGACCCGAAACGACACAGCCACGTAGCGGATTGTTCCAGCGCCCGCACGTGATGGCGGTCACAGGAAGCTGCCAACTCCGTTTGCAGTATTGTCTTCCCGCACAGAGCAGAGCGGTACGCGCCTTGCCTCCATGGGGCGTTCGATCCAGCAGCGAAAAACGCATCCTGACGCGTGGCGACAGGAGAGATCGCCGTGCACTTACTCCGTTTCAGCGTCGTCCTGATGGCAGTTTTGATCCCGAGATCCGCCGCGTGCCAGGGATGGCGTGGCACCGCGCGCGTGCGGGGTGAAGTTCGCGCCGACGACAATCCGTTCCTGCTCGACGCAGACCATCGGCCGCGACTCGGCAACCCGTCCGCGAGCGACGTGGTGAACGGCCGGTATCGGGACATGGAAAGTGCGGCAGACGTCATCGCGATACCCTCAGTGGAACTGGGGGCCACAGGGGATGGCCTGGGCGGGCGCTCGCTCGCCATCTCCGCCGACATCGCGTACGAGCTGAACATGCGGAACCCGGCCCGCCGTCACAGCGAGCTGCAGCTCGGCATCGAGCAAAGCATTCGCAAAGGCGGGGCTCTCCAATTCACCGCCGACTGGCGCCCCACCTACTTCCACAAGAACTATCTCGCCGATGCCGTCGACATCAATGGCAATGACAACATCGCTTCGGCCGAACGGATCTACACGCGTGGCACCTCACACGAGATCGATCTTGAGCTGCAGTACCGGCAACGCCTGAAAGCGGTCTCGGCGGCCCTTTCCGCAGGCTTTCTCGGCCGGCGCTACGACGCGCCTTTTACGGTCCGCAACCGCCACGGTCCCGGCATCCACGGCGATGTCGCCGCGGACCTCGGTCCCGCGGTCACCGTGGGCGGCGGATATTCGGTCGCATCGCTCAGCGGCGATCCGGGGCCTGCGATTTTGATTCTCGACGAGAACGATTTCGGCGTGGACTTCAACGGCAACCTCACGACGACCGATTCTAGTGCACGCGCGTCGGTGCTCGTGGACTACTCGCGCGTCGAGCGGCAGCTCGCCGCGTCGATCCGTGGGCAAACGGGCGCGGCAACGGTGGCGGTCGAGTACGGGCGGCGGACGCGTGACTTCGGCTCAACCCAACCCTACGACGTCGTCAATCGTGACCGGCACGACGTGCTGGATGAGCTCACCATCGCTGCCGAGGTGCGGCTGGGCGCTGACGCGCGTTTGGCGCTCGGGGTGCGTCGCGGCGCCCAGACGACGAACCGGGGAGGGGACCCCGGCTCTACGGGGGACGTGGCCGACTACGACCGCAACATCGCGTGGGCGGGAGTCCGGTATCGGTTTTAGGGTGGCGAGCCGTAGCAGGGCCGCCACGCGAGGGAGAGGTGACGTCAAATGCTCGTACACCAGCGACGGCGCGTCGCGTTGCAATGAAGCGTGTGCTGTTTACCGGCTATGCGCCGGTGCACTTCGTGTGCTTTCGGCCGCTCTATGAGCGGCTGCGCCGCCTTCCGGGAGTCGAGGTGTTTCTCTCGGGAGGTCGAGAGCGCGGCTCGGTAGGGACGGACGACGGCGTCGGGCCGCTGAGTGCACACGAGCTCTATCGGCCATTCCGCGTGCCGGCCGCGCGAGTCCTGTCGCTCGACGCCATGCGGCGCCAGCGGTTCGACCTGGTGTTCTGCGCCCACGTATCGGGCTACTTCCCGCGCGCCGACAACGGCCGCATCCAAATCTTCCACGGCTTGTCGTTCCGCAACATGGCCGTGCGGCGAGACGTGCTCGTCTACGACCACCTGTTCGTCACGGGACCGTACATGATGCGGGCATTTCAGGAGCAGCAGCTCGTGCGGCGCGGCGACCCCCGGCTGGTGCCGATCGGTTTCCCGAAGGTGGATCGCCTCGTGGACGGGAGCCTCGATCGGCGGACGCTGCTCCGCAGCCTCGGGTTCTCCGGCCGCCGCCCGGTGGTGCTGTACGCGCCGACGGGGCAGACGGGGAACTCGCTCGAGACGGTGGGCGAAGAAGTCATTCGCCGACTGCGGGCCACCGGCCGGTACGACATCATGATCAAGCTGCACGACCATCCGCGCGACCCAAAGGCAGACTGGGCATCGCAGCTGCGGCCGCTGCTCGACGCGCATACGAAGCTGGTCCGCGACTTCGATATCGTGCCCTATCTCTTCGTCGCGGATCTCCTTATCTCGGACGCCTCCTCGGTGTCGTCCGAATACTCGCTGCTCGACCGGCCGATGGTGTTTCTGGATGTCCCCGTCATGATCCAGGCGATGCGCGCCAAGGGCCGAGCCGTCGATCTCGAAACCTGGGGCCGCAAGGCCGGTGTCACCGTGCGGTGGCCGGACGAAGCGGTTGATGCGGTGCGCTGGTCACTCGCGCACCGTCGTGAGGCCGGCGAGCTGCGCCGTGCCATGGCCCGCGACCTTTTCTATAACGCGGGGCGCGCGTCGGACGCAGCACTCGAGTGGGTGCGGGAGCGGTTGCAATGAAGATGCGTGGGTTGGCCACGCTGCTGTGGTCGCACACGCGCGGCGATCGAAAACTGCTGGTGGTCGGAGGCATGCTGAGCCTCTTGCTGATCCTGTTGCGCATCGCGCACCCCTGGCCGCTCAAATGGGTGCTCGACCTCCTGACGTCACATCCGGAGCATGCCGCGTTCGGCGGCCTCGTCCGCGCCCCGGCGCTGGGGATTGCCGGCCTGAGCCTCCTGTATATCGCGATCACGGTCGCGGCAGCCACCGTCGGCTACGGCGAGCGGCTGGTCCTGGCGGGTCTCGGCAACCGGGTGCTCTATCGCCTGCGCAGCGCGCTGTTCGGCCATGTGCTGGCGCAGCCGATCGCGTTCCACGAGAGCCGGACCACGGGTGAGCTGCTGACGCGCATCGTCTACGACACGGCCCGGCTGCGTCAGGGCGTCATCGCGATTCTGCTGCGAATCTTTCAAACGATCGGCCTGTTCGTGGCCACGCTTGTGGTGCTGCTGTGGCTTAACCTGCGGCTCGCCGCGGTGGTGGGCGCCGGCGCCTTGCTCGCACTCGGCGCCATACGCTGGAGCGGGCGCCGCATCGCCCGCGCCGCCCGCAAGCAACGCAAGAAAGAGGGCCGGCTGGCGACGACCGTGGCCGAGGACCTGGTGGGGGTGCGCGAGCTGCAGGCGTATCGCGCCGGCCGCTGGCCGGATGAGCGTTTCGGCCGGAAAAACGCTAAGAGCCTCGTGCATGAGCAACGGGTGCGGCAGCTCGCCGCCTGGCTCGTGCTGCGTGTCGAAATCATCGTCGCCCTTACGATCACCGCGATCCTGTGGGTGGGAGCGCGTGAAGTGCAGGCAGGCGTCCTCACGCCGGGCGATCTCGTGCTGTTCGTTTCCTATGCCGCCGGTCTGTACCGTCCGCTCGAGCAGTTTGCGCGGCAGAGCTACAAGCTGGGCAAGACATTCGCGTGTGGTGATCGACTCCGCAAAATCATGGACGAGACGCCCGCGATCACCGATGCCGCCGACGCGCTCCCGGCGCCGGCGCTGGCGGGCGCCGCCTTGGTGTTCGACAATGTGTCGATCGCGACGCCGAAGGAGCTGCGCAGCACGCGCAAACGGGCCCTCGAGCGCGTGCAGTTCTCTGTAACGCCCGGGGAGCGCGTTGCGATTGTCGGCGCCAATGGCGCCGGAAAGTCCACCCTGCTCAGGTCCGTGCTGCGCTTCGTCGATCCGGACGATGGCCGCGTGTTGCTCGCTGGCCGGGACATACGCGCGTACTCCATCGAGTCGGTCCGCCGGCAGATCAGCGTCGTCTTTCAGGAGAATGTGTTCTTCGGACTCTCGGTCCGGGACAACATCGCGCTCGGTGATGCGGTCCCCGATTCGGCGCGGGTCGAGCGCGCGGCCCAGCGCGCCCGAATCGACCGCTTCATCACCCGGCTGCCCGAAGGCTATGACACACCGATCCGCCGCAGCGGGGAGCTGTTTTCGGGCGGTGAGCGCCAGCGCATCGCGATCGCGCGCGCGCTCTACCGGAACAGCGCGATTTGGCTGCTCGACGAGCCGACCAAGGGCATCGATCCCGCGACGTCGGGGGAGCTTACCGACATTTTGCTGGCAGTGACCGAGGGCCGTACGGTCTTGTGGGTCACGCATGACGCTGCCGTGCTGCCGAGGATGGATCGAATCGTGGTGCTGAAGGCTGGTACGCTCGACTTCTTCGGAGCGCCGGCGGAATACGGCGACTGGGCCGCCAGGCGAGTCACTCCGTATTCGCTCGCCCCGCGCTCACCCGGCGAGGAAGCCTGATGCAGGCCGTGATCCTCGCCGCCGGCGTGGGCAGTCGGCTCTCGACTCTCACGGGCGGAAAGCCCAAGTGCCTCGCCGAAATCGGCGGACGCCCGTTGATCCTCCACCAGCTCGAGGCGCTCGCCGATCACGGCATCGGGCCGGTGCTGATGGTCGTCGGTCACGAGCACGAATCGATCCGCCAGGTGGTCGGGAGCCGCGTGGAGTACATCGTCAATGATCGGTTCCGCGAGACGAACAGTCTTTACTCGTTGTGGCTCGCTCGGGAATGGATCAAGGGACCGTTCCTCCTGCTGAATTCCGACCTCTTCTTCGATCCGGCGATCCTCGACCGATTGCTCGAGGAATCGGGAAACGTACTGGCCTACGACTCCACATCATCGCGCGGCCGCGAACAGACCAAGGTGGCGATCCGCGACCGGCGTGTCGTGGATATCGGCAAGGATCTGCCGGCCGCATCGGCGCGCGGCGAAAGCCTCGGCGTACTGAAGTTCGAAGCTGATGGCACGAACGCGATGCTGGAGACCGCACAACGACTGATCGCGGACGGACAGAATCAGGCATGGGTCATCGAGGCGACGCGTGGCGTCTGCAAGGTGATTCCGCTGTTCGGCGTCAACGTGGCCGGGCTCTCGTGGGCCGAGCTCGATTTTCCGATCGACCTGGAGAACGCCCGCAGGGAAATATGGCCCGCGATCTGGCGCAGCCGCTGGCGGCGGTTGGTGTACTGGCACCGCACGCGCTGGGCAGTCGCGGGACTCGTCGCGTTGGTACTCGCAATCGGTGGCTGGTTCGCGAGTACACGCGTCGGACCCGCAAGCGTCGATTGGGAGAGCATCCAGCCGCTCGCGGCGAAAGTGGTCTCCGTTACCCTGCCCGAGCGGCGACAGAAGTGGTGGCTCGTGCGTCGTGGCGATTCGCTGACCGCTCGGGTCGAAGGAGGCGGCCCGGTTCGCGTCGAGCTACGTCTCGTGGTCGCACCAGCTCAGCCCGACAGCGGGCGGTACGTCGTCGCCGTGTCGATTGACGGGGAACCCCACGACTGGGAGGCACTAACCGCCACGCCCGACTCGACAGCCCAGCTTGCCGGCGCGGTGCTGGGCGACCGCGATCGCCTAGAGTTCGAGCTGCCGCCAGGCCGGCACGTCCTGCGCGTCGCCCTCGTGGCGGGGAACGGAGACTCGCTGTTGGTGCGCATTCGCCATCCCGAGTAGTTCGCGCGCCGGATGCGCGAGATGATGGTCGTCGATCCTGATGGGAACAAACTGCGTTTCAGCACGGTGGTAGCCGAGTAGCGGCTCCTGGGCTACGCGATGCTCGGCGGGGCACCAGTGGGGCACAACCGGCGAGTGAAGCGCGTGGACTACTGCAAAACCTCGATTCGTCGGTTCGATTCCGACCGGCGCCTCTTACCTAGAGCCATCGCGGGAACCACGTCCGCTCGAACAGCACTTTCGCCCAATGCCACCGCCGGCCGGGAGTCTTGAGCCGGACGACGGGGTCTGGCGTGGTGTAGAAGTTCCCGGTGGCGAATCCCGCGCGCCCACCGCCCATCTCGACGAAACAGGCACCCTCGCCCGTGAACGCTGCAGCGGGTGTCGCGCCGCGCACGAGCGCGGCGATGTTGCGTGCTACGACGTCCGCCTGGCCTTCCGCGAACACGCCGGCCTTTGGCAGCGCCTTGCCGTTCGGAAGAGGGATCCCGGTAACATCGCCCACCGCCCACACGCGCTCGACCGGTGTGGCGAGTGTCCTGGGATCTACTTTCACCCACCCGCCCGCGGGGGCCAAGCCGGCATCCACCACAAACCTGGGCGCCGCGTGGGGCGGGACGTAGGCGAGCAGGTCATACTTCCCGACGTCGCCCGTCTCGAATCGAATCGTGCGGCTGCCCGGCTCGATGGCGACGGGCTTGTGGCCCGGGAAGTAGTCGATACGACGAGACGCGAGCATCTCGCGCACGGCGGCGCCGAGCGCCGGCCCGGCAACCGGCATCGGCTGCGGCTCGGGAGTATAGACGGCGATCTCGCAGCGACTCCGCATTCCTTGAGCCCGCAGGCGCGCTTCCAGCAGCATGGCCGCTTCGTATGGCGCGGCCGGACACTTGAACGGCATCGCGGCTACGAGCACCACGAGCCTGCCGCTGGAGAAGCGGGAGAGGTCGGCGTTCAACCCGACCGCGCCGTCCAACGTGTAGAGATTGCGCCCACCTTGTGCCAGCCCAGGCAGTGCCTCGGTTCGCAGCTCGGCGCCCGGTGACAGCAGCAGGTAATCGTAGGGCACCTCACTATCGTCCACGCGCAGCCGTCGTGCGCTGAGGTCGAGTCCCTGCACCATACCCAGGCGAAATGGCACGCCACGGCCCTCAAGGCGGCTGAGCGGGCGGGAGAGGCGGTCAGGACGGCGGGTCCCGTCGGCGACCCAGAGAAGAGACGGTTGAAACAGGTGATCCGGCGCGCGGTCGATCACGGTCACGCGGGCTCGATCACCGAGTGAGCGGTGCAACCGCTTGGCGGCCACGACGCCACCGACGCCCCCTCCGACGACTACGATCTCGGCCATCAGTTGCCCCTAAAACACGATGACGCGGTCCGCCCACAACGTCCAGTCGGTCAGCTCGTCGAGGGAGCTGCGGCGGGTCCCCTCGACCAGTTCGGCATCGCTGAGCCCACGCGCATCCATGCACGACCCGCACACGCCCACGGCGGCGCCGTGCTGCAGCGGCACTTTTAGCATCCGCTCCAGGTGGTAGTAGCCCTGGGGGAGTTTTTGCCCGGCCTTGGCACAGCTGGCGGCATCGCCCATAAGAAAGACTTTGACGGCCGTGCCCTCGCGCTTGGCGAGGGAGCCGGCGAGGCGGAGTCCGTTGTAGGAGCGCTCGGTGCCGTACGGGGGATCGTTGAGGATGAAGAGGACGTTCATCGGCGTGCCCCCTGCATGGGCCGGCGAACGCGATCGGCCAGCCGAGCGTCGCGGGAGAGCCGGCCGAGCAACACTTCTCGCATCAGCCGGAACGCGGTGAGGATGCGGGGATCGCTGATGCGGTAGAAAGCGAACCGTCCCTCGCGGCGCGCCTCCACGACACCGGCGTCGCGCATTGCGCCAAGGTGCTGCGACAGGTTGCCCGCCGACGTGCCGACCGCGTTGACGAGGTCGCTCACGGTTCGCTCGCCGCCCCGGAGCGCCTCGATCATGCCGAGGCGCGTCGGGTGTGCGAGCATTCGGCACGTCGCCGCGTGCAGCTCCAGCAGGCGCCGCTCGGCGGCAGCGCGGGTCGTGTTCCGGGTCATGTGATCATTATCTCATTTTAGCGATTGCTAAATCAATAATGCACACGATCCTGCCTGCCAAGGGCAGCGTGGGTGGCGGAGATGGGCCGCTACCTGTAGTATAGACGCGTGCTCACGACAAGCACGCGTCGCCGGCTCGACATCCAGGGGTTCGAGTCCGTCGCGGACGCGGCCCTCGCGCCGGTGGCGAGGTGGCTGCGGCTGGCGTTCGCGTTGTGCGCCGTCATGGGCGGGGTGGGCACAGCCATGGCATCGCCGACCATCCTGTTGTTGCTGGCGCCGATTGCCGGGCTCGCCGCGCTGTCGCCGGTCCACCCTTTCGACCTGATCTATAACTACGGCATTCGCTATGTCACCAAAACGGGCCCGCTGCCGCGCCGAGGCGCGCCGTCCCGCTTCGCGTGCGGCTTGGGAGCGGTATGGCTGGTGGCCACCGCGTGGGCCTTCCAGGCGGGCCATCCGCTACTGGGATACGTGCTTGGCGGGCTCCTGACCACTGTGGCGGTGTTGGTCAGCACCATCGATTTTTGCATTCCATCGTTCGTGTACCGTTCGATACTTGGGTTTCCGCCCCGACGCGCGGCAGTGAAGGAGGGAGCAAGCTCATCATGACCGACCCTGCCAGCGTTCAAGCATCCCTGGAGCTCACGCTCAAGGACGAGATCCTGCGCATGTACCAGGAGGTCGCCGACAACCCCAGAGGCGAATTCCACTTCTTTCACGGCCGTGAGGCGGCGGAACTGTTCGGGTACGCGCCGGAGTGGCTCGACCGCGCACCAGCCGGCGCCGTCGCGTCGTTCGCCGGCGTCGGCAACCCGCACGAGCGCAGTAACCTGCGGCCAGGAGAAACCGTGCTCGACCTCGGAAGCGGGGCCGGCCTCGACGCGATTATCGCCTCGTGGCGGGTCGGCCCGACCGGCCGGGTCGTGGGCGTAGATCTGAACCCCGCCATGTGCCTCAAGTCCCAAGCCCACGCGGCGGCGTCTGGTGCAAAGATGGAATGTCGGGAAGGGCGCATGGAAGAGATTCCCCTGCCTGATGCCTCGGTAGACGTGGTTATCTCCAACGGGGTGCTCAACCTCTCGTTCCGCAAGCGACGGGTGCTGGAGGAGGTGTTCCGCGTGCTGAGGCCGGGCGGCCGGATCTCGATTACAGATATCGTCAGCGCCAAGCAGCTGTCCCAGTCGATCGTCAACGACCCCAAGCTCTGGGCCAGCTGAATCGGCGGTGCTCTCCCGGAGGGAGAGATGTTCAGGCTGCTGGAGGAGACGGGCTTCAGTCGAGTCCGGTCGGCCGTCGTCCCGCGGTTCCGGTTTCGCAAAGAGTCGACGCAGAATTCGGCCGAGGCCTACGGCGTCAAGGCGGTCATGATGACCGCATTGAAGCCGGCTCCAGACTAAGGATCGCCGGTTAGGCCTCGTGGGGTCACTCTAATTGCGGCTCGCAGTGCCCCACCAACAGTGTGACGGCGATTTCGGGAACCGGGCAAGGTACCCTGTCTCCATCTGCTCTATGTGAAAGCCGCCCTGCTCGATCAGAGACGGAATGTGCCGTGTCAGGTACAGGCCTTGGAACAACCAGTGATGAACCGGCTCCAATCGTCTCTGCCAGCGTTGCACCGCCGGATCGGGCGAGAGTCCCACTTCAAAGAAGATGAGCTTGCCGTCCGGTCGTAGGACGCGGCCAAGGCCTTGAATGGCCTCCACGATGTGGGGAATCGTGCACAACGTAAAAGTACTCACCACCGTGTCAACGGTGCCGACCTCCAATGGGATGTTTTCCCCGGGCAGGTCGAGAAATTCGACATTCAGTTTCGTTCGATGACTCCGCCTTTGCGCCAGCCGAATCATCCCAGGGTTGGGTTCAAGCGCATAAACCTTGCTCACTCTTGTCGGATCATAGTGTGGGAAGTTCGCGCCAGAACCGACTCCGATCTCCAGGACTGTCCCCTGAGCTAAGGGAATGATCTGTCGGCGAACCTTCTGGATGGGTGGCGGATCCCCCAGCGTATCGACGAGATGAGGATAGACATGATCTCTAAAGAACGACATGGCTATTTCATATCGCTTTGAACCTCCTCCTTCAAGCGGCGCCGGGTGAGGTCAATCGCGCCATGTGCGATAATGGACACAGCCGTCGCTCGCCATTTTCCCCTAGAGCTGGCGCGCGCGGTGCGGGACGCGTTGGACGAGCAGACCCGACCAAGCGCCGATCCGGAACCGCAAGATCCCCAGAAAGCCACGAGTGCACCGGCAAACGTTACGAGACTTGACAGCCGGGACGTTAGTGGTAACTTACCGTAAGTGCCGACTTACGCAGAGCAAATCCTCGACGCACTGGGCGATCCGACCCGACGGACCGTGTTCAAGCGCCTCCGCGGCGGTGCCCATTCCGTGGGCGAGATCGCGGACGGGATGGACGTGAGCCGTCCCGCGGTCTCCCAGCACCTCAGGGTGCTCAAGGCGGCGCGCCTCGTGGTGGATCGCGCCGAGGGCACACGGCGGCTCTACACGGTGGACGCGCGGGGCCTGGAGGCGCTGCGCAGCTGGCTCGACGGATTCTGGGATGACGTGCTCGCCGCGTTCAAGGAGGCGGCGGAGCGAGATTCAGCCAAGGAGAGAAAGCCATGACGACGCAGACGACCCCCGGCGCTGATGCGAATTGTGTCCGAAAGGTAGTGACCGTACAGGCGCCCCCCGCGGTGGCATGGCGGGTCTTCACCGAGAAAATGGGCACCTGGTGGCCGCTGGCAACGCACAAGATCGGCAAGACCAAGGCGGTGGACGCGGTGATCGAGCCGCGCGCCGGCGGCCGCTGGTACGAGCGCGGGGACGATGGGAGCACCTGCGACTGGGGTCGCGTGCTCTTGTGGGAACCGCCCTCGCGGCTGGTGCTCTCGTGGGAGATCAGCGCCGACTGGCACCACGACCCCACTCTGAAGACGGAAGTCGAGGTGCGCTTCATCGCTGACGGCAAGAACGGTACGCGCGTCGAGCTCGAGCATCGCCGTCTCGACCTCTTCGGAGCACGTCGTGACGAGATGCGCGGCGTCTTCAACAGCGAGAGCGGCTGGGGGTCCCTGCTTGGGTCGTTCGCCCGCGCAGCTTCGGCTTAGATAGAAGGAGGAACGGAGTGTCGGACATCACGCTGGCGCGCAAAACATTGGTCGCGCGGATCGTGGAAGGCGACGGCAGGGCATCGTGCGCGCAGCGCCGCGCCGCGTTCGACAACGCAGGCCTCGCCGAGCCGCTGCGTGCCCTGATCGACAAGGTGGCCAGGCACGCATACAAGGTCACTGACCAAGACATCGCCGCGGCGAGGGCAGCGGGCCTCAGCGAGGACCAGATCTTCGAGGTCGTGGTGTGTGCCGCCATCGGCCAGGCCTCGCGGCAGCTCGATGCGGCCCTCGCTGCTCTCGGCGCCGCGGCTGGAGAGGAAAGGAGTGAGGATGCGCCTCGGGATTCTCGATAACGGCCACGCTTTCCGGATGAAAGCCCTGTTTGCGGTTATGCGCGTGGTGTCGCACCTTCCGGTACCCGACGCCGTCAAGCTCAACCGCTATCGGCCCGATTTCTATGGCATGCCGATGAGGGAGCTCACCCAGGAGGCCATGCGCGGACCCTCCGCGTGGTCGGTGGGGGACCGTGAGCTTATGGGCGCCACCGTTTCGCAGCTGAACGGGTGCGAGGTGTGCACGAAGACGCACGGCGGAGTCGCGGCGCTGGCGTATCAAGACGAAGCGAAGGTCGCCGCGACGCTCGCCGATCTCGAGACTGCCCCGATCGAGGAGCCGCTCCGGGCGACGCTGCGCATGCTGCGGAAGCTCACGCGCGAGCACGCGGTGGATGCCGACGATATGCGCGCGCTGCTGGCCGCCGGTGTCTCGCGCGAGCAGATCGAGGACGCGCTAGCGGTCTGCTTCACCTTCAACACCGTCGACCGGCTGTCACGCGCCTTCGGGTTCGTCGTGGCGGGTCCGCAGGCCTTCGCGGCTGGCGCGAAGTTTCTGCTGTCGCGTGGGTACCGCTGATCGGACCTCTGCTAGCCGGCAATCACGGTTATTCGTCTTCCTTCAGTACCAGCTGCAATCGCAGCGATCGCACGCCCGATCTTCGCCGCGCCCGCGGCTGACGGCGCAATCTGAAGCGTAAAGTCTCCCGGACTCGTGCAAATCGCCCGCAAATCGAGCACGTCCAGGCCCCAGCGATACGCGGTCCGCAGTACGCGATCATTCAGCAGCGTCAGCAGAATACGCGCGCGACTGGCCGTGTTCTTGCCGACGAGCGGCGGCTCGTAGATCGTGCACAGCACGATGCGCGGCGCGCGATCGCGCACGGTTTTCACGGCCGCGTCATACTTGTCCGTAAACCCCTCCACCATCTTGATCAACGCGTCCAGCGTCTCGCCGCTCGACGCCGCGGGTTGCTGCAGGATATCGGTGTGCTCCATCGCGTCATTCCCGCCGACGCTGAGCACGACGAGATCGGCATTGGCCGGGAGGCGCTGCAGCTGGGTCGACACGGCCGCGATCGGCGAGCCTTCGGCGGCGAGCAGGGAAACCGTCCAGCCCGGCAGCAGCTGTCGAATAGTGGATGCGGTATCCGGCTCCTGACGCGTGTGAGCGCCGTTGGCCAGAATGCCATCGCCGAGCAGCACGAGATGCGGCATGGTTAGCGCCGCCTTCCGCCACCGCCGCGCCCACCACCACCACGACTCCCGCCGTACGAGCGCGTCGAGCTGCGCTGGCGCGCCTGGTATTCACGATTCCCGCCCTGCGAACCGTAGCTGCTGCCCCCGCGATCGCGCGACCAGTTGTTGCCTTGGCGGGATTCCCAACCACCAGACGTCCGGCGGTGCACATTGCCGTTGCGATCGGCGAACACGTTGTTCGAGCCGCGCGC
The DNA here is from genome assembly GCA_050264615.1 of Gemmatimonadota bacterium. Lineage (GTDB taxonomy): Bacteria > Gemmatimonadota > Gemmatimonadetes > Gemmatimonadales > GWC2-71-9 > 20CM-2-65-7. Next base: position 16,095 of record JBLNGI010000308.1, read on the forward strand.
CGTCCGATTCGCTCCCAACTGACTGGACGCTCTCTGCCGAGTCGAGCGGTCGGCGTTGCGCGCTCGGGTTTCAGGTCGATTGTACAGGTTCGAGCTCGCGGGCCGCTGGCCGGCCGATGGCCTGTTCGCCGGGCGCTGCCGGGCCCCGCCGCCGGCGGTGTTCCCGATGTTGACGTTCTGGCGGCCACGGTTCACGTTGCCGCCCCCCCGGTTCACGTTGATCGTGCAATTGAAGCAGCCGCGATAGCCACCGGCCGGGTAATAGCGATAGCTGTTGCCGATCGCGACTCCGATGCTGAACGCGAAAAACGCGGTCCCAAACGTCGTGCCCATTCCGTAACCCGTGTACGGATTGTAGGACGCCGAGACGCCGTAGGTGACCGGGTACGGATAGTAGACCGTGCCAACGTAGGGCGGATACGTGTACCCGGTGCCGTATACCGGCACGCCGTAGTACGGGTACGCGCCGACGTAGCCGGGCGTGTAGCCGACGTACACGACTTCGGGCGTCGAGCCGTAGACGTGCACAAAGGTCACGGGATAGACCGGCACGCTGGGCGGAATCTTCGCGATCTCATCGCGCGGAATACTGTCGGCCACGATCCACGGCCCCTGCGGGCTCGTCGCCTTGAACCAGACCGCGTTGTCGCACGCGTAGTAGGCACCGCCTACACTCAGCACCGAGGAGGGCGTGTTCGTGGCGTAGGCGACCAATGTGCCAGGGATCGCCACGAATTTCGGTTCGCCATCGTATTTCGCGGTGAAGGTCGTTTGGCTGCGTACGACCGCGGTTGTCTGAGGAATCTGCAAATCGAGGACGGCGTCCTGTGCCTCGACCGTCAATGCCACTGAGCTCCGCACTCCTCCGATCGGCGAGTCAGGCGGGATCTCCTGGAACGCCGCAGGCAGCGAATCGGGTCGTGCAAAGCTCCACGGCCCCTGCAGCGACTGGCTGCGGAACCAGCGCCCCGAGATCAGGAGGTAGTTGTCTTTGCCTTCCGTCTCACGGATCCAGGGCGTCTCGGTGTTTTCGACGTACAGCAGCTTGCCGCCCGCCGTCGTCTTCCATTTGGGCGGGCCCTGCGTGGCGACCAGCTCGGTCGGCTCCGTGGCCGTCACGATGGCCGGCGGCGGCGCGAACAATGTGTCGGTGCGGGCGGGGGCGGGGGCGGGGGCGGGCGCAGTATCGGGCTTGGCCGCCGCCGAATCGGTGCTGGGGGCGGGCGCAAACAGGGTGTCCGTGCGTGCCACCGTGATGGTGTCGCCGGCCAGCTTACGGATTGCGTCGGGCGGAGTCCCGCCGGCAGTCCAGGGTCCCTTCGCATCGGTTGCCGAATACCAGCTGCCCGGACCCGCGCCCAGCCAGAACGTGCCGGTCACCGTGTCCTTCACGACGCCGAACGGCGTGTTCACCACCAGGGCGAGCGGTGCGTTGGGGATCGTCTGGAGGCGGGGCTCTCCGTCATATAGAAGAAGCACGGCGAGCTGTTCGGTGAACACGAGCTTCGGCGCGTCGCTCTTCAATCCCTCCGTGTGGCTGCGCTCCGCGTCCGCCGACGCGAGGCTCGCCTGGAGCCGGGCAAGCGTCATGCGGAACCCCTCCTTGGGGAAGTCCATCTCGACGAACTGGGTGAAGCGCCGCTGCTGCTCCTCGGTGGCATCGGGCCAGCGCACACGTGTGACCTTCACGTCGTGGATCCAGACCGTGCCCGAATCCCGGTCCACGTCGATCGTCGCCGACATCCACATGGCGCCGAAGATGGGATCTGCTCTGCCGGCCACCTTCAACGCGATCGCCCCTCTGGCAGTCAGCGCGTTGCCGGTGAGCTGCTCGGCCTGGGGTTGGTACAGGACGATGGTCCCCGCGGCGCCACCTGAAACGGGGATTTCGCGGGGCCAGCTATAGTCCTGCGCCTCAAGAGCAGACGCGCAGATCACGAGCAACGCGAACATGGTCGTACGCATGGCCGGAAAGTCGCGCCCGAGCCGAAAAAACGGCATAAGACTAAGGGGTTATTCCGGCCCTGCCCGGGTCGTGCGCATCGTGGAGCCCATGCATACACCACCACGTATTGCGGGGATTCTGGCCGCCCTGGCTATCTCCGCCGTCCCCTTGGCGGCACAACACGGCGGGACGATCGAGCTCGGCGGACTTCTGCGCTATGGCACATACGACACAGACCTGGGCCTCGACGATGCCCCTGGGTTTGGCGGTCGTTTTGGCATCTTCTTCTCGTCCAAGGTTCTGCTCGAAGCAGACGGCGGGCTTGTCTCCACGAAGCTGTCCGCCGTCGACGTCGATCACCGGCCGTTCCACGTCCGCCTGATGGGCAACCTCCCGTTCACAAAACGGATGTCCCTGCTGCTCGGCGCGGGTTGGGCGTACAACAGCTACGGCGCCGGTCTGGATGCGACGGAGAACGGGGTCGGCGGCCTCGCGGGACTGCGGCTGAGTCTTGGGAAGCGTCTCTCGCTGCGGGGCGAGGTCATCGCGGATTACATGGTTGACCAGGCCGTTGCGGCTGACCCCACGGTGCATTACGCCGTGCAGGCCGGCGCCAGCCTGATGCTGCGCGGCGGGCCCGGTGACAAGGACCATGACGGCGTGACCGACAACGCGGATCGCTGTGCGAACACGCTGGAAGGTACGCCGGTCGACGTGAACGGGTGCCCCGATGCGGACCGCGATGGCGTCCCCGACCAGGGCGACCGCTGCGCCAACACTCCCACCGGCCTTGCCGTCGATGCGATCGGGTGCACAGACGCCGATGGTGACGGCGTGGTCGACCCGCAGGACCGTTGCTTGAATACGCCGACCGGCACGCGCGTCGACGCCACCGGCTGCCCGGCGGATACCGACGGTGACGGGGTCGCCGATCCCTCCGACCGGTGTCCCGGCACGCCCGCGGGCGCGCGCGTCGATCCCGCGAACGGCTGCCCGGTGGATGCGGACGGTGACGGGGTGGTCGATTCGCAGGACCGGTGTCCCGGCACAGCCGCCGGTGTCGGCGTGGATCCGAACGGCTGCCCGCCCGACGCTGATGGCGATGGCGTCGCGGACGCCCGGGATACATGTCCGGCAACCCCCGCCGGCACTTCCGTGGACGCGGCCGGCTGTCCCGCGGCAGGACCTGTGGTTCTCGAGGGCGTCGCTTTCCTGACCGGCAGCGCGAAGCTCACGTTGAATTCGCAGGGCCCGCTTGACCGGGTGGTAACGGCGCTGCGGGAGCGTCCCGAGCTGCGCGTCGTGATCGAGGGACACACCGACAACGTCGGCAATCGCGACGCGAACCTGCGGTTGTCCAAGGCCCGCGCCGATGCCGTGCGCGCCTACTTCATCGCGAAGGGGATCGCGGCGAGTCGCCTGACGTCGGTCGGTATTGGGCCCGATCAGCCGGTCGCGCCGAACGATACAGAGGAAGGACGCGCCAAGAACCGGCGCGTGCAGCTGCGGGAACAGCCCTAAGAGGGGTCTCGGGGCTCGGGGTCGGGGCTTCGGATCAGTTCTCCCGAATCTTGCGCGCCGGAAGGTTCTGCCCGTTTTGGTGCAGGGTCAGGCTGTCACGCGAAAACGTGATCTGCGCGTCGACGACGCGCAGAAAAAACGTCGAATCGGACTCGGCGAAGATCGGGAACCGCGGTTGGCCGGTCGCCTGGACGAAGAGCCGCGCCGCCTCGCGGGTGACCACGACGTGGAACGTCGGGGCGAGCTCGTACTCGCCGACGTAGCGCATCAGGACCGACGAATCCACTGCGACTTCCATGCGCCGCCTGGGGATCGGCCGGAGCGGAAACGTCTCGTCCAACAGGTGAAATCCGATGTCGTCCACGCTGGCATCGAAGTTGGATAAGACAACCACCCCCAGCCGTCGCACCGGATCGAAGCCGGTGAACGTGCGATAGCCGCCTGTGCCGCCGTTGTGCCACACGATGTTGCCCATGGGCCGCGCCAGAATATGCCAGCCCAGGCCCATCTTGAGACTCGGGTTATTGGTCGCGTGGCGCTCGCGGTGCGTACGCCGGAGCGTCGGCGACAGCGGCGTCGCCGCAGAATCGAGATTGGCCGCGACGAACCTCAGCATGTCGTAGACGGTCGACCGCAGCGCCCCTGCTCCCGCGAGCGTCGGGAGATCCCAGTTGGGCACGACTCGACCCTCGGCGTCGTGTCCCGGGGCGAGCTTCGCGCGCATCGCCGGCGTCAGGGTGATGGCGGTCTCGCGCAGTCCGAGCGGTGTGAGGATGCGCCGCCGCAGCAGCTCCTCGTAGCTGGCGCGCCCTTTCAGGGACAGCGCATGGCCGAGCAGCCCCATGCCGAGGTTCGAGTACTCGTACTCCGCGCCGGGATCTCGCGTGAGCTGGTAGGCCGACAAGAACGTGTACATCTGTTGCACGCTGTAATCGGCATACGGGTTCAGCGAATCGCGCGGCGTGAAGTTGGGGGGCATGCGCGGGAGGCCGGACGACTGCGTGGCCAGATCGAGCAGCGTGATCTCGTGCTCGCCGCGGGCCGGCACCTTCACCGATTTCGGCAAGTACTGCGAAACCGCGTCCCCGAGACGAACCTCGCCCCGGTCCACCATGTCCTGAAGCAGGGACGTGGTGAACACTTTGGTGATCGAGCCGATCTCGAACACGCCCGCGGAGTCCACTCCGGCGGCGAAGATGCGCCGCGTCCCGGTCGCATCGAGCAGGCCGACCACGATCCCCGTGCCGTGCTTGCCGGTGTCGGGGAATGAGGCGACGCGGGGCAGGAGCACTGCGCGAACGGTCGAGTCGGGAGGGAGCGCCGGTTGCTGGAGTGCGACGGCCAGCGCGAGCGTCGTGATTAGAACCATGCGGTCGAATTTAGTATCTTCCTGCCCGCGTGCTCGTCCCCAAGTTTCTCACCACCATTCGCGATTACGACCGGGACCAGCTCACCCGGGACGTGATCGCCGGGATCATTGTCGGGATCGTCGCGCTGCCGCTCGCGATCGCCTTCGCGATCGCCAGCGGACTCCCTCCCGAGCGCGGCCTCTATACCGCCATCGTCGCCGGCTTCCTCATTTCGCTGCTCGGCGGCTCGCGCGTACAGATCGGCGGGCCCACCGGCGCGTTCGTCGTGATCGTCTCGGGCATCGTGCAGCAGCACGGGGTCGATGGGTTGGTCGTGGCGACGTTGATGGCCGGCTTCATGCTCGTGGCCTTCGGGCTGCTGCGGCTCGGGGCCGCGATCAAGTTCATTCCGTATCCAGTCACCATCGGGTTCACGAGCGGGATCGCGCTCATCATCTTCTCGAGCCAGATCCGCGATCTGCTCGGGCTCGAGATGCAGTCCCTCCCTGCCGCGTTCCTGCCCAAATGGGACGCGTATGCGCACGCGTTCGAAACGGTGAACCCCTGGGCGCTGGTCGTCGCGGTCGCCACCCTCACGATCATCATCGTGTGGCCAAGGGTTTCGACCCGCATTCCGGGTCCCTTCGTCGCGCTGATCGTGACGACGCTGCTCGCGCAGGTGCTGCACCTGCCGGTCGAGACGATCGGGGCGCGGTTCGGGGAGATTCATGCCGGCCTCCCCCAGCCACGCATCCCGCACCTGTCGCTGCCCGTCATTCAGGCGCTCGCCGGCCCGGCGTTCACGATCGCGTTGCTCGCCGCGGTCGAATCGTTGCTCTCGGCCGTCGTGGCCGACGGCATGATCGGCGGGCGGCATCGATCCAACATGGAGCTCGTCGCGCAGGGCGTGGCGAACATCGCGTCGCCGCTGTTCGGCGGGATGCCTGCAACGGGGGCGATCGCGCGCACCGCGACCAACGTCAAGAATGGCGGCCGAACCCCCGTGGCCGGGATGACGCACGCGATTGTCCTGCTCCTGATCACGCTCTTTGTCGGGCGCTGGGCCGCCCTGATTCCGCTCGCGACGCTGGCCGCGATCCTCGTCGTCGTCGCGTTTCACATGAGCGAGTGGCGAACGTTCATTTCCGAGTTCCGAGCGCCCAAGAGCGACGTCGCGGTGTTACTGACCACGTTCCTGCTCACCGTTCTCGTGGACCTCACGGTCGCCATCGAGATAGGGATGGTGCTCGCGGCCTTCCTCTTTATGCGGCGCATGGCGGAAGTGACCAATATCAACGTGCTGACGCACGAATTCACCGACCCCGTGGACGATTTCGAGCGCGATCCCAACGCGGTGCTCAGGCGGACCATACCTGAGGGCGTGCAGGTCTACGAAATCACGGGGCCGTTCTTTTTCGGCGCGGCGGAGATGTTCAAGGATCGGGTGGGCCGGATTGCCGGAAACCCGAAGGTGTTGATCATTCGGTTGCGGCATGTCCCGGCGATCGATTCGACCGGGCTCCACGCGCTGCGCGAACTGATCCACCGCAGTCGGGGGGAGGGCGTCCTCGTGATTCTATCGGACGTGCATGCGCAGCCGGTCGTCGCGCTCGATCGGTCAGGTCTCTACGATGAGCTCAACGAGGAGAACATTCACGGCAACATCGACGACGCCCTGAACCGCGCGAGAGAATATCTTGGCCTGCAACAACTTCCCCCGCCGGCGTTCGCCACCCCCACCGTCGCTCGCGAGTCTAAAGACACGCTCACGAACCCTTCATGAAGGCGTGAGATCGATTCCGATAAGCTCCGGGCACTTCATCAACCTGGAGCATCTCGGTGAGTCGAGCGTACCGGTGGGTGGGAGCCTTGCTGTTCGTGCCCGTGGTCGTGGCCTGTGGCGGCGAGAAGGGATCGGCCGCCGCGACTCCCCCGGCCGCGCCTGCAGCTGCGGGCGCGGCGACGACCACGTCCTCTGACGCCCGCGGCGAAATCTTCGTTCGCAAGGGCTGCCCGCAGTGCCATTCCATCTCGGCGTTCGGGATCAAATCTCCGGCTGAAGTCGGCCCCGATCTCACCGGCGCGTATGACGACGTGCAAACGCGCTTCGGAGTCAAGCTGGATCAGTTCTTCACGACGCCCACCGGGACCATGCAGGTGGTGCTGAGCTCGATGATCAAACTCACGCCCGCCGAGCGGGATTCCATCATCCATATCCTGAAGCAGCTCCACGAAGAGCGCGAAGCGCGCTCGGAAGGAAACCACGAATGAAACGGCTTCTTTGCCTCGCGGCACTCGTTCTCGCCGCCGCATGCGCCCCGTCCAAGGGACCGCAGGGCGGCGCCAACAGCCGGCTTGCCGATGCTCGCGACGCGGCGCAGCGCACGTTCGTGGAGCCCGGCAAGCTCGACGAGTTCTACCTCTTCTATAGTGGCGGCCATTCGGGCCAGGTCTACATCGCCGGCGTGCCCTCGATGCGCCACATCGCCACGATTCCGGTGTTCGCGCCGTATCCGGCCACCGGCTACGGGTTCGACGCCGAGTCCAAGGCGATGCTCGGCGGCTTCACCTGGGGCGACGTGCACCACCCGGCGCTTTCGAAAACGAAGGGCGATTACGACGGTCGCTGGCTGTTCGTGAACGACAACGCGAACAACCGTGTGGCGCGCGTGGACCTGCGCGATTTCAAGACCCACCAGATTCTCGGGCCCATCGCCAACTCGAGCGGCAATCACGGGTCGGCGTTCGTGACGGAGAATACCGAGTACGCGCTCGTCGCGAGCCGGTTCTCGATCCCCATTCCCACGGGCACGTATGCGCCGACGTCCCGGTATGCGACGGACTACAAGGGCATCCTGAGCGGCATCAAGATCGACAGCGCCACCGGCACGATGTCGGTCGCCTGGCAGATCGTGACGCCACCATTCGACTGGGACCTCGCGGCGACGGGTCGTGAGATCTCGGCCGACTGGGTCGTGTGGAGCTCGTACAACACCGAGCGGGCCACGGGCCGGCTCGAAGTCACCGCGAGCCAGCGCGACCGCGACTACATCACGTTCGTGAACTGGCGCAAGGCGGCGGGCGCCGCCGCGGCAGGGAAGGGCAAGATGATCGGCGGCGTGCGGGTGCTGAACCCCCGCGAGGTGCCGGGGATGATGTACCTCGTCCCGCTCGCGAAGAGCCCGCATGGCGCGGACTTTTCACCTGACGGCCGGTATGTAGTCGGCGGCGGCAAGCTGGCGCCATACGTGACCGTGTTCGATTTCCAGAAGTTCCTCTCAGGCGTAGCCGCCAACGACACGACGGGCAGCGAGGACGGCATCCCGGTGCTGCGGTTCGAATCGATCCGCGTCGCCGAGGTTCCCGTGGGGCTGGGACCGCTGCACACGCAGTTCGACGACCAGGGCTACGCCTATACGTCCCTGTTCGTGGAATCGGCAATCGCCAAGTGGAAGCTCGGGCCCTTCAATGGGAACGACTCCGCGCTGGTCGTCGCCAAGATTCCCGTGCACTTCTCGGTCGGGCACCTGGTCGCGGCGCATGGCGACACCCGGCATCCGGTGGGCCGCTACCTGATCTCGATGAACAAGCTATCCAAGGGTCGCCATCTGAACGTCGGCCCGTCGCAGCCCGAGTCGAGCGAGCTGATCGACATCACGGGCGACGGCATGACGATGCTGTACGAGGCCTACACGGAGCCCGAGCCGCACTTCGCCCAGCTCGTGCGCGCCGATCTGCTGCATCCGATCGAGGTGTACCCCAAAGCCGAGAACACCAACCCCAACGCCGTTTGGGCGGCGAGCGACGCGAAGATCACGCGCCGGCCGGGCATCGTGGAAGCGAAGATCTACAGCATCCGGTCCTATTTCACGCCGAACGAAATCGAAGTGCAGCAGGGGGACTCGGTGATTCTGTACGTGACGAACGCCGAGCAGGAGCGCGACATGCTGCACGGCTTCGGGCTGGCGGGTTACAACATCAACGTGGTCATGGATCCGGGCGAGACGAAGACGATCGCGTTCCGGGCCACCAAGCCGGGCGTCTATCCGTTCTACTGCACCAACTTCTGCTCGGCGATGCATCAGGAGATGCAGGGCTACTTCCTGGTGAAGCCGCGCGCCGGTGTGCCGGTCGCAGCGTCGCCGGCGGGTGGGAATTAGCATGCCGTTGGTGAGCTGGCTGAATCAGGTGCTCTCGTCCCGGGCACGGCTCGCCGTGCTCGGGGCCGGAGTCCTGCTGCTGCTGACGCCGCTGTTCCCGCTGTGGAAGATCACGATGTTCGCCAACCAGTTCCCCGAGGGGCTGCGGCTGACGATCTACGCGCATCAACTCGTGGGCGGCAACGGCGGCGCGGATCTGCAGGGCATCAACATCCTGAATCACTACATCGGGATGCGGGAAATCCACGCCGCCGACTTCGTGGAGATGAAGTTCATCCCGTTCGTGCTCGGGATCTTTCTGCTGCTCGGGCTGCGCACGGCGGTGTTCGCCCGCGTGGGCAACGTCGTGGATCTCGTCGTGCTCTTCGCCTATTTCTCGGCGTTCTCGTTGGGCACGTTTGCGTATCGCATGTACAGCTACGGGCACCAGCTGAGCGCGGAGGCGCCGATCAAGGTCGCGGCATTCACACCGCCGATCTTCGGGCATCAGCGGATCGCGAACTTCGACGTGTACAGTTATCCGGGGCCGGGATCGGTGCTGTTGATTCTATTCGTCGTCGCACTGGCGACGGTGTTGTTCTTCGAGACGCGCCGGATCAAGCGACAGGCGGCATGACGCTTTTCGTCGCCGCCGTCCTGCTCGCCGATACGCTCCGGCTCGCGCCGGGGATCCATCAGGGACCACTCGTCTTGTCCCGACCCACGGTGGTGCTTGCCGCGCCCGGGGCGGTGCTGCGCGGCACGGGGAGCGGCACGGTGCTGGAGATCCGAGCCGCGGGCAGCGTGGTGCGCGGCTTGCGCATCGAGCGCAGCGGGCGCGACCCCGATCGATACGACGCCGGTGTGCTCGTAGCCGCGGATTCGGTCGTCCTCGAAAACCTGGTGCTGCGAGAGATCCTGTTCGGCGTATACGTCAAGCAGGCACGTGGCGTCGTCCTGCGCGGGCTCGATATCGCGGGACCACCCGGACTGCCCGAGAGCAAGCGGGGCGACGGGATCACGTTCTACTCATCGCGCGGCGTGCTCGCCGAGCACAACCGTATCACGTCCGTGCGCGACGGCCTGTATTTCTCGTACTCCGATAGCATCACGATCGTGGACAACACCGTGACGGGCGTCCGGTTCGGTGTGCACTACATGTTCAGTCACGCCAACCGCTTCGAGCGGAACGTCTTCAGCGACAATGCGGCCGGCGCGGTCATCATGTTTTCCCGCGGGCTCACGGTCTCGGGCAACGTGTTCGCCTGGAACGCGGGGACGCGCTCCTACGGACTGGTGCTGCAGCAAGCGACCGACGCGAGCGTGACGGGCAATCTGCTGGTCGGCAACGGCATCGGCGTGTTCTTCGACAACGCGATTCGCGCGAGGTTCACCGACAACGTCGTCGCCGGAAACTGGCTCGGCATGCAACTGTTCTCGAACAGCGAAGCGACGCGCATCACGGGCAATGCGGTGTTCGCGAACACGTTCGAAGCGACGGGTGGATCTGACAGTGCCGCGTACCACCTGTGCGTGGACGGTCGCGGTAATTATTGGGGTGGTGGCGGCTACGATCTGAACGGCGACGGCGTTCTCGACGCCGCGCATGCGGCCGCGTCCCCGCTCGCGGAGCTGGCACTCAACCGGGCGGGGCTCCGTCTCTGGCTGAACAGCCCGGCCGCCAACACCCTGGCCTGGGCCGAGCGCACGTTTCCTGTGTTCGCGGTCAGCGGCGCGACCGACCGGTGCCCGCTGGCGGCACCAGCAACGCCGGTGGTGTGGAACCGTCTCCCTGCCGCGCCGGTGGCGCACTCCGGGAGCCGCACCGGGCAATCCGCGGCGGCAGGACTGACGCTCCTGCTCGGTCTCGCGGCTCTGGTCACCCGGCGGCGCGGCATATGATCGAGCTCCGGCAGGTCTGGAAGCGTTTCGGCGACCGCATCGCGCTGCACCCGTTCGATCTCGTCGTGCGCGCCGGTGAGACGGTCGCGCTGGTCGGCCCGAACGGCGCCGGCAAATCCACCGCGCTGCGGATGCTGGCCGGGACGATCCAGGCGAGCGGCGGGAGCGTCGGGCTGAACGCGAATGTAGCGTATCTCCCGCAGCGGCTCGGCGTTCCGCCCACGACCGTGGTCGCCGATCTGGCGGCGCTCGTGGCGGCGACTCGCGGAGTCGATACGACGGTCGTGCGCGACGCACTCGTCACGCTCGGGCTCGAGGAGCGTCTGGGCGCGTCGTTGGGTGAGCTGTCCGGCGGAGAACGGCAGCGCGTGATGCTGGCGCTGGCGACGGTCGGTGACATCGGGGCGCTCCTGCTCGATGAGCCGAGCATCAGCCTCGATATCGAAGGTGCCGAGGACGTGCGCGCGGCGATTGCCGCGGCGCGCAAGCGTGGCGCCGCTGTCCTGTTCGCGTCGCATCACTTGCACGACGTCGCGATGCTGGCGGACCGCATCGTGCTGCTGGTCGAGGGACGCGTCGTCGCGCAAGGCTCATTGGCCGAGCTCGCCGCGGCGGCGGGCGTGCCGTGCCATGCCAGCCTCGCGGAACCGCCCATCGAGCGCATCTATCGCGTCCTGGTGCGCCGCAGCCGCAAACTTGGTCCCGCGAGGGCGGCGTGACCGCGCGGGGGGCGGGGGGGGCGCTGCTGCGCTTCGAACTGGCTGCGGCGCGCAAGGGTCGTACGGCGCCGTTGTTCGCGGCGGGGTTTGCGGTCGCGAGCGTCGCCATCGCGCTGGTCGGCCTCTCGGCTGGCGGCGTGCTCGCGGTTCAGGGCTTCGCCCGTACCTCCGTCAGCCTGCTGCAGCTCGTCCTCTGGGTGGTCCCGTTGCTGGCGCTGCTCACCGGAGCGGCGGCCGGCGCCGAGTGTTACGAGATCGAATACATCGCGGCCCTCCCCATCACCCGGCATGAGATCGTGTTCTCGCGCTGGGTCGCATGGGTCGGAGCGTTGGGTGCCGCGCTGGCCATCGGACTCGGTGCCGCGGGTGCCGTCATTGCTGCGTTCGCCGGCACGGCCGACGGATGGCGGTATTTGGGACTGGTCGGACTCGCCCTGCTGCTGCTGTCGGCCTGCCTCGCAACCGGCCTGGCGATCGGTGTGCGCGTCCGCGATCGCGGCCGGGCAATCGCCTTTGCGGTTGTGGCGTGGTGCGTCCTGGTCGTGGGCGTGGACCTGGTCGCGATTGGGCTGCTGGCGATTCTCCCTGCCGGGGTCGCGTCATGGCCGCTGTCGTTGCTGCTCTTGCTGGACCCGATCGATCTGGCGCGGGTCCTGGGACTCGGACTGTTCAGCGCCAACGAAATCGCCGGGCCCACCGGGGCCGCGCTCCGCGCCGTGATGGGCGGCTGGGGGGCGGTACTGCTGGTCGCGGGGCTCGTCGCGTGGACGGCCGTGCCTCTGGTCGTCGCCGCGAGGACATTCCGCACGCGCGATTTGTAGGTGCCACCGCTCACCCGCTGGTACATCAAGCTCGCGATCGTTTACCTCGTCGCCGGCCTCCTCCTCGGAGCACTGCAGGCGCTCCCGGCGGCCTGGCAACCGTCTCCCGTCATTGCCGTCGCTGGTCCTGCCTATGTCCACATACTCGTCGTCGGGTGGATCACGCAGATGATCTTCGGCGTGGCGTACTGGATGTTCCCCAAGTACAGCCCCGCAGCGCCGAGGGGCGACAATGCCGTTGCCATCGCGACGTTCGTGCTGCTCAACGTGGGTCTGTTGCTTCGCGTCGTGGTCGAGCCGATCCGCGCTGTGCACCCCGATCTGTTTCCCGGTTGGGTGCTCGCTATTGCGGGGCTGGCTCAGGCACTCGCGGGTATCGGTTTCGCGGTGAGTACCTGGCCTCGGGTGAAAGTCCGCTAATGCCCCGCGTGAGCGCGTGGTTCGTGCGGGCGTCCCTGTGTCACTTGGTGGGTGGCTTCGCCATCGGCGCGCTGCTGCTCGCCGCTAAAGGATTCCCGCTGGGTTTCGATCCCTGGGCACTGCGCCCAGTGCACATCGAGATGCTGCTCGTGGGGTGGATGATCCAGCTGGTGATGGGTGTGGCCGTCTGGATCTTTCCGCGCTTCGTGCTGCACCGTGCCCCGCGCCGCAGCGCGGTCACGGCCTGGTTCGCCTTCGCGCTGCTGAACGCCGGCGTGCTGCTGGTGAGTTTCGGCGGAAGCCTGCTCGCCGCGGGCCGGTTGACCGAGATCGGCGCGGCGGCGAGCTTCGCCGCTCATCTTTGGGGCCGCGTGTCTCCCGCCGGCCTCTCGGACATTTGAGCTTCGAACATGCCGACGGCGCCCTTGGTCGCGTCCGCGAACGCATGGCTGACGAACGGGTAGGTCCCGGGCTCGACGAGTCGCGCCTCGAAGATGGCGCCGCCGCCGACCGGCACCGTGACCGTCTGCACCCCTTCGAGCGGATGCGCCAATGATCCGTCGAGATAGACTCGGTCGAAGATCGCGCCGACCACGTGAAATGCGGAGAAGCGGTTCGGTCCGGCGTTCACGACATACATCCGCAGCCGCTCGCCCACACGCACGGGGATCGGGTGATGGGCATACTCGGCTTCTCGTCCGTTGAACACGACGTAATCCGGAGCGAGGCCGAGCAGCTTGTCCCAGTCGATGATGCGCGTCGAATCGGCAAGGGTCTTGGTGTAGAACTCGCTTTGCACGAACACGAATTCCTTGGCCGGGGCGCGGCCCTGGCGCGGATCGACGATGATCGCGCCGTACATCCCGTTGGCGATATGCAGCGCGACGGGAGCGGTCCCGCAGTGATACATGAACGCGCCGGGTACGCGCGCCACGAAACGGTAGTGGAGTGAGTCGTTCGGCATCAGGTTCCGATAGGCCCGATTCGGCGCGAGCTCGGCGGCGTGGAAATCCAGACTGTGCGGCATCGGCGCGCGATTCACCAGGGTGAAGTCCACGGTATCCCCCTCCGTGACGCGCAGCACGGGTCCCGGGACGCGGCCGTCGAATGTCCACGCGTCATACGTCACGCCATCCGCAATCGTGAGTTTCTTGTGGTTGATCTCGATGCGCACGCGATGGAGCTGGGCGCTCGAGCGTGGTGGCGCCACCGGATCGATGGGAGGCGGTTGCTCCGGCGACCCGACTGGGGCCTCCCCGTGTGAGACGTCCGCCGGCGCTGTGGTCGGTGGCGCTTCGGCCCGTTGCTGGTCCCGAGAGGCCGGCGCGCGGCAGGCGACGAACAGGAGAGCGGCGAGCGCGGGCAATCGGGGGTGGCGCGTCATATAAACACTCCTTCGTGATGGCTTTAAGCGGCTTTCATTGGGGGGCCGGCAGGTTGAAGCTACCTCCAATCGGGAACGTCACCATGAAAGTCGCCGAGATCATGCAGACGAATCTCAGGACGATCAGCACGGACACCACGATCGCCGATGCGGTGGCTGTCTTTGCCGAGGCGCAGGTCTCGGCGCTCCCCGTCATCGATCGTTTGGGCCGCGCGGTCGGGGTCGTGTCGACGCGGGAGATCCTCAAGGCGGAAAGCGCGTGCGAGTCGCCGCTCATGCGTGAGCGCCTGTTCGAACGGACGCGCGTGCTCGAGATCATGACACCATGGCCGATTACCATCGGCCCCGACCTGGACGTCCGGCAGGCCGCGCAGGAGATGCTCTACCTGAACGTCCAGCGGCTGTTCGTCGAATACGAGGGCGCGCTGGTCGGCGTGATCTCGCAGACCGACATCGTCGGCGTGGTGGCGACGGCGAAGGTCTAGGTCCGACGCCCCACCGACCAGCGGCCCGTCTGGGTTATGCCCGTCTGCAGCCG
>JBLNGI010000309.1:0-9376 GCA_050264615.1 Gemmatimonadota bacterium
GGGAACCCGATCGCGGGAGCCGCGGTGCTGCTGGCAGCCACGGGAACCAACAACTCGATCACGCAGCCTGGACTGACCGATGCGGGCGGCGTTGCGACCGGGACGTTGAGTTCAACCGTAGCCGCAGTGAAGACGGTCTCCGCCACGATCAACAGCGTTGCCATCACGCAGACCGCAACGATCTCGGTGACACCGGCCGAGGTGAGCACGACCGCGTCAACCGTGGTCGCGTCGCCGACGTCGCTAACCGCGAGCACCGGCGGGAGCTTCTCGACGATTGCGGTCACGGTAAAGGATGCGTTTGGCAATTCGATCAGCGGTGCCACGGTGACGCTCGCGGCTACGGGCACGGCCAACGTGCTGATCCAGCCCGCCGACCTCACGAGCGCGACCGGCGTCGCCACCGGGACGCTGAGCTCCACCATGGCTGAGACGAAGACGATTTCGGCTACGGTGAACGGCAGTATAGCGCTCGCGCAGACCGCCACCGTGACCGTGAGTCCAGCGGGGATGGCGCAGGTCGGGTTCATCGTCGAGCCGAGCACCACGGCGGTGGGAGCGCACATCACGCCCGCCGTTCAGGTCTCCATGCAGGACCCGTTCGGGAACACGTTGATCAGCGGCCCAACGCGGACCATCGCGCTCACGCTCGCCACCAACCCCGGTGGTGGGACGCTGTCGGGTACCACCTCGGTCCAGGTGGCGGGCGGGTCGAATCCCCGGGTCGCTGTATTCTCGGACCTTTCCATCAACCAGGTCGGAGCGGGGTACCGGCTGCGCGCTGCGGCCACGTCGGGTAGTCTGGACCCCGACACGAGCACGGCGTTCGACATCGGGGCGGGCGCCGCGGCGACAATCGGTGCCAACGGTGGCGGCGGCCAGAACGCTCAGGTCGGCACCGCGGTAGCCGTGGCCCCCTCGGTGATCGTGCGTGACGCCAGCGCCAATCCGGTCCTCGGCGTGACCGTGACCTTCGCGGTCGCCTCGGGCGGTGGGAGCGTGACGGGAGCCACGCAGACGACGAACGCAGCGGGGATCGCCACCGTGGGCAGTTGGACGCTCGGGACTGTGGCGGGAAGCAACACCATGACGGCTACTGCTGCTGGATCGGGAATCACGGGCAATCCCGTCACGTTCAGTGCGACTGGGACACCCGGCCCCGCCGCGCAGCTCACGGTCACGACGCACCCTTCGGCTACGGCGCAGAGCGGGGCGGCATTCGCCCAGCAGCCGACGATCCAGCTGCGCGACGGCTCGGGCAATCCCGTGAGCCAGTCCGGTGTCGTGGTGACGGCGGAGATCGCGACGGGGAGCGGGACACTCGGCGGGACGCTAACGGCGACGACGAGTGGGGCCGGCGTAGCGACGTTCACCAACCTGTCGATCACGGGGACGACCGGCCCGCGGACGTTGAGCTTCAGCGCGAGCGGGGTCGGGAGCGTAACATCGACCGCGATCGATATCACCGCGGGAGCGGCGACCCAGCTGGCGATCACGACGCAGCCCTCGGCAAGCGCGCAGAGCGGCGTGGCGTTCCCTCAGCAACCGCAGATCCAGCTCCGTGACGCAGCCGGCAATGACGTCAGCGAGGCCGGCGTGGTCGTTACCGCGAGTATCGCAACCGGCGATGGAGCACTCGGCGGCACCGCGACCGCGACGACCAACGCGAGCGGCATTGCAACGTTCACCGATCTCTCCATCGGCGGGACGATCGGCGATCGGACGTTGAGGTTCTCGGCTGCTGATCTCACGTCAGCGACCTCGAGCGCCATCACCATCACCGCCGGCGTGGCGGCTCAGCTCGTCTTCACGGTGCAACCCAGTGATGTTGATGCCGGTCAATCCATTACGCCGGCCGTCGAAATCACGGTGCAGGACGCCTTCGGCAATACTGTGACCGGTGCAACCACCGACGTCACGCTCAGCATCGTGCCACTGACCGGGACTCCTTTAGCCACGCTCAGCGGCGGCGGGCCCGCGAGCGCCAGTGGCGGCGTCGCGGTCTTCTCCACACTCAGTATCGACCTCGTGGGGCTGAACTATCAGCTGCAGGCGGCCGCAGATGGATTGACCGGCGCGAAGAGTAGCCCGTTCAATGTCCTTTTCGTCCCATGACCAGCTCCCGCTCCCCACTCGCCCGATGACTGGCGATCCCGTGATGGGCTTGCCGGTCAGCCCCGATCCGGATGCCCTGGTACGGCGCGAGCTGGGTCAGCTGTTCACCGTGGAGCGGGCGCTGCATCACGGCCCGCTGGCCTCCGTCTACGTGGCGCGGGAGACCAAGTCCGGGGCCATGGTCGCGCTCAAGACGATCGTGCGCCTCCCGTCCCTCGAGCCGGAAAGTGAAGGGCGGTTTCGGCGCCAGGCTGCAGGAGCGGCGCGGCTGGATCACCCCCACATCATCCCGGTACGCCGATACGGGGTGTCGCCTTCGTTCCTGTGGTACTCCATGCACTACTGTCCGGCCGGTGCCGTCAGGACCGTCCCACCGATGGCGGTCATCGACTGCATCAGCGCCGTGCAGCAAATCGCGAGTGCGCTCGACTACGCGCACGGCCGCGGGACCGTGCACGCTGATCTGCGACCCGCCAACGTCTTGCTTGACGCGAGCGGGTTGATCCGACTCTCCGATTTCGGCATCCTGCACGCGCTCGGCGGCGTGGCGGCCCTCGAGACGGTGCAATTCCCTCCGGGGGCACTCGACTACCTCGCTCCAGAGCAGCTGGTCAAGAACGGCGTGCCCGGTCCGGCCGCGGACCAGTATGCGCTCGGCGTTCTGGCCTACGAGTACCTTGCCGGTCTGCCGCTCTTCGGTGCCACGTCGGCGGAGGATCTCGCGGAGCGGCGCCGTGCGGGGCCACCACCCGATCTCACAGCCCTCCGGCCCGACGTGCCATCGCGTCTGGCGGAAGCCGTGCGGCGCGCCCTGAGCGATGCGCCGGGCGATCGTTTCGCAAGTGTCGCCGAGTTCGTTGGGGCGCTCACCAGCCCCGCTGTGCCCGTTGTGCTGTTGCCAGAGGAGGCAACGTCGGACGACGACGATGGACCGCTTCCTGTGCTGCGGCCTCGTGGGAGGCCCTGGTGGATCATGGGCGTCGCCTCCGCGGTGCTCCTGGTCGCTGCGGGCAGCCTCTGGTTCGCCTCGACGTCACGGTCGCCCACCGAGAGCGCGGTGGTTAGCCCGGTCCCGGTGGCGCCACCCGAGCAACCTTCGCTCAACGTTGAGCGCCCCCCGCCGGCCGCAGCCGATCCGTCCGCTGCTCCGCGACCATTGCCACCGGCTCAGGTGGTCGTGAGCTCTATGCCCTGGGCGGAGCTGTACGTTGATGGTCGACTGGTGGGGAACACTCCGGTCGTGGACCTGCGGCTGCCAGCAGGCCAGCACCGGCTGCGCCTGGAGCGGGTTGGCTTCCGCCCTCATGAGCAAGTCGTGAACCTCGCGCCGGGGCAAAGGTTGCGAATCACGGGCATTGTGCTGCAGCAGGAGACCGCACCGTGACCCATCATCTCGCGAGGTGGGTGTGCGGAGCTGCGTTGGCAGTGGCGCTGGCCGCGCCCCGGGCCTCCGCACAAAGCAACGGCTTGGTTGAGCGAGGGGTGCGCGCCTATCAGGATGTCGAGTTCGCAGCGGCCGCCACCCTGCTGCGTCGCGCCCTGGCCGGCGGTCTCAGCGACAGTGAGCGAATCCAGGCCCTCGCCTATCTCGGCGCTGCGGAGGTGTTCGCCGGGCCCCGAGCCCGGGACTCGGCGCGCGCTGTCTTCCGGCGGCTGGTGCTCTTCGATCCGCGGCATCGCCCGGACCCGCTCGTATTTCCACCCCAGGTGCTCGCCGTGTACGAGGAAGTGCGCCACGCGACCAAGGCTGTTCGCGTGGAAGCCCCGTCCGAGGCGAGCTTCAAGCCGGCGGTCGAGGGCGGAGGATTCGTTGTCCGGCTGCACCCGACCTCTTACCAAGAGATCGAGGTCCGCATTCGCCGTGAAGACGGCACGGTGGTTCGCACGCTGTATGTGGGGCCGGTGAGCGACAGCCTGGACGTGCGGTGGAACGGGCTCGATATGGACGACGGGACGGTGCGTTCGGGACGCTACGTGCTCTCAGTCGCATCGCGCCGGTCCGTCGGTGAGCCGGTCGTGCGCACGGTGCTAATGCCGTTGCGCGCCGAGTTTGTCGCGCCCGATACCCTTCCCTTGCTGCCCATGCCGCCGGACTCGCTGCTCCTGCCGGAGCAGGTGTCGCTCCGCGCGGGGACCGGCTCGCTCGCGACCGGACTGCTCGCGGCCGGCGCGGCGATAGCGCTCCCGTCGCTCGTCGCCAACGGCACTCAGCCGTCCGGCGCGCAATTCGCCGTCGCGGGGCTCCTGAGTCTGACGGGCATCGTGGGTTTCGTGACTGAGCCCGGTAGAGTGCAGCGTCGCAACATCGCCGCGAATACAGCCACGCGCGCGGAGTGGCAGCGTCGCGCGGACGCGGTGCGGGTCGAGAACACGCGCCGGCGCGACGCCGCGCGCCTGACGGTGTGGGTCGGACCGGCGACGGTGATTGACACACTGGGTGAGGGGCCATGACGCGCCGGCCGGTGGTTGCTGCCATGTGCGTGGCCGCGCTGGCGGGCACAGCCCTCGGGGCTCAAACAGCGAACTGGCTCACGGTGGGAGCAAGCACGACCGGGATTCGGCTGCAGAGCCGCTTCGCCACCGGCCTGTCGTCGGACGCGTCGGGCGTCGCGTTGGGGGCGTCGGGCGCCGTCGCGCGGGGGCCGGTCGCACTCGCGTTGGGGTACTGGCAGGGTCGGGTCGACGCGGATCCTGGCGGCACCCAGCAACAGGATGTGATCGACGGGTACGCGCTGCTTGTGCTGCGTGCCCAACCGTGGCTCGGCGTGAAACTGGGGGCAGAGGCGCGGAGCTACGTCACCCCTGCCGGCACAGAGCGTTGGGTGTTCTGGCAAGCCCGGTTGCGCGCCGAGCGCACGATCGTGGACCCGTCGGTCCGCGGCCACGTCGAGGTATGGCGCGCGCTCTCGACCGAGGTAAGCACATCAGGGACCGTGGACCGGGCTCAAGGCGGCGAGGTGGGCCTGACGCTGCTGCGCGCTCTCGGGCCGCTTTGGGTGCGGATGGGCTATGGGATCGACGACGTGCGACTCACCGGGAGTGCGCGGCGGCAGACCCTGGAAGCGCTGGCCTTCTCGCTCGGGTACGGCGGGCGGTAAGTGGGAGGCATTCGCTCTGGCGTCGAGGCGTCTCAACCCATCGCGGCCAGGTTGTCCATGAGCTCGGCGGCGCGCGCGAGCACGTCCTGATCATCCTTCGTTAGCTCCGCCACTCCCTGCGCGAGTCGCGCCACGCGTCGCGCGCGCCCCCGGTTCAATAGCCCCCGACCCGCGGCGGTTGCTTCCACCCGTTGTACGCGACCATCACTCGCATCGCTGACTCGGCGCACCAACCCCCGCCGCACCAACCCCTCCACCAGGCGCGTGATCGTCGGTGGTTTCACCTGCTCCGCCTCCGCGAGCTCGCTCATGGTGATCGGCCCGCGGAACACAATCACCGACAATGCAGATGTGCGTGGCGCCGAAAGGCCCATCACCTTGTCCTCAACGCGCAACCGCCGCAGCACATGGATGGCCGCGGAGTGCAGCCGGTCGGCAATCGCCCGAACCGCGGCCGGGGCCGGGTGGGGTTGGGGAGGGTCTTGACGGAACGCGGCGTGCATAATTAATTAGCTAAAGCTAACTAATTTCTTCTGGAGGGACAATGGAGCTCGCCCAGGTCACGAACGTCGTCCACGACATCGAGCGGGCGGTGAAATTTCACCGCGACACCCTCGGGCTGCCGTTGCTGTTCCAGGCCCCGCCCTCACTGGCGTTCTTCCAACTCGGGGCGACCCGGCTGATGCTGTCGCCGCCGGAGAACGCCGAGCAGGATCATCCCGGCTCGGTCCTCTACTTCAAGGTGAACGACATCGAGAGCGTGCATCGCGCGCTGGCGGGAAAAGGCGTCGCGTTCGTGGACAAGCCGCACCGCGTGCATCAAGCGGCGGACTACGAGCTATGGATGGCGTTCTTTCACGATCCCGACAACAACCCCATGGCGCTCATGGAGGAGAAGCGGCAGGCGAAGTCTTCCTGAGCGACGACGCGATCGCGGTGGCGGCAACGAGAATATTGGCCACGATCACGGGCACCGAATGAATCATGACGCCGTACAGCGCCCACAGCACCGCCGCTCCACCCTGCACGCGGCGTAGCTGCACGGGACCCTTCACGAAATAGGAGACCATGAACACCGCGGTCGCCAGCCAGCCGATCCAATCGAACCTCGCCATGGTCGCCCCTAGAAGGAAAAACCTTTGCGTAACGTGAGTCCCCAACGCTTGCCCGTCGCAAGCTCACCGAATCGATAGCCCACCGCGAGCTCGGCCGCGTCGCCACGCACGGAGCGCGTGGGCCCGAACCTCAATGACACTCCCGCGTCACCGCCCTGCCGGGGGGTCTCGTCGCTGTACCACGCGCCGCCGTATTCCAGAAACGGCGCGGCACCAACGGCAAACAGGCCCAGGACCTCATCGGCGACCAGAAACCGGTCTTCGAGCACGAACCACGTCATCCGTGTGCCGGTGAAATCGTGCAGCCCGAACAGACGCGGGCCCCGCTGCTCCACCCAGGGATCGAACTCCGCCCCGGGCTTGGGCCCCGTCACGATTCCCGCTTCGGCATGCGCGATCAACGTGTGGCGGCGCAGGTTCTGGCTCACGACCGTCACCTGAGCGCGGGTGCGCGTCGTATCCAGCCCGTTGGCATCGACGCGCAACACGGCGAAGCCCCCATTCCACACCGCGGACGTCTGCCCTTTGAGCTCATACCCGACTCCCGACTCCATGACGATCCCCACGCGCAGAACCGATGACAGATCGACGTCTTCGCGACGCGCGAACGAATTGAAATGCTCCAGAATCCGAAAGCGCACCGCGCCCAGCTCGGCACCCGCGCGAACCGCCGTGAACACCGAATAGGGCGCGGGCACCGTATCACTCGCCGTGAAATCCTCGCGGCGCCATTCCCACCCCGCCCACAGGCGCGAGTACCGGCGCGAGGTCGTGGCGCCGCCCCGCAGCGAGACTCCACCCATCACGCCGGCGCGCACCAGATAATGCTGTGTGCTGTCCAGCAGGGCGCCATCGCGAAAGCGCAGCACCCGCTCCTGCGCGAGCTCGCCGTACGTTTCGATCGCATGGGGTGCGGCCGTCTCATGAAAGGGCAAGCCGAGCCGCCAGGCCCCACGATTGCCGTCCGAGAGGTCAGCGTAGCGCACGCCGAGCAACGTGCGCCGGCCGAAGAAGTGCTGGTTCAAGAATTCGAAGTCGAGGCGGGTCCGGTCGGGATCACGCCCGTAGATCAGGGCCAGCTCGGTCGCGGTGCCGAGGAAGTTGCGCTCGACGATGCCGACATTCCACGTCTGCTCGCCGTTCACGCTCGTGAAGCTCGCTTGCGGCTGCGTGCTCCAGCCGTCCGCCGTCACCGCGCGCAGCGCCAGCCGGCCGTCCGGTCGGGTCATGGTGTCCACGCGCACTTGCCGGAACACGCCGAGCGAGCGCAGCGCGCGCTCGCTCTCCTCCACGCGTGCGGAATCGAACGCATCGCCGCGATTGAGAAGCAGCCGGCGCCGGATCACCCAGGGCCGCGTTCGGATGTGCAGCCCGTTGGCGAGGTTCGCGACCCACCCCGGGGCGGCGTCGGCCGCGTCGAAGACGGTGCCGTTCTCGACGATGATGGTGTCGATCGTCCGACGGCCCGACGGCCCGACGGCCCGACGGTCGGTCTGTGCGAGACCCGGAGGACCGAAGACACCGCTCACCACCACGAACGCGATCACCAAACCGGCCGCCCGGCCGCCCGGCCGCCCGGCCGTCAGGGTCGCACCCCGTGAATGCGTTGGCGCAGTCGATAGGTCGCATGCCGGCTCGAATCACTCCACGCCGTGAAGTACAGCGTCGCATCGACCCGGCCGGCGATTTGACGCAGGCCCCGGGTCTGCATCGTGTACGTGCCGCGGACCGAGTCGGGGCGCAACGGCGTGCACAGGCAGCTCACAGTCGCATACGCGGTGACGGGATCACCAAGCGCATAGGCTTTGCCGGCGGACAAGCGGCGGGCGTCGCCCAGATCGAGCGCGACGGTCAGCGCGTACTCGTCTCCTGTTCCTTCACTCGGATCGAAGTCGAAGCGCGCCAGCAGGACGTCATGGCGCTCCGCCAGGCTCGTGTCGACCCGCAAGTGGATCACCGTGTAGCGCGGGTCGGTGTCCACGACGATGCGCGCGTGCTGATCCCACCGCCCGGCGCCCTGCACCCCCTGCGTGTCGCCGGGACGCGCCAGGATTTCGCACGCGCTGAGACTCGCGGCGATCAGTAGACACTGAGGTACCGCTCGAGCTCCCACTCACTCACCTTTCCGCTGTACTCCTGCCACTCGCCTCGCTTGGCCTCGACGAAG
This sequence comes from Gemmatimonadota bacterium, assembly GCA_050264615.1. Taxonomy (GTDB): domain Bacteria; phylum Gemmatimonadota; class Gemmatimonadetes; order Gemmatimonadales; family GWC2-71-9; genus 20CM-2-65-7. The sequence continues at coordinate 8,496 of JBLNGI010000309.1, forward strand.
CGCTCGTAAATGTGCGTGCCCAGCGCGTCTCTCACTACATCGTCTTTTTCGAGCAGCTCGAGCGCCTCGTGCAAATCCCGCGGCAGCTCGTCGATTCTGTACTTGCGACGCTCCCGGAAGCTCATCTCGAAGATGTTCTTGTTCACGGGATCAGGCGGCGTCAGCTTCTGCGCCACGCCATCCAGCCCGGCGGCGAGCTGCACCGCCAGCGCGAGGTACGGGTTGGCCGAGGGGTCCGGCATGCGCAGCTCGCAACGCGTGCCCGCGCCGCGCCGGTCGGGGATCCGGACCAGCGGCGAGCGGTTGCGCATGGACCACGCCACGTTTACGGGCGCCTCATACCCCGGCACGAGGCGTTTGTAACTGTTGACCAGCGGATTGGTCACGGCGCAGAACCCGCGGGCGTGGGTCAACAGCCCCGCGATGTACGCCAGCGCCACGTCCGACAGCTCCCACTGCGCCTTCGGATCGTGGAACGCGTTGCTCCCCTTCCGAAACAGCGACTGATGCGTGTGCATCGCCGAGCCGTTCTGCCCGAAGATCGGCTTGGGCATGAACGTGGCGAGAAAGCCGTGACGATAGGCCACGTTTCGAACGACAAATCGGAACGTCGCCAGGTTGTCCGCGGTCTCGAGCGCTTCTGCGTATCGGAAATCGATTTCATGCTGGCCCGGCGCGACCTCGTGATGCCCGGCTTCGACCTCGAACCCCATCGCGACCAGGTCCCTCACGATCAGCCGCCGGATCTCCTCGGCACGGTCCACCGGTGTCTGGTCGAAGTACCCGCCGTGATCGTGCGTGATCGTCGTGGGCTGGCCCTCAGCGTCCAGCTGGAAGATGAAGAACTCCGCTTCCACGCCGGCCATCATCTCGTAGCCCAT
>JBLNGI010000310.1:0-4186 GCA_050264615.1 Gemmatimonadota bacterium
AGCCGAAGGCTGGATTCAGGACGGGATCGAATTCGGCTACTTCCACGAAGACCAGTGCCGGCGCGCGTTCCGGTTCGGCGAGCGGTGCTTCACCGCAACGCTTCGCCTGAAGCACAGCCAGGAGCGGTACGCGGAGCAACTCGAGCGTGAACGCCGGGCCCGCTCAAACCTGAAAAAGCTGACAAGAATCAGGTTCCGCGGACCCGCCGTACCCGTTATGTCTTCGCGATCAGGTATAAGCGCACCTGGGAAGAGAGTAGCCCGATGTACCCGTGGGGCAGAGCCCGTGTACGAGCAGGGGCGCTCCCTTCCGTCAGGTCATCGTCGATCCCGAACAGTTGTGCGGGCCCGAGCCCGAACGCTTCATAAGGCTGGGACATGCGATGACGCGCGAGGAGGGGCCATGGCATTGCGAGTGGTCGGCATTGATGTGGGCAAAGAGACCTTAGCGATCGCGGTGCACCCGACCGGAGAATCTTGGACGAGTGCGACGACCGAGGCGGCGATTGCGGCGCTCGTGGTCCGACTCGAGGTCCTGTCGCCGGACGTGGTGGTCATGGAAGCGACCGGCGGCTATGAACTCCCGGTGGCGGCGGCCTGTGCGGCCGGTGGTTTGCCGGTCGCCATTGTCAATCCGCGACAGGTGCGCGCGTATGCGCAGGCGGCGGGTGAATTAGCCAAGAGCGATGCCATCGATGCCGGCGTGTTGGCTCAGTTCGGGGCGCAGATGGAGCCGCCGGCGCGCCCGATTCCGGATGCCGCGACGCAGGCGTTGGCGGCGTTGGTGGCGCGGCGGCGCCAGTTGATTGAGATGCTGGGGGCCGAACAACGGCGGCTGGCGCAAGCCACGACGAATGTCGTGCGGCGCGACCTGCGGAACCATATTCGCTGGTTGGCACGCCGCATCGACGACGTCACGGGCGAGATGGACCAGGCGATCCAGGCCAGTCCCCTCTGGCGCGTGCACGAGGATTTGCTGCGGAGTGTGCCGGGCGTGGGCCCGACGACGGCGCGGACGTTACTAGCCGAGCTGCCAGAACTGGGACAGCTCACGCGCCGGCAGATCAGTGCGCTGGTCGGGGTCGCGCCGTTCAATCGCGACAGTGGGAAATGGCGCGGACGTCGGTCGATTTGGGGAGGCCGTCGCACCGTGCGCGCGACGCTCTACATGGCGGCGCTCGTCGCGAGCCGGTCCAATCCGGCGCTCGCGGTCTTCTATCGCCGGCTCATCGCCGCGGGGAAGCCGGCCAAAGTCGCGCTCGTCGCCGTCATGCGGAAATTGCTCACCATCTTGAACGCCATGATGAAACATCAAACCCCTTGGACCCCGGCGGCCGGCTGATAAGACAGTTGCTCGTACCGACGCGTGGGCGCGAGCTCTTCAGCCGCGCCCAAACATCTCTCGAACTTCGCGGCATCACATCCCTCGACTTTCTGGGCAAAGCCGTTCAGCGCTGTCGGCGCCTGGCGATGGCCGCCTGAATGATGACCTCCCGATCGCCACGATCCCAATATCCAGCCGCGACTTCGTCGGAGTACCCGGCGGTACGTGCCAGGATGACGAACGCGGGGAAGGCGTGCCCCGCGCTTTTCCATCGTGCCATCTCCACGAGCGGCGTCAGGGCCGATTCTCGAAGCTCCGCGAGAAGACGCTGATCCCGCCGGGCCGTGAGCGCCATAAGCGCGCCGGATGCCTTGTTGCGATCCGACCAGACGAGTGAATTGAGAAACCCGATGAACGGCCCCGACGGGATACGCATCGTGGCGCCGTTCGGGCCGGGCACGGCTTCGGCAAACACCATCAGCGCTCGCATGGCGCTGTTCCGGACCTCTTCGGCCGGGTCACTCATTCCCCGAACCAGATCGTCAACCACGGACTGCTTGTCCGCGACATAACCCAGAATCTGCGCTGCCAGCGCCCGTTCGGCAGCGTCGGATGAACGGCGCAAGACGAGCCGTAACAGCGGAAGATCACGCCTGGCGAACACCACGAACCGCTCCTGAATGGCCCGGGACGCGGGATCGTGCATCAAAGAGTGACCCTGGGAACGATCCTCCCCCACGTCGCCGCGCTGAATCGCCGCCGTCGACGCCGTCGAAAACTCTTCACCAGCGAGAACGATGTCGGCCGGTAACCGTTCGGCGCCCTCGGGCGCCGGGCGGAGATGCAACGTGGGCGCGCCCTGCTCCTGGATGCCGACGAATACGATGACGGCGCCTGAATCGCAGCAGACGGGTTCGATCCGCGCCCGGACGACCCCTGTCAGCGCCGCAAGACGGCGTTCCGAATCCAGAAATGCGGCGGGACGCTCGCGAGCGATCGTGATGGTGTCACCCTCCTTGAAGGTCAGGGTCCGTCGAACCTCACTCGGCGACACCTTGTTCAGTCCGTAGAGACCGATGATACCGATCCTGAATGCCTGCCCATCGACGCTGACGCCGGCGACGAACATCGCCAGCGTCGCGACGCCGAGGGCCGTTCGCGTGATCGAGAATCGATTCACGGGCTTCTCCATAGTTTAAGGTGCGCATAATGGGGGGCGGCAATCCTTCGAGCCGTGATGACCTCGAATCAATCGGCTGACGTCGTCATCGCCGGCGGCGGACCCGCCGGGCTGATGTGCGGCTATCTCCTCGCCCGCGCCGGCATCGACGTCATCGTCCTCGAAAAGCACGCAGACTTTCTGCGCGATTTTCGCGGCGACACGGTCCATCCGTCGACGCTGACGATCTTCGACGAGCTGGGATTGCTCGACGCGTTGCTCGCGAGGCCGCATCAGAAGGTGCAGTACGCCGAGGGCGAGATCGGCGATCGGCGCGTGCGCATCGCCGACTTCACACACCTGCCGGTCAAGTGCCCCTTCATCGCGTTCATGCCGCAGTGGGAGTTCCTCGACTTTCTGGCTGATCAGGCGAAACTATTGGCTTCCTTCCAGCTGATCATCCAGACGGAAGCGACGGATCTCATCACCGCCAACGGCCGGGTCACCGGCGTCACGGTGCGATCGCCGGAGGGCACGCGTGACATCACGGCGCGCCAGCTCGTCATCGCCGCCGACGGCCGCGATTCGCGGCTGCGAAGCCGGGCCGGCCTCGAGGTCCAGAATCTCGGCGCACCGATGGATGTGCTGTGGTTCACGCTCCCATCACGGCCTGGCGAGCGTCCCGCCGTCCTGGGTCGTGTCGTCGCGGGTCAGATCATGGTGATGCTCTATCGAGGAGACTACTGGCAATGCGCGCTCATCATCCGCAAGGGCACGGCTGACCAGGTGAAGCGCGAGGGGTTGCCGGCGTTTCGCGCCCGCATCGCCGCGCTGGCCAAGCGAGACGACGCCGAGATCGACACCCTCGACGACGTCAGAGTGCTCACCGTGCGTGTCGATCGGCTGATCAGCTGGAGCAAGCCGGGTCTCCTCGTCATCGGCGACGCCGCGCATGCCATGTCGCCGATCGGCGGCGTCGGGATCAACCTGGCGATTCAGGATGCGGTTGCGACCGCGAACCTGCTCGGGCCGGCGCTCCGTCGCGGCGAGGTGCGCGAGACCGATCTGGATCGCGTCCGCGAGCGCCGCCTCCTGCCGACGCGGGTCACGCAGAAGATGCAGACGTTGATACAGGACTTCGCCATCGAGCCCGTGCTGTCCGGGGTGCAACCGCGTGTGCCCTGGCCGATCGAGCTGCTACAGCGCTGGCCGTGGCTGCAGCGGCTGCCCGCGAGATTCGTCGGTCTGGGGATCCGGCCGGAACACGTCAAACCCGTGTAAAGGCAGGCTTTAGCCCGCCCGGCAATGCAGGAACATGGGGCGGACGCTTTCAGAATTGGCATCCCGGCAGGAACTACAGGCTCGTCTCCCGGCCAAATACAGGGTTCCATGGATACTCAGTTCCAGTGTGTCTCATTACCCTTCGCCGGTAATCCGCACTTCGCCCGAACCCGAACAGGCTAGCTGCTTACCCACGGTGCTCACAGAACTCCAAGGAACGCCGGGGGGCTGGTCCCGATCGGAGTTTCGGGGGCCCTCGAGGCCGTTTTCGAAGTGCCAGAGAGCCCTTAAGGAGGAGATCAGATGATGCGTGTCTTCCGAGGCGTCCTGCTTTGCGCAGGCATCCTCGCCCTGACTGCCGGAGCGGCCAACGCGCAAGCGATTGGATCGATCTTCGGCAAAGTCACGGATCCATCCGGCGG
>JBLNGI010000311.1:0-5089 GCA_050264615.1 Gemmatimonadota bacterium
GTCGATTTCGATGGCGACGGCCGGCTGGATCTGGTGACGGCGGGCGAATGGATGCCGCTGCAGTTCTACCGCAACGAGGGCCGGTTCCGCGACGTGACGGCGGCGACCGGCCTCGGCGCGACGCGCGGCTGGTGGTTCAGCCTGGCGAGCGGCGATTTCAATCGGGATGGCCGGCCGGACCTCGTTGCCGGTAATCTGGGACTGAACTCGTCGTTCACGACGTCACCGATGAGCAAGTTCGGGATCTACGCCGGCGATTTCACCGGCAATCAGTCGACCGACATCGTGCTGACGAAGCAAGTGGGCGTGGAAGAGTATCCGTTCTTTGGCCGCGCCCGGATTGGGCCGACGATCTATCCCGCGGCGTTGCGGTTTCCGACCTATGCGGGCTTCGCGGCGGCGCCGGTAACGCAAATGTTCAGCGCCGACCAGCTGCGCCGCGCGCTGCACTATCAGGCGGACACGTTTGCGAGCCTGTACCTCCAGAACACCGGGAACGGCGCGTTCACGTCAACGCCGCTGCCGGTCCTGGCCCAGATCTCGCCGATCCGGGGCATTGTGCCGCAGGATGTGGATGGCGACGGGAACCTCGATCTGATCGTGGCGGGCAATCTGTTCCATACAGAGCCCAACACGCCGGCCGCGGATGCGGGAAATGGGTTGTGGTTGCGAGGAGATGGCCGCGGTCAGTTCCTACCGGTGGCGCCGCAAGGGAGTGGATTCTTCGCGCCGCGCAATGTTTCGGGACTCGTGCTCGTCAAAACGCCGGCAGGGAGCGCCGTATTCGTGGCGAATACGGGCGACTCCCTGCAGGCGTTCAGAATCAACAAGCACTAACCCCTGTGCTCCTCTCCCCCGAGAGGGGTCAGGGGGTTCGGCTACCAATCCGGATTCTGCACCAGCTGCGGCACGCCGCCGACCACGCTCAGATCGATCTGCGTCTGCGGGATCGGATACAACTGATACAGCGGCAGCTGGAACGTCTGGCCGCTGGCGATGTACGGAATGCGCGTCGATTCCTTGCTCTTGTAGTTGGCAATCACCGTGTCGGCCCCACCCCAGCGGCGCAGGTCGAAGAAGTGCTGGCCTTCCATCGCCAGCTCGAGGCGCCGCTCGATGTGCACGGCGCGCCGCGCCGTCGCCGCATCCGGGAACGGCACGGGATAGAGCGCGATCTTGTAATACGCCCACGGTGTCAGCAGCGTGTCGAGCGTCGCACTGGCCGCCACCAACGGAACCGCCATCGGCTGCAGAGCCCGAGCTGCAGCGGCCGTGTCGTCGCATATCGAATACCGGTTTACAACTGCCGTATCGGACGTCGTCCCGCACCCCTGCGCCACTGCACCGGCCCGAGCACGAATCTGATTGACGATGTTCGCGGCGTTGGTGAGGCTGCCGGTGGTGGCCTCGATTTCCGCCTCGGCGAGGAGCAGCAACATGTCGGCGTAGCGGAACAGGTGAATGTTGACATCGTTCGTCTGCGTCGCCTGCCACCCCGCGTTGTGCTCGGCATTGGCACTTTGCTCGTGCACGTTCTTCTTGGGGCTGTACGGCCCGCTGTAGGAGGCATCGCGGATCCAGCTCGGCTTCGGCACAGTCCAGTCCTTATACGGGACGCCGAACCGACCCACCGTCCAATCGAGCCGTGGATCGACCGGGGCAAAATTCCCGGCCTGGAAATTCGCGTCGTTGTTGTTCCAGGCGCTGCTCGTGAACGCCATGGGCAACCCGGTCAACGAGTCGACCCGGTAGAAATTGACCAGGTTGAACGAGGGCTGGTGGAACCCGCAGCACCCGAAGTGGCTGCCTTCGTGCGGGAAGTTGAGCCGCTCGCCCCAGTTCGAATTCCACCCGCTCGGCTCACCGTCCCGGACCGAGGCCTGGAAGGCGAGGATCGTTTCCGGTCCGTTCCGGTAGGTCAACCGACCAGTCCAGACCTGATCGAAGCTCGGTTGGAGCGCGTACGGACCGGTGGCCTGAACCGCGCGCAGCGTCGCCAACGCGGAATCCCACAGCGCCGGCGTCAGCGCCGCGCCGTACACCTGCACCCGACCCTTGTAGGCGCGAGCGGTCCACGACGTCACCCGGCCCTTGTCCCCACCGCGCGGTGTCGCGGGCAGGAGCGAGGCCGCCTGGTTGAGATCGGCGATGATCTGGTCGACGATCGCGGTGAGCGCCATGTCGTTGGCCTTGCGGAAGCCGCCGACCGTGACGGGGGTCGTATCGTTTTCGAAGTAGTACGGGATATGGCCCCACATCCGGTACGCTTCGAAATGGTAGTGCGCCCGCAAGAACAGAGCTTCGCCACGAATATTGCCGGCGACCGTCGGCGTAAACGCGGTTGGGTTGGAGGCCAGGAGCTTGTCCAGTAGCCGCAGCGTGGCGTTCGCGCGGAATACCCCTTCGTAGACCTGGCTCCACTTCTGGTTCAGGTATCCCTCGGCTTCGCCCACGATCCAGTTGTACGTCTCGATGCTGTTGATGGGCTGCTGATCGCCCAGGTTGGACCCCTTGTAGGCGTCCCCGCTGGTGACGCTGCCCCAGACCCAGTTGCTGGCCGCGCAACCCCACGAGCCCGCCGAGCTGCTGCTGCAGTCCAAAGAGCGGTAGGCCGCGATGAGGGAACCTTCAACGCCGGATGGCGTGATCAGCGAGATCTCCTCGACCGCCCCCTGGGGCGGGATATCGAGGAAGTCGCTGCATGCAAACGTGATCGCTCCAAGCGTCGTCACCACCGCGGTCGCGATCACTACCTTCGATCTTAGAAGTGTCTTCATCGTTCGCGTCCTCTAGTGAAAGACGATCCGCTCAGAACGTGGTCGTGATGCCGATTGTGATAATGCGGCTAGTCGGATACGACCCCTGATCGACACCGCGGAACTGGTCGCGGATGTCGAGTTGTTGCGCCGCGTCCCGGAAGGCACTGGCCGCGGGCAGCGAGGGATCGAGACCTGAATAGCCGGAGATGGTGAAGAGATTTTCCGCCTGCAGGTACACACGCGCCGCAGGAATCCAGCGAATGAGCGCGGGCGGCAGGTTATACGCGACTTGCAGCGTGCGCATCCGCACGTACGTGCCATCCTCGACCCAATAGCTCGAGAACTGGCGGCTGAACGCGTCCTGACCATCCAGCCGGGGATACTTCGCGCCGGGGTTGACGACCGTCCCGGGACACGGCCAGGTGGGCTGCGTTCCCGGTGGTGCTCCCGGCGGCGGCGGTTCCGGGCTGCAGCGGCCGTTCAGCTCGGCCGAATTCGCCAACCGGTCGTTCGTCACGTTGGTATCGAAGTAGCGGAACACGTACCAGTACTTCTGCGAGTTGAAGATCTGGCCCCCGAACGAGCCGAACACCGTCGCGCTCACTTCCCAGGATCCCTTCCGCAGCGACAGATCCAACCCGGCCGTGAAGTCGGGGTGCGGATCGCCGATGATCGTACGGTCGGCCGCGGTGATGGCATTATCGCCGTCCAGATCCCGGAACTTGATCCGCCCCGGGCGCGCGCCGGAATCCCAGAACGGCGCCGCATCGGCTGAGTCCTGGTAGTACCCTTCGGCCACGAGACCGTAGAACGACCCGATCGGATGACCGACCATGTTGATGACCGGGTTCTGCTCGCGCAGCGCGAACGGCCCGACGAACGACTGCGTGCCGAGGTTGTCGATCTGCACGATCTCGTTCTTGTAGTGGCTGCCGTTGAACGTCATGCTCCACAGCGTGCTCGAGCCGAACTGGCCGCGATAGCCGAGCGAGAAATCGAACCCGTTGTTCTCCATCTTCCCGATGTTGATGATCGGGGGCGAGGCCGAGCCGGCGGTTGCCGGGGCCCGCGGATCGAACAGCAGGTTTTCCGTGCTGCGCTTGTAGAGATCGCCGCTGAACGTCGCCCGCCCCTGCAGGAACTCGACATCCAGCCCGAAGTTCGTCGAATGCTGCTCTTCCCACTTGAGGATCGGGTTGCCGATGGACGTCTGCTTCGATCCGGCGCGGATATTCGTCCCGGTGCCGCCGATGTCGTAGAACGTGTCGCCCCGGTCACCGCCGAACTGGCTGACGACGCGGCCCGGCGGAATCTGCTGGTTGCCGGTCACGCCCCACCCGAACCGCAGCATCAGGTTGGAGAACGTGGAGTTGTTCGCCAGGAACCCTTCGCGCGACAGCCTCCAGCCCAGACCCACGGCCGGGAATGTGGCCCAGCGGTTCTCGGGTGACAGCCGCGACGAACCGTCACGGCGCACCGTGAAGCTCGCATAATACCGTTCGCCGTAGTTGTAGTCGGCCTTCCCGAAGAACGAGAGCAGCGCCGACTTGGACCCCGAGCTGAACACGTTCTTCGTGGCCGGATCGCACAGTGCATCCTGGATATAGCGCGTGTCCACGCTCGGATTGAGCAGATTGGCGCAGTTCCCCTGCTCGAATCGGTTCGTGGCCTCGCTCGCTTCCTGTCCGACCAGCACGGTCATGTTGTGCTGCTGCATGACCCGTGACCAGTTCAACGTGTTGCTCCACGTCCACTCCGTGAACAGGTTGTAGTTCTCGTTGATCGCGTTGATCGCGGTGACTTCCGAGTTCTCGGGGGTCGCCGCGGTGAAGCCGTGGAAGCTGCCCTGACCCAGGTTGAACCCGAAGCGCGTGTTCAACGACAGCGAGTGACCGGCGTCCAGACCAGCGAACACGTTCCCGAACACCCGGTCGTTGGTGGTGATGTTGTTCTGGCTGGTCTCCGCAATCTTCAGCGGGTTGGTGAGGTTGCTGAGCCCGTTCGCCTTGCCGGAGGCAAAGTTCCCGGCGATGTCGTAGACCGGCACGACCGGCTGCTGGAAGATGTTCTTGCCGACGATGTTGTTTTCGCCGAGCGCATCGTCGTCGAGCCCGCCGTATTTCCGCTCGCGCGACACGGCGATGTTCTCGCCGACCCGCATCCGACCGATGTTGAACGTCGTGTTGACCCGGGCGCCGCCGCGCTGAAACCGGTTGAACGCGGCCGTGCCTTCCTGATCCAGGTAGTTGAACGACACGTGGTAGGCGTTGTCGTCGCTGCCGCCCGAGAACGCGAGATTCGCGTCCCGGTATTGGCCGGCGCCGAAGATC
>JBLNGI010000312.1:0-5655 GCA_050264615.1 Gemmatimonadota bacterium
CTGCCGCTTCACCGCCCAGCCGGTGCTTCTGATACCAGCTCATCATGTAGAGCTGCGTCCGGAGGAAATTCGACGGCTTGGAGCTGGTGCCGTGGTACTCCCCGTTGAACCGCAGCATCACGACCGGGACCTTGAGGTACTTGAGTGCCGCGTAGTACTCCTCGGTCTGCGGCATCGGCGTCCGCAGGTCGAGCTCGCCCGTCATGATCAGCGTCGGCGTTTTCACATTGCCCACGTACATCAGTGACGATTGCTTGAGCCATTGGTCCGGCTTTTCCCAGAATGGCGCGTCGAAGAAACCGTAGGTGAACAGCGGAACGTCGGTCTGCCCCGCCATGCTGAGCCAGTTGATCACCGGACACCGCACCGCCGCCGCCGCGAACCGCGTCGTGTGCCCGATGACCCAGCTCGAGAGCACCCCGCCGCCCGAGCAACCGCCCACGTACATGCGCTGCGTGTCGATGTAACCGCGGCCGACGACCGTGTCGACGCCTGCCATCAGGTCGTCGTAATCCACGCTCGGGTAGGCGCGCTCGATCGCGTTGCCGAACGTGCTGCCGTACCCGGTGCTGCCGCGCGGATTGGTGTACAGCACCACGAACCCGTTCGCGGCGAAATTCTGGAGCTGATAGCTGAACGCCACGTTGTACATCGCGTGCGGGCCGCCGTGGATCTCCATGAGCAGCGGGTATTTCTTGGCGGGATCGAACCCGGGGGGTTTGATGATCCAACCCTGGACCCGCGCCCCGCCGCTCGAGGTGTACCACACTTCCTCGACTTTGCCCAGCCGGATGCCGTCGAGCACGTCCGCATTCACGTTCGTGAGCTTGGTGATGGGCTGGGGCTTGCGCAGGCTGTACCGCACGATATCGGGGGATTCGTCGGCGTCCGTGCGAACGCCGACCGCGTTGAGGTCGCGCGAGATCGACGTCACCGACAGCATCTGCACGCCATCGGTCACCTTGCGATTGCCGCCGCGCAGGCCGGCGAAGTACACGTTGCTCGTTCCCTGATCGCCCATCGCGAAATAGACGCCGCTGCCGTCGGGGCTCCAACGGACCGACCCGGGATCGCGATCGTAGGTCGTGAGCGCGCGCGCGCCGCTGCCGTCGATCCCGACGACCCACACCTCGTCCGCGCGATACGAGTACGTGCCCGCCTCGCTCCCGGTGAACGCCACCGTCCGGCCGTCGGGGGATACGACGGGATTGGACCACCCGCCCTTCTTGCCGACGACGGTGCGGACGGCCCCGCTCTTGACGTCGACCGCGTAGATGTACGACTCGCGATAGCGATAGTCGGCATCGGCCTCGCGCACGCCGTCGAACACGATGGTGCGGCCGTCGGGCGTCCAATCGTAGTTGAGCCCCGCGCCCAGCTCGCTGGTCCCGAAATCACCGCTCGTGAGCTGCCGCGGCGTGCCGCCTTCGGCCGGCACGAGGAAGATCTGATTCGTTCCCTGCTCGATGAACCCGGTGCGATCGCGACGATAGTGCAGCCGATCGACGACGCGCGGCGCCGCCGTCCACTTCGCGCCCTCGGGCGCACCGGGCATGCTGATCTTCCACGGCGTCTCGCTCTTCACCAGCATCGTGAACGCGAGCGAACGCCCGTCCGGCGACCAGCTCAGGTTCGCGGGACTGTCGCTGAGGCGCGTCACCTGCGACATCGCGCCCTCGGCGTCCATCCAGCGCACGAACACCTGCGTGCCCTTCGGCTCGCCGTCGGCGAAATACGCGATGCGCGTGCCGTCCGGCGACCAGCGCGCGTTCGAGCCCTTCACCAGGAAGCGGTTCTTCGACCCGTCGGCGTTCATGATCCACAGGCCCGCATCCCAACGATCCTCGATCTTGTTCACCCAGCGCCGGGTGTACACGATCTGCAAGCCGTCAGGCGAGATCTGCGGATCGGCGACCTGTTCCCAGTCGAGATAATGGTTGACGGTGAGCAGCGTATCGGACGCGGTTTCTTGACCGCGCAGCGGCGTGAACGGCAGGACAGCGAGGAGCATCATGAAACGGCGCATAGGGTCCCCCTTCAGGGCTTCAACACGATCCATTCGATGCGGTTCAGCAGGTCGCCAATTGCTTCGGCAGACTGACTTGTGTATGCAAAGCACCGGTCTCCGCTTTCCAGGCGAAGGCCTTTGAGCTGCGCGATTTGGCCGACGAACCAGGGGTCGAAGCTCCGGCGAATGCACAGCCGCACCTGGTAGGGCCGGGCGAGGCTCAGGGGCTTCAGCTCGCCCGCCTTGGCACGGCGCACCGCACGCGCCGCGGCCGTGCGCAATTCGCGGTGCACATGCGCGGGCGAGAACCCGGCTCCGGCGCTGCGGGACATCGCCAGTTTCGTCGTGACCGTCTCGATCGGCCCCAGCATCCGACGCGTTTCCTCGGTAAGGATCTGGTCGCCCGCCGCGAGACCCATCGGCACCCCCAGCTCACCGCCGATGAACGCGGCGATGCCCGCTTCGTTCAACTGCCGCCCGTTCACCGTGAACGAATCGAAGGCGAACGAATGCGAGATGATCCCCGGCGTGCCGGCGTTGGCGTGCGCGCCCACGATGATCAAGAGGTCGACGTCGGGATTGAGGCCCGTGGACATGACGATCGGCTTGGGATAGCCGCGGATGAGAATCGCCTCGGAGTCGAGGCGCTCGGGGAGCGCGTTGCGGAACAGCGTACCACCGTGCCCCTCGTTCACCACGAACTGCGTCGCGCCGGCGTCGCGCGCACCCGCGATGACCGCATTGATCTCGTCCGTGAGCTCAGCACGGAACAGCTCGTGATCGGATCCCCCGCCGCGTGTGGGTGGCCGCATCTCCGTGCCGTTGCGCACCGCGGCCGCGAGCCCTTCCATGTCGCCGATGATGTAAACCGTGAATCCGCGCTTCTCCATCAGGGGCTCGAGCTTGGCGCGCGCCTCGCGCCATTCCGTGACCCCGTAGTACGCCTCGGGCGGCGTCGAGTCACGCGGTTGCGCCTGCGGCGCCTGTTGCTGCGGCTGCTGCAGCGCCAGGGCGACGAGGAGTGGAGCGATCAACGCAACACCACCCGCTCGATGGCGTCGAGTAGGTACCCCATGGCGCGGGCGTCCGACGTGACGAGGCGATAGGAGCGGTCCCCTGTTTTTTCGAGTCCCTGCCAATGCAGCGAATCGACCCCCTGCACCACCAGGTCGGGATAGGACCGGCGCAGCGCGAATTCCACGCGATACGGTTTCTGGAGGCGGTAGGGCCGGAAGCCGCCGCGCATCGCGCGCCGGACCGCGACGACGGCCGAGTCCTGGAGCATGTGGCGCACCCTCGCCGGGCTGAACGTGATCGCCGCCATGCGGCCGACCGCGTACTTGGTCGTCACGCCGACGAAGTCATTCCCGAGAATCGCGCGCGTCTCGCGGATCAGCACGTCATCGCCGCTGACCATGGACACGGCGACGCCGAACTCCGAGGCGATCAGCGCGTTGATCCCCACCTCGTTGAGCTTGGTGCCATTCACCGTGAACGTGTCGAACGCGAAGTTGTGCGAGAGGATGCCCGGCATCCCCGCGCTCGCGTGCGCGCCGGTGAAAATCAGCGTGCCGACGCTCGAGTCGATGCCGGTGATCATGATGAGCGGTTTCGGGAACCCGCGCACCAGAATCGCCGCCGTGTCGAGATCCCACGGCAGCACGTTGGCGAACAGGTTGCCGCCGTGGCCCTCGTTCACGACAAACGACCCCGCGCCCGCCGCCCGGGCGCCGGCGATCACGACGTTCACTTCCTGCGTCAGCAGGCCGCGGAATCGGTTCCAGTAGTCGTCGCTCGTGAGCGTGCGGTACTGCTCGCCCTCGTTGCCCGCGATCACCTCGTGGATATCGACCGCGCTCCCCATGCCCTCCATGTCGGGCACGATCAGCACGCGGTAACCGGCGGGAGGGGGCAGCTTGGGGGGCGCCGTGACTGGGGCGGAAACGGCCGGCTGTTGCGCGGCAATGACGAGCGGAAACCAGAGTGGCCCGGCGAGACGCATCAAGCGCATGCGGACGGCCCCCAGCGCCTAGAGAGGATGACGCTCGGAAGCTATCCCGCGGGGGACACCGATCAAGTACGTCCCCCGCAGCGGCGACCAGCCGCCGCGGACGTCGCCGATCTCCCATTCGTAGGCGTCGAGCCCCCGCACCAGCTCGCGCAGCTCCGCAGCTGAGTAGGCCCGCAGGCAGGAAACCACGCCATCAAACGTCCCCACCAGGGGCAGGACCGGGGGAAGGTAGGTCCAGAAGAACCGAGACCAGCGCCAGGGTCGAATGAACGGCTCGGCGATCAGGACCCCGAGCCACGTGAGCGCCACGACGAGGATTTCCCAAGGTGCACGCCGCGCCGCTTCGAACACGGCGATGCCCTGACGCTGCGCCACCGCGTCCGCGAGGATCGCGCGCGCCTCCGCCGGGCGGAAGTGGTGGAAGGCGGTGAACACCGTGCGAAATCCTTTGAGCGCCGCCGGGACGGCGCGGGCGTCCACCGGATCGGGGTGAAAGGGCGGCTGCCCCGACGGCCCGGGACCTTTGTGCGGATACAGATCCGTCAGGATCACGGGCACGCCGACGTTCCCGGCCAACCGGCTCCAGGGACCGCCGGCGCCCGAGCAGAGGTCGACGACCCGATCGGCCCGCGCTCGCGCCACGGCCTCCCGCAGCAGCGGGCCCGCCGGTTCGTAAGCGCGGGAGAGATTCAGCGAAAACGCGAGAAAGTCCGTGAGCGCGTCGCGCAGCGAGGGCGGACACCCGGGCAAATCATGAAGCTCGACGAGGTGCAGTCGCACGCGGGAAATTTGCACGAAACGTCGCCTCAAGTGAGATTTCGCGCCCGCATGGAGAACTTCGAGCTTCCCCGGCTGTTCGCGGATCGCCCTGCCGGCCACAACTACTTCGAGCTGATCCGCGTGCCCGCCATGTCGGCGGGACTGTATGTGCTGCAGCCTGGCGAGCCGGACCGGCAAGAGCCGCACCGGGAGGACGAGCTGTACTACGTGGTCGGCGGCACGGCGATGATTCGCGTCGGCACCGAGGATCGCCCCGTCGTTCCCGGAACCGCGATCTTCGTCGCGGCGGGCGTGGAGCATCACTTCCATTCCATACAGACGGAGCTGCAGGTCCTCGTCGTCTTTGCCCCCGCCGAGACTGCCACCACGACCGCGTCATGAGCCTGCGCACCACGCCGTTCCATCCTCGAACTGGCCCGCTCTCGGAGGGACAGGCCTGGCGGCGCTGGGCCGGATACGTCGTCGCCAGCTCGTACGAGTTGTCGCACGAGCGCGAATACCACGCGATTCGCAATTCCGCCGCCCTGTTCGACGTCTCTCCTCTCTACAAGTACCTGATCACCGGCAAGGACGCGGCGCGGCTGCTCGATCACATGGTCACGCGCAACGTCGGCAAGGCGAAGGTCGGCCAGGTCCTCTACACGCCGTGGTGTGACAACGAAGGCAAGCAGATCGATGACGGCACGATCTCGGTCTTGAGCGAGCAGACCTACCGCATGACATCGGCCGATCCGACGCTGCGCTGGCTGCATCTCAACGCCGCCGGCCTCGACGTCAAGATCGAGGACGTGTCCGAGCAGACCGCCGCCGTGTCGCTGCAGGGCCCGAGCACGCGCGACATTCTTCAACTCGCGGC
>JBLNGI010000313.1:0-3270 GCA_050264615.1 Gemmatimonadota bacterium
GCGATGGGACGCGGGGCGGATGTCGCCAAGGCCACGGCCGGACTGGTTCTGCAAGACGACCGGTTCGGGACGATCACCGCGGCGGTTGAGGAAGGCCGGGTGATTTTCGACAATCTGCGCAAGTTCGTCTTCTATCTGTTCAGCTGTAATCTCGGTGAGATCTTCGTGTTCCTCGGCGCTGGGCTGGCGGGATGGCCTGCGCCGCTCGTGCCCCTGCAGATTCTCTGGCTCAACATCGTCACCGATACCTTTCCGGCGATCGCGCTGGCGTTCGAGCCGCCGGAGCCGGACCTGATGCGCCGGCCGCCGCGCTCACCACAGGCAGCCATCCTCTCGACCAGGATGGTTCGCCTGACGACCGGCTATGCAGTGCTGATCGCGTCCTGCGCCCTGGCCGCCGCTTGGTGGGGGATGCACTCGCATCCGGACGAGCCGGGGTACGTCACCACGCTGGCCTTCATGACATTGGCCTTCGCGCAGGTCTTCCACCTTGGCAACGCGCGAAGCGCCGAGCCTGTCATCCGGCCGGCGCGCATCGTGGCAAATCGGTACGCGCTCGGTGCGGTCGCCGTCGTCCTGACCCTCCAGATGTTCGCGGCGTTTTGGGCGCCGCTCGCGCGAACCCTCGGGGTGGTGCCGCTCGGCTGGCACGACTGGCTTATTGTAGGCGCGTTGGGCGTGCTCCCGGGGGTTGCCGGCCAAGTCATCAACGCGTTCCGCCCTAGCTGAACCGGCCTTCATCCTCAATTCATCCGCCCTGTCTGGGAACGTGATAGGTTCCCGTCATCTTCAGCAGCGAGGGCTCAATGAAAGGGTACATCGGCGACATCGAGGAGCAAACCGAAGCGAATCGTGACTTCCGGCGTGTCCTGTTTACAGGTCCGCGCATACAGCTCGTGGTGATGGCACTTCAGCCCGGCGAGGAGCTCGGCGAAGAGGTGCATGTCAGCACGGACCAGTTTTTCCGGGTGGAAGAGGGTCAGGGCAAGATCTGGATGGACGGGGCCGAGACCGCGATCGAGAGCGATATGGCGATCGTCGTCCCCGCCGGCATGCGGCACAACATCAAGAACACGGGGCACAAAGCTCTCAAGCTGTATACGCTGTACGCGCCGCCCCAGCATCCGGACGGGACCGTGCACCGCACCAAGGTGGACGCTGTCGCGACCGGGGGGCATGTTGCGGGCTAGAGGACTGCTCGTCCTTGCATGCGTTGTCGCGTTGGTGATGGTACCGGGCGGGGCGGGGGCGCAGGAGGTCAAGCGCCTGTTCGCCCCGCTCCTCGCCGATCCCAAGCAACCCCACTTCTTCGCTGCCTGGCTCTGGGTCAAGTCCCCGACTGTAACCGGCACGGTGGCCAACGTCGGGCTGGGCGAGGATGTGGCGTTTGCGAGCGGCCGGAACCGCCGCTGGGAGATCAGCGTCGCGGCCGGCGTTTTTTCGCAGTTCAACCTGGGCACACGCTCGATTGACCTGATCAATACCGACTTCACGATCGGGTTTCCACTCGCCTACCGCGCCGGCGCGGGATCGCTGCGCCTCAAGCTGTACCATCAGAGTTCGCACCTGGGCGACGAATTCATTCTGAACACCAATCCCACACGGGTGAACCTCTCCTTCGAGGCAGTCGAGCTGCTTGCATCGCGAGACTTCGGCGAGGTGCGCGCCTACGGAGGCGGCGAGTACATCGTGCGGCACGAACCGGCGGACCTGAAGCCGGGATTGTTGCATGCCGGCGTTGAGTTCCGGCCCACGTCACCGGGGCCTGGAAGCGGCCGGCTGATCGCCGCGATCGATGCCAAGTCGTCGCAGGAACGCGAATGGCGCGTCGGCTGGAGCGGCCGGGTGGGAATCGAGTTTCGGGTGCCGATGCAAGGAACGACCGTGCGGCGTTTCAGCCTGCAGCTGCACGGCTACACCGGGCCCGCGCCGTACGGCCAGTTCTATCAGGAAAACGTGCGCTCGTTAGGAGCAGGCATCCACCTGGCGCTGTGAGCATCGATCGATAGGCCGAGCGCCTCCCGTCGCACGAGACCTACAACGACGGTCACGAACACGACGGTGAACACCGTCCAGAGCAGGAGCAATTGCGCGGCGGACGCCGCGGGCGGTGTGAGAAGGAACAGTGGCGCCGTGTAGGAGGCATGAATCAGCTGGCCCAGCAGAAGACTCTCGGTGTGTTCATACACCCAGACCATCAGCAGCCGCAGCGCGATGAGACCCACAAGCCAGAACACCACGAAGCGCGGAACGTAGAGCAGCGCAGGCGCATCGGCCCGCCCAGAGAAATCCGCCAGAAAATGCCAGGCACCATGAAGACTCCCGAGGAGCAGTGCCGCATATGCGGGCCCATGGATCATTCTCAACCTCGGAGTCGCGTAGCCGGTCCAGCCTAGCTCCTCCACCCACGCGCCCACGACGAGGGCCAAGAACATTCCGAAGACGAGGACCTTGTTTGGCTCAACAATCAGCCAGGGTCTGAAATCCTCGGAAACCAGCGAGAGCGCCAAGACGATGAGTGAGCCGATAACGGGGGCGACAAGCAGCGTCGCGTACCATCGTCGAAGGACCCGCCACCGGCCCAAGCCGCGCCAAATGTCGCGCAAACCCGCGGGGCCAGATACGACATAGGTCAGGAGGATCCCAGCGATGCTTGGCCCGGCCAGCATTGCCGCCCAAACCCACATGCCTCGGGTCAGCGCCAGAAAACCGGATCGCAAACCGCCAATGCCGACAATGGCAAGAACCCCGCCCCAACTAATCGCATAAGTGAGCGCGAAGTAGCCGAGCAGCGGCTGGCGTCTGAGAGTGGCAACCAGTCGGCCCATGAACCTATGTGAGCGAGTTCCGTAGCAGCGGAGCGAGCGCGGCGCCGAGATAGTACGGCCAGACCAACAACGCGAGCACGGCTTTCCAAAACGAGAGATGCAGGAACGAGATCGTAAACAGCCACGCGCCGAACCACAGCATGCCAATGGCGCTGTGCTGTTCGATCCGGATGCGTTGCGTCAGTGGTTTTTGCACGATGGTGTTCATGGGTTCCCCTTTCAGGCTGAGAGCTGGAATGGCGGATAGCGATCGGTCGTCAGCAAGAGCGCGTACGCCGCGACGCGCAGCCACCAGCGAAACACCCCCACCACGAAATCGAACAACGGCCGCGGATACCGGCCGGTGAAGAGGATCACGAGCCAGGCAACGATGACGCAGACACACGCCCCAACCGCGAGGAGGCCCAGCACCACGAAATGGGGGATCGCGAGGAACCATTTG
>JBLNGI010000314.1:0-2841 GCA_050264615.1 Gemmatimonadota bacterium
TCCTCGCGGCGGTTGCGGCCGGCCGTGCGCAGATGGCGCCGCCGTCTCAGGGTCGAGGCGCCGCCCCGCCGCCGGCGCCGGGCGAGCGGATCGAGGTGCCTCCGCCCCCCTTCACCGACGGGATCTTCCCGTGCTCCGGCTGCCACAACCAGGACATGCCGCCCAACCGCACGCGACGCGAGCTGACCGCGATGCACGACGACATCGTGCTCAAGCACGACGAAGAACACCGATGGTGCCTGGATTGTCACGACGCGGAGAACCGGGACCAGCTGCATCTCGCGAGCGGAGAGCCCGTGCCGTTCGCCGAATCGTATCGCCTGTGCGGACAGTGCCACGGAGAGAAGTACCGCGACTGGCGCGCGGGCGTGCA
Source organism: Gemmatimonadota bacterium (assembly GCA_050264615.1). Taxonomy (GTDB): domain Bacteria; phylum Gemmatimonadota; class Gemmatimonadetes; order Gemmatimonadales; family GWC2-71-9; genus 20CM-2-65-7. Next base: position 374 of record JBLNGI010000314.1, read on the forward strand.
CGGCCGCCGGGTGGGGGAGTGGAACGGGCACAAGCGCTACCTGCTCTGCGCGCATTGCCATAACCCGCACCAGCCGCGGTTTCACTCGCTTGCGCCGAAGCCCGCGCCGGTCCGGCCGTCGCGGCCAGGTGCGTAGCGCAGGCCTTCAGGCCTGCCACAGGTTGAGAGACTGCGATGTCCTCCGACGAACCACGTCGTGTCACGCGACGACAATTTGCCTCCTGCACGGCCGCCGCAGCTGCCGGGTTCCTGCTGACCGCGTGCGGGCCCCGGCGGCTGCGCGAGCTGCCGAAGCCGCGCCTGCGCAGCATGCTCGCGGACCTCGAACGCGAGTACTCGCGCAAGTACGGCAAGGCGGTGACGGTTGCCGACACGCCGGCCGCCGAGCAGGTCGTGTTCGCCTATGCCCTCGACATCTCCCGTTGCATCGGATGCCGGCGATGTGTGTATGGGTGCGTGGAGGAGAACAACCAGTCGCGACAGCCGCAGGTCCACTGGATCCGCGTGATGTCCATGGACAAGGAGCGCGGGATCGACTTCGCCCACGCTGACGCGTACTACCAGCCCGAGCAGGTGCCGGAGGACGGCCATTTCTACGTGCCGGTGTCCTGCCAGCAGTGCCGTAATCCGCCATGCACCAAGGTGTGCCCTGTGGGCGCGACCTGGCAGGAGAAGGACGGCATCGTCGTCATCGACTACGACTGGTGTATCGGCTGCCGATGCTGCATGGCGGCCTGCCCGTACGGAGCTCGGCACTTCAACTGGTCGGAGCCTGGACTCCCCGCGCCGGAGGTGAATCCGGCCATGCACTACCTGGGCAATCGTCCGCGGCCGCGCGGGGTGGTGGAGAAGTGCACCTTCTGCATCCAGCGCGTGCGGAACGGACGCTATCCGGCCTGCGTCGAAGTGTGCCCGGTCGGCGCGCGGAAGTTCGGCAACCTGCTCGATCCCGACAGCGAGATTCGCTACATCATCGAGCACAAACGCGTGCTGGTGCTGAAAGAAGAGCTCAACACGCTGCCGAAGTTCTTCTACTTCTACGGAACATGAGGTGACTGTGGAGGCCGTCCGCCGGTTCAATCGGTTCATCGTGTCGAGCGCGCGCCTCGTGCTCCGCGGCAACGCGACCTACTGGACATGGCTGGTCGTGCTGCTTGCGTTGATCGCGTCCGGCGGGCTGGCGTACGCGCGCCAGGTGAGCGCGGGGCTGGGCGTGACGGCGATGCGCGACCAGGTGAGCTGGGGGTTCTACATCGGCAACTTCACGTTCCTCGTGGGCGTCGCGGCCGCCGCCGTGGTGCTGGTGATTCCGGCTTACGTCTACGACTGGAAACCCATTCGCGAGATCGTAATCTACGGGGAACTGCTGGCGGTCAGCGCGATCGTCATGTGCGGGTTGTTCGTGTTCGTGGACATCGGACGGCCCGACCGCGTCTGGCACCTCATCCCGGGATTGGGGCACCTCAATTTTCCGCGGTCGCTGCTCGCATGGGACGTCATCGTCCTCAATCTGTACTTCCTGGTGAACTTCGTCGTCGTCACGCACATCCTGTATCGCGCCTTCACGGGACGGCACTACTCAAAGCGGCTCGTCGTGCCGCTCGTGCTCCTCTCGATTCCGATGGCCGTCGGGATTCACACCGTGACCGCGTTTCTCTACAACGGCCTGGCCGCGCGCCCCTACTGGAACTCGTCCATCCTCGCGCCTCAGTTTCTCGCGTCGGCATTCTGTTCCGGTCCGGCCATCCTGCTGATCGTGCTGCAGCTGTTGAAGCGGTTCACCGCCTTCGAGCTCCAGCAGGAAGCGATCTGGAAGATCGCCGAGCTCATGGCGTACGCGACGTTCCTCAACCTGTTTCTTCATGGCGCCGAGGCGTTCAAGGAGTACTACTCGGACACCGAACACCTGCTGTTCACACGTTACTGGTACGAAGGACTGGGAGTGCACCGCACCCTTGTCCCCTACGCGTGGGCGGCGGTGTCGCTGAACGTTCTGGCCTTCATCCTGTTCATCGTGCCGGCGACGAGACGCTACTGGCTCACGATGAACCTCGGATGCCTCGCCACGTACGCGGGCTGCTACATCGAAAAAGGAATGGGTCTGATCATTCCAGGGCTGACGCCGGACACCCTCGGAGAGATCTACGAGTACTACCCGACCATCACCGAACTGCGGGTCGCCGCCGGCGTGTTCGCGATCGGTTTCCTCGTCTTCACGCTGATGTTGAAGGTGGCCGTGCCGATCTCGCTTGGCGAGTTCCAGGAGGCCGGAGCCCTTGATGCTCCGAGAGCTCCCACCCCGCCACTCCGGATTCCGGAACGCTCTTACTGAGCCCTGAGCCCCAAGCCCTGAGCCCTGAACCCTGCGGGTGACGTTATACTGCCCCGCACTGGAGGTAGTACGTCCGATGACCGCCCGCATGCACCAGCGTCCTCATCTGATGACCGCGTTCCTGCTGGCCACGGCC
>JBLNGI010000315.1:0-11885 GCA_050264615.1 Gemmatimonadota bacterium
CACGCTGGAACAGGGTACGTGACAGCCGTTCCGAGTAGGCGAATGCGCTGTCGATATGTCTCAGGTAGTGGTCGACCACTCGGGCGAGGAGCGCAGAGTCGCCCCTCTGTTCAGCGACGACATACGCGCGCGCATAGACCCATTCCTGATTGTCGACCGTGACGGGCGCGATCGTGTAGCCGTGGCTCGCGAGGAAGCGCTCGACGGCCCGCTGATACTCGAGTGAACGCCCTGTATGGAGTTGCGGGTGGCGGAAGTAGCGGAACGGCCGGCCGGCTCGGCGCGCGAGCTCGCGGGTCACGATCTCGCCCCTGGAGATGCCGTCGAGATACTCCGCGAGCGGCGTCGCATGTGCGCCGCGATGAGCGAATGTGTGGTTACCGAGCTCGTGGCCGGCGCTGAGCCAGGCCGAGAGCAACGCGACGCGCGTCGAATCGAGCGTTCCATTCTGGTAGAGCTTGGCTTCGTTGACGAAGCCGACAGCGGGCACCTTGTGTTCGCGCAGCGCGCCGAGCAGGCGCTCCGTCACGCTCGACCAATCGCTCGCGACCGATACGACCGGCAAGTCATCGATCGTGACGGCGACCACCCGCTCAGGGTTCTGACGCGACGCGCCGGATAGCAGCAGCAAGACCAGCGGGAGTAGCTTGCGCATGGATCCAAAAATAGGGCGCCTTGTCGATTTCGACCGCGCTCGTTCGACGCTCTAAGGAACCAAACACCCAGGAAACCATCAGATGCCTCGCAAGCTCAAGCTCCAAGTGCAGATGACCATCGACGGCTTCGCCGCCGGCCCCGACGGCCAGCTTGATTGGATGACCCGCAACCTGGACGAGCAGCTGCTGGCGTTCATCGTCCACCTCACCGACACGAGCGACACCATCCTGCTCGGCCGCAAAATGACACCCGGATTCATCAACTACTGGGAGTCGGTCAAACCCGACAGCCCCGAAGCCTTCTTCGCTCGCAAGATGGTGGACTATCCCAAAGTCGTCTTCAGCAAGACGCTGAAGCAGGCGGACGGCAAGAATGTTCGAGTGGAAAACGGCGATCTCGTGCAGGCGGTGAACCGCCTGAAAGAGCAGCCAGGCAAGGACATCGTCGTATACGGCGGCCCGACGTTCGTGAGCTCGCTCCTCGAGCACAACCTCATCGACGAGCTGAACATCTTCGTGAATCCGGTTGCGATCGGGCGGGGTATGGGGATCTTCAAGACCCGCAAGAACCTTCGACTGGCCCAGTCGACCGCGTACGCCTGCGGCGTTGTGGTGCACACGTATGCACCGGGTCAGTGATGAGAGGATGTCGGGGTGGGTTGACCCCGTGCGCTGCAGCGCCGGCGCGGCCACAACGCGAGCCATGAAGGGCTCATCGCGTTCTTCAGAACGCACGCCTTAGCCGAGCCGGTCCTTCCGGACACGGACAAAACCCAACCAACAAACAGGGAGATCCGGACTGTGAGAAAGCTCATCGTACACGAATTCGTCACCCTGGACGGCGTGATGCAGGCGCCCGGCGGCAAGGACGAAGACACCGATGGCGGATTCAGCCACGGCGGCTGGACCGGCCCCTACTGGCACGACGACATCGGCGCGACCTTCTTCGGCCTGATGAAGGACGTCGACGCCTTTCTGCTCGGCCGCCGCACCTACGTGACTCATGCGGAGGCGTTCGAGCCGATGAAGCCCGGCGATCCGTTCGGCGATGTGATGAACGCGCCCAGGAAATACGTCGTGTCGAAGACGCTCAAGGCACCGACGTGGCGCAACACGACGATCATCTCGGGTAATCCGATCGAGGCAGTGCAGAAGCTGAAGGCCGAGCCCGGCAAGAATATCGTGACCGACGGCTCGAGCCAGCTCGTGCATGCGCTGCTCCAGCACGATCTCATCGACGAGCTGTTCCTGCACGTCTATCCGATCGCGCTCGGCAAAGGCAAGCGCGTGTTCCCCGATCGGATCGATGCGAAGTTCACGCTCGCGTCGGCGCATCCGTATCCGACGGGGGTGGTGGGGCTGAGCTACATCAGGGCGTAGATTCTCCGACATGACGATCAACCGCCGTGAGTTCCTCGCTGTCGCGGCCGCCCTCGGCGCCGGCGCGGCCTGGGGCTACCGCGCGCCCCGTCCCTCGCGCGCCGTCTGGCGTGAGCGGCGCGACCTGTACCCGGAAGGCGTCGCGTCCGGCGACCCGGGTCCCGACGGGGTGATCCTCTGGACGCGCCGGCCCGGCACGAACCAGCCGATCCCTCTCACTGTAGAGGTGGCTGAGGACGAGGCGTTCTCGCGCGTCGTCGCCAGCGCGCGGACGGTGGCGCGCTCCGAGCACGACTGGACCGTGCGCGTGCTGGTCGGTCGACTCGCGCCGGCCCGCGAGTACTGGTATCGCTTCAGTGACGAGAACGGAGACGGCAGTCGCGTCGGACGCACGGTCACCGCGCCCGCGGACGGCGATCCGCGCCCGGTGCGCTTCGCATTCGTCTCCTGCCAGGATCCGACCACCGGCTCGTTGCACGCGTGGCGTCGCATGATCTACGAAGACCAGCGCGCCGCGCCGGACGAGCGTCTCTCCTTCGTGTTGCACCTCGGCGATTTCGTGTACGAGGTCGTCAACTACCCCGAGGACCGGCCAAACGGCTACTACGATCGGACGGTCCGCGAGATCTTCCGTTATCCGCGCGGGGAAAAGATCCGCGACTTCCACGTTCCGGTGGATGTCGACGACTATCGCGCCCTGTACCGCGCCTACCTGCACGACCCCGACCTCCAGGACGCGCGCGCGCGATTCCCGTTCGTCGCCATGTGGGACAACCACGAGTTCTCGTGGCACGGCTGGCAGAGCCTGCGCGACTACGGCACGGGCACGACGCCCGCGCAGACGATGAAGGTGGCCGCGAATCAGGCGTGGTGGGAGTTCCAGCCCGCGCGCGTCGTTACGCCGGCGCGGTCGCTCGAGCGGTTCGAGGCGCCACGCGTCAGCAACGCCGCGATCGCGCGCTTTGACGACTCGGGGCTCGGCGTCGAACCCAACAACCGCGCCGCGCTCGCCAGTCTCACCGGGTACCGCGCGCTCCGCTTCGGCCGCCACCTCGAGCTGATCATCACCGACCAGCACAGCTATCGCTCCGAGGAGCCGACGACGCGGTCGGAGGCGCGTGCCTTCTCCACGCCGGATTTCCCCGGGCTCTTCGCCGAGGAGGCCATGGCGATCCTCGATGCCGGCCGCACGGCGAACGGCGGCCGGCCGCCCGCGACCATCCGCTGGGGGGATCGTGACGTGCCGAACTTCCGGCGCGACGCTCCGCCGCAGACGATCCTGGGTGCCGAGCAGAAGGCGTGGTTTCTGAAGCGGCTGCGCTCGTCGCGCGCGACGTGGAAGGTGTGGGGCAACAGCCAGGGCGTCCTCGACGGGCGCGCCGACCCGCAGAACATTCCGGGCGGCGTCACGGCGGGCTGGCCCGGCGCCGGTTACGCGGCGTGGGGCGGCGGCGGCGACTACGGGACGGCGTACACGGAGCGGGGCGAGATCTACGACGTGATCGCGCGCGAACGCATCAGCGGATTCGCGTGTGTGTCCGGCGACCGTCACAGCTTCTGGGCGGGCACGATGGCGAAAACCCTGCCACCTCTGCCCTTCGATCCGGTGGGCGTCACGTTCATCACCGGCTCGATCTCCGCCGCGGGAGTCGTGGAAGCAAACGAGCACCGGTTTCCCAAAGAGCATCCGCTGCGCCCGCTATTCCTCGTCGATCGCCCGACCGGGCGGCCGGAGCCCACGATCAACATGCTGCTGCGGCACGGCGTGCGCGCCTGCCTCGAGTATGCCCGCTCGGGTGATCTGGCGCGCGCTCGCGGCCTCACGAATCCCGAGAACGCGCCACACCTGTCATTCGTGGACATGGGCGGACACGGCTATGCGACGGTACGCGTCGGCGGCGACGCGCTCGCGTGTGAGTTCGTGTGCATCCCGCGCCCCACGACACCGATCCCGGGGGCCGACGGCGGGCCGGTGCGCTATCGCCTCCTGCACCGTGCCGCGTTGTGGAAGCCTGGCGAGCGCCCCGTGCTGGAGCAGCGTGTACTAGATGGGGAGGCTGGGCTCGGCGCGTAGCGCCCGGGGGTGAGTATGGCCAAACTGCGCGTGCACGCATTCTCGATATCGCTCGACGGCTACGGCGCCGGCCCGCGCCAGAGCGTGGAAACCCCACTCGGCGTCGGCGGCGAGGAGCTCCACGAATGGATCTTCCCCACTCGGACATTTCATCAGATGGGCCGCAAGCCCGGTGGGGAGACAGGCGTCGACGACGAGTACGTCGCCCGCGGGTTTGAGGGCATCGGCGCGTGGATCCTGGGCCGCAACATGTTCGGCCCCGTTCGCGGTCCCTGGCCCGACGAGACATGGCGCGGCTGGTGGGGGAAGAATCCGCCCTATCACGTGCCGGTGTTCGTGTTGACGCATCACCCACGCAAACCACTGGAGATGGAGGGCGGCACCGTCTTTCACTTCGTGACCGGCGGCATCCAGGACGCGCTCGAGCGGGCGTTCGCGGCGGCCGGCGGCAAAGACGTGCGCCTCGGCGGCGGCGTGGCGACGATCCGCGCGTACCTGCAGGCCCGTCTCGTCGACGAAATGCATTTCGCGATCGCGCCCGTGCTGCTCGGCTCGGGAGAGCACCTGCTTGGCGGGCTCGATCTGCCGGCGCTCGGTTACGCGTGCACCAAGCATGTGCCGTCCGCGGCGGTCACCCACGTCACGCTGACCAAGCGCTCTTGATATCGCGCGCGACGGCGCTCAGGTCATTGTTGAATCGAGATTCGCTCTTCAGTGGGCGGTCGCCGGACGTGGTGAGATCAATTCAACTCTCGGCGAGGATCTGGTGCACCGTCGCCACCGCGATCGATCCCTCCCCCACAGCAGATGCGACGCGCTTGGTACTGCCGCTGCGGACATCGCCGACGGCAAGCACGCCCGGGAGACTCGTCTCGAGTAGATAGGGTGGGCGCCTCAAAGGCCAGCGCGCCCACTCGAGGTTTTCTGGCGTGAGCGCCGGACCGGTCTTCACGAACCCCTTGTCATCCAACGCGAGGCACCCGGCGAGCCATTTCGTGCTCGGCTCTGCGCCCGTCATCGTGAAGACGTGACGAATGTCCTGCGTTTCCACGGACCCCGAGCGACCGGTCCGCCAGCTCACGCGCTCCAGGTGACCGTTGCCTTCGAGCACCACGATTTCGGTGCGCGGATGCTGCACGATGCGCGGATGCGCGTCGATGCGGCTGATCAGATAGCGCGACATGGTGCTGGACAGTCCGTCGCGGCGGATCAGGATGTGCACCTGCCTGGCGGTTTCGGCGAGGAAGACCGCCGCCTGGCCCGCCGAATTGGCTCCGCCGACCACCGCGACCGCTTCGTCGGAGCACATCTGTCGTTCCATGTGCGTTGCCGCGTAATACACGCCCGCATTTTCGAAGCGCGACAGATTCTCGACTGCCAGCTTTCGATACTCGACGCCAGTCGCGAGGATGATCGCGCGCGCGAGCAGCAGATCTTCCCCCTCGTCGAGCAGCACGCGATACGGTTTCCGGCTGCAATCGAGCTTCGCGGCTGACTTGGCGATCAAGACCCTGGCGCCGAACTTCTGCGCCTGATCGTACGCGCGTCCCGCGAGCTCTTGACCGGAGATGCCGAGGGGGAAGCCGAGGTAGTTCTCGATCCTGGAGCTGGTCCCCGCCTGCCCGCCCGGCGCGTTCGCCTCGACGACGACGACGCTGAGCCCTTCCGACGCGGCGTAGACGGCCGCGCCCAGACCGGCGGGGCCCGCCCCGATGATGACGACGTCCCAGATCTGCGTGCGGTCGAGGGTGGGATTCAGGCCGAGGCAATCGGCGAGCTTCTGAATCGTGGGGTTCTTGAGTACGGTCGTGCCGCGGCAGATCACCACCGGGACATCTTTGGCGCTCACCTGGAAGTGATCGAGCAACTCCTGGCTGTCAGGATCGGTATCGAGATCGCGGACGGTATAGGGATGCCCGTTGCGCGTGAGGAACTCGAGGATGTGCAGCATGCCCGAGCAGTGATTCGACCCAAGAATCACCACATCGCCGTAGCCACGGTCGATCAGCTGCAGGCGGCGCAGGATAAAGGCGCGCAGGAAGATGTCGCTCAGCTCGCCGTCGGTACGGATGAGCGCCAGAAGCTCATCGCGGGGAACCTCGATCACCTCGCCCGCCTCGCTCGCATAGATCTGACCGAGGAAGCGCCCGCTCGCCATGATGCTGCGCTCGCCGGTGAACATTCCGGCGGTAAACCGGGGGAGGACATCGTCCGACCGCTTTGTCCGCGTGATCACATCGAGCTGGCCTGCGAGGACCACCCAAATGCACTGCACAGGCTCACCCGCCTCCGCGAGAACGTCACCGGCCGCGATCGTGCGGTGCCGGCCGTGAGGCTCGATGCGGGCCAGCTGGGCGGGCGTCAGGACAGGAAAGGCTTCGTCGCGCTTGGCGGGAGCGGTTGGAGGCGCGGCTGCGGTCATGGAGTCAATGGTTGGTGCACTCATAGTTCGAAAGCCATTATAAGATGTGATTATCCCGACGCACGGACCGACGCGCTATTTTGCAGCATAGCACGGGAGGCAAGGGGCGGAGGCAATGGCGCAACAATGCAAGCATCTCGCGCAGGTTCGCGACGTCAAACCGAAGACTCCGGACGGTTGCGAGGAGTGTCTCCAGACCGGCGATGAGTGGGTGCATCTCCGGCTCTGCCTGGAGTGCGGGCATGTGGGATGTTGCGACGACTCGCCCAACCGTCACGCGACCAAGCACTTCCACAAGACCAAGCATCCGATCATGCGCAGCTTCGAGCCCGGCGAGGACTGGGGCTTCTGCTACGTGGACCAGATCATGTTCGAGCCGGCGCCGCACGCTTAAGCCTCGATCTGGATCTTGAAGCCGCCCCGCCACGAACGACAACGACCCCTTGAGCCTCGACCATACCAGCACTCCTCCACTTGGCTACGGCAGGGTTTTCGCCAGCCATTCACGGGCAATTTCCGCGATATCGCGGTGCTCAACGTCGGCCAATCGGTTGAGGCGCTGCATTTCAGCGTCCGAGATCCTGCCGCCCAACTCGGCCAGCACGACCGCGACGTCAGGATGGCGCGCAAGGACGGCGGCGCGAACGACAGGCGCCGCCTGGTAGGGCGGGAAGTAGGCTCGATCGTCCGCCAACTGAACCAGGTCGAGCGCGGCGATCTGGCCGTCGGTCGAATTGCCGGCGATCACGTCCACGTGCCCGTCCGCCAGTGCGCGGTAGGTCAGGCCGAGGTCCATCGAGGTGGGCGGCGTGGCGAAGCGAAGGCCATAGCGGTGCGCCAAGCCGGGGAATCCATCCGCCCGCTCGAGGAACTCATATCCAAATCCCGCCCTCCAGCGCGGAGCCACAGCCGCGAGATCGGAGATCCGGCGCAGGTGGTACCGTTCTGCGTCGGACCGACGGACCAGAATGGCGAATGTATTGTCGAAGCCGAAGGGTTCGGTCCAGCGCAGCTGAAAGCGGCGCGGATACTCCGCGGCCACGAACCGATACACACTATCGGCGTCCGCCATGGGCGGTTGCTTGAGAATCGCGGTGAACGCCGTTCCCGTGTACTCGACGTAGATGTCGAGGCTCCCCGACGTTATGGCTTGGTGGCAGACGAACGTTCCACCCAGATGGAGCCGGCGCTCGACCGGCAGGCCGGTGCGGCGCTCGATGTGCTGGGCCACGATCTCCGCCAGCAGATCGGATTCGGTGAAGTTCTTCGAGCCGACAACGATGCGCTGCGGCCCCCCCCCGGCGCACGCAGCGAGGAGCATGAGAAGGACGGTTAGGGCGCGCGCCACACGAGCCTCCGCTCGGCGATACCCAGCAATCCGTCGGCGAGCAGCGCCAGCAGCGCGGCGGGGATGGCGCCAGCAAGAATGAGGGTGTCATCGACCGTCGCGACCCCGCGAAAGATGTAGACGCCCAGTCCGCCCGCCCCGATCGCCGCTGCGATCGTAGCGACCCCAACACTTACGACCACTGCCACGCGCACGCCGGCGAGAATCACCCCGGCGGCGAGCGGGAGCTCGACGAGCCGCAGCAGTTCGCCGTCACTCATCCCCATACCCCGCCCCGCTTCGCGCAGCGCCGGATCGACTCCCGTTATGCCGGCGTACGTGTTGCGCACGATGGGTAGCAGGCCGTACAGCACGAGTGCGGCGATCGCGGTCCAGGCACCGATCCCGAACACCGGAATGAGCAAGCCGAACAGCGCGAGACTCGGAACCGTCTGCACGATGCTCGTCAGACCGAGCACTGGTTTGCGCCATGCCGGCCGGCGGGCGACGAGAATGCCCAGCGGCAGCCCCAGTGCGAGCGCGACCGCGCTCGAAATCACCACCAAGCCGAGGTGCTGGCGCAACAACAACAACAGTTCGCCCGTGTGCCGCTGATAGAACTCCAGGACACTCACGCCGCGCTCTCCAGGAACTGCCGCACCTGGGGCAACGCGCTCGCGCGAAACTCGCTTGGCGTCCCCTGGAAGACGATCCGGCCGCCGTCGAGCAGGCCGACGCGGGTGCCGACCAGCAGGCCCTCCCGAACGTCATGGGTCACGAAAACGACCGCTTTGCCGAGAGTGGCGGCGAGCTTCTTGAACTCATGTTGCAGCTCGACCCGCGTCACGGGATCGAGAGCGCCGAACGGCTCGTCGAGCAAGAGGATGGGCGGATCGATGGCGAGCGCCCGGGCCACGCCGACGCGCTGTCTTTGCCCACCCGAGAGCTGATGCGGGTAGCGTCCGGCAAAGGTCTCGGGATCCAATCCCACCAGGCCGAGTAGGTCACGGACACGCTCGGATGCCCGCTCCTTGGGCCAGTGCTCGAGCCTCGGCAGCAGACCGATGTTTTCCGCGACGGTCATGTGCGGAAACAGCCCGATTTCCTGGATGACGTACCCCATCCGCCGCCGAAGTCGCACGACATCTTGGGTACGGGCGTCGTCGCCCGCGATGCGCACGGCACCAGCCGTGGGAGTGAGAAGCCGATTAGTGAGTTTGAGCGTCGTCGACTTGCCGGCCCCGCTCCGGCCCAGCAGCACGAGCGTCTCACCTGCGGCGACGACAAAGGTGATGCCCTCGACGATCGCTCGACCCTGCACCTCGTAGCGCAGGTCGCGCACGTCGAGGACCAACTTCACGGCGTCAGCGCGCCTTGCAGGGCCTGGAACAGCGGCTCGGTTCCGTGCGCACCATCGTAGCGCTCGCCGTTGATGAAAAACGTCGGGGTACCGCTTACCCCGCTCTGGATCCCGCTCGACACGTCTTCTTTCACGCGCTTCCGATGGGTCCCGCCCTCCAGCTCGGCCCGCAGCCTATCGGCATCCAGGCCCAGTTCGGCCGCGTACTGGATGAGATTGTCATCCTCGAGTGCGAATTGGCGTTCGAACAAGCGGTCGTACATCTGCCAGTACGCGCCCTGCGCGGCCGCTGCCTCGGCTGCCTCCGCCGCGTGCTCTGCGTTGGGGTGCAGTTTGGTGAGCGGGAAATTCCGGAACACGAAGCGCAGCGTGTCGCCGAGGCGGTGCTGCAGCTGTTTCACCATCGGCCAGGCCTTGCGGCACGACGGGCACTCGAAGTCGCCGTACTCGACCAGCGTCACCGGCGCGTTTGCCGGGCCGGCGACGTGGTCGCGTGCTGCAACTGGCGCGGTCAGGGTGGCGCCAGCCGCGCGCGCGTCGGTCATCAGCCGGGGTGGCGCGGGTGACGCCGCAATGCCATCGCAGCCTCGTCGATCTTTACGATATACGCCCGCACCGACTCGGCGGCCGCCCGCCGCGGCAACACGAAATGCCGATCGTCGGGCCGCGAGCTCTTGAGATCGTCCACCATCAGATCGCCGCCGTGCGCTTCCACCGCCGACTCGAAGCGCTCGACTGCCGAGAGCAAGTCGGCAAGCTCGTCGGGCTTCTCCTTGCCCGTGAGCGTGATGCCGCGCCGGCGCAGCCGGTCGGCGACTTCTGACGCGACGTGACCGCGTTCGCTCATGCCTGCTGGTGCGCCTCGACGAACCACAGCCATTTGTCGACGCCGCGCGAGATCTCCGTCAGCACGTCGGCACTGCCCGAGTCTTCGAGCTCGTTCATCTCTTCGATCGTGATGCGCGCCGCACGGCCGAAGCCGCTGAGCGCGTCGGACAGAGCGGCGACATGCTCCGCGCCGGTCGCGATGCCGATGGGATAATCGGGCAGCTTCGAGCGCGTTTCGACGGCACCAATCGTTCCCTCGGCCACCCCGCCCAGCTGAACGACACGCTCGGCGATGAGGTCGACGTAGCTTTCGACGTCTTCGTTCACGTCATCGAACAACTTGTGCAGCCCGATGAACGAGGGACCCTTCACGTTCCAGTGCGCCTGCTTGCATTGCGTCTGCAGGTCGATAGCCTCGGCCAGGCGCTGGTTGAGCAGACCGATTACCTCGACGCGCTTCTCCCGAGGCAGGTCATTCTTGGTTGGAAAGAGCGTCGTGTTGTCGGCGCTCTTTGGGGTGGGCGCGACATCCTCCGTGCTGCGCGAGCGCGAGGGCGTCGCTGCTGCACGTTGCCGGGTCTTTCCATTCCGGCGTTGGGTCGTTGTCCGAGCCATCGTCCTGCTCCAATTGTCAGAGTGTTAGACTGCCCAGCCTCGGGTCACGGGTTCGCTCAGCTACCCGCAACCTGGAGCCGTGCGCCGTCGCCGGGTAGTAGTACCAAAGTGTCGGTTAGGATGAGGCCGCGCTCACTTCACTGGCGCATCGACTCGATCGATCGGCGAGTTGGGATGCTCGCCCAGGAACTCGACCCAGGCCGTCTTGGCGCAGGGGTAGTGTTTCGCGGCTTCGGCGAGGTCCATGAACCCGACGATCGTTTGATCGAGACGCTCGGCGAGCTGCGGATTCGTGAGCGTGCCCTGCGCATCGAATCCTTGATGCGCCTGGGCGAGCGAGAACATGTCGGGATACACGCGCGCGCCGAGGTGCTCGAGCGGCACGCGTAGAGCCCAGAGTCCCCGATTGCCGCCGGTCATCGATGGCGAAGCCGACAGCAAGAGCGCGTGTTTGCCGTTGAACGGTTGCGGCCGGAACCGCGACACCCAATCGATCACGTTTTTCAAGGGGCCAGGGATCGAGCCGTTGTACTCGGGTGAGGCGATGACGAAGCCGTCGTTCGCTTCGAGCCGCCGCCGCAGCTCGGTCGCGCCGGGCGGGAAGCCCACCGCTTGCGTGTCCTGATTGTACGACGGGCTATCAAAGGCGCTCATCGCGGCGACGTCTACGGTTCCGCCGTGTTTCTCGATCGAGCCAGCGACCAGGCCCGCGAGGCGCGTATTGAGCGAGCCGGCGCGGAGCGACGCCGAGAACAACAGGAAACTGATGGGCTCACGCTGCTTCGCCATGGCCGGAACGTAGGCTCACGTCATTCCACCATCAATAGCGGTGTCTGCGGTCTGCGCGCCGGCGCGCGCGCAGCCGGCCGCGAGCGGGACGGTGAGGAGGAGCCTGGCGGTCGAGATATAGACACGCATGGTAGCTCCTGGTCTGTGCGTGCACGCATAGTAGTGACCTGCCGCGCCTCTTTCATCTATACCTTCGTGTAACAGATCTTCGTGTAATTGTCGCGAGTGGCCGCTCCACCCATCCTTGGCCATGGCGAGCGCAGGCCGCGCTTGCCCGTCCACAATTCACCGCCGAGGGAGCAAGCCATGACCGCGACCGCAACGAGCATCGTCAGTCCCAATGTCGACCGGCGTATCGCCGAATTCCTTGACGGGTTGAACTCCAGCGGCGGCAAGCCAATGGAACAACTGAGCCCGCAGGACGCGCGGGCCGG
>JBLNGI010000316.1:0-6004 GCA_050264615.1 Gemmatimonadota bacterium
CGCCCATCGCCGTTGAAGTCGCCGGCCGCCACGGCCGCTGTGCAGGTCGGCATAAGCGGCAACGCCTGGCTGTCACGCACGAATCGCCCCCCTCCCCGGTTGATGTACAGCCGGTCCTGGAGCCGCGGGGATGTGGGCGCGAGCTGATAGCCGCAGCTCGCCACGTAGAGGTCGGGAAGACCGTCGCCGTTCGCGTCGAAAAAGCGGGCGCCCCAGTCGTCATAATTCTTGTCCGCGGCCCAAGGCTGGCCCTGAGGTGACTCGACAAAGCGGCCGCTGCGCTGCTGCAGGAACAGCTTGCCCGGCTCCTCGCCCATCCCGCCGATGAACACGTCTTCGAGCCCGTCCCGATTCACGTCCGCGACGGCGAGCGCAGGACCCTGACGCGACGGCTCGTAGGGCAGCAGCGGCTGGACCTCGTAGTCGGCGAGCGCGGGCAGGGCCTGCTGGTAGGGCAGCACGTTGACCGGCTGAAAGAAGTGGAGGTTGGCGGAGGTTGGCGGAGGTTGGTGGAGGTTCGGCGTCGCGGCATCTGCTTGACGCACGGTAATCGTCGTATCAACAGACAGATTCGTCAGTCCCTGCGAACGGCCATCCGGCCACACGACCTCGAGGCTGTCCACGCGCGCCGCGTGGCCCAGTCCGATGTGCTCCCGACCATCCATCGTCGACATGTAGCCGCGGTAAGGCGAGTGATAGAAATACTGTCGTCTGCCGTCAGCGATCAGCATGAGGGTCGCGCCGATCCCTCGGCGATTTGGCGATTCTCCTTCGAGCTTGATTTGCAGGTAATGTGCCGAGTCGACCTTCACTCCTTCATAGATCGAGGCGGCCGCGTCAATGTTGTTGATCACGACGTCGAGCCGGCCGTCGTTGTTCAGATCGGCATAGGCCGCGCCGTACGAATAGCCCGGATGATCCATCCCCCAGGCCTCGGTCTTGTCACGAAACGTCAGATCGCCGTTGTTGCGAAAGACATAGTTGGAGACGCGATAGCTGCGGAGCTCGGCCAACTCGTCCAGGGCACGCTGATGATCGTCGGCGCGCCGGGCGCCGAGCACCGCGGTCTGGTAATCGAGATCGTTCGGTGCCTTGGGATAGCCGTTCGTGATGAAGATGTCCTTGGCGCCGTCATTGTCGAAATCGGCGAACAACGCGCTCCAGCTCCAGTCAGTCGCCGCCACACCTGCCAGCCACGCAATGTCGCTGAACGTTCCCGTGCCGCTGTTCAATTGCAGCGCATTGGCGTCGAAGTCCTGGCGAAATCCGCGGCGCCGCATATCGAGCTGGCCGAAATACGTCAGATACCCGCTCATCCGCTTCTGCTGCTCCAGCGCTGCCGGGAGCATGTCCACCTGGACGATGTCCGGCCAGCCGTCGTTGTTGAAATCAGCGAGATCGACGCCCATCCCGGCGAAGCTCGCGTGCTTGACCCACGCGCCGGCCTCGTCCGTGAACGATCCATTGCGATTGTTGATGTAGAGCACGTCGTTGGGGGCGACGTCGTTGGACACGTAGATGTCGGGCCAGCCGTCACGATTGACGTCGCCCACCACGACGCCTAAGCCATACCCGACTTTCCGGAGAATGCCGGCCGCTTGGGAGACATCGGTAAATGAGCCGTTGCCGTTGTTGCGATACAGCGTGTTCCAGCCTTCTGAGCTCTCGCTTTGCACGCCGAGCGGGTGAGTGTCGGCGGCGCCGCGTGCGAAGTCCTGGGGCGAGTTGTTCAGCAGGAACAGGTCGAGATCTCCGTCGCGGTCGTAATCGAGGAACACGCTCTGGGTCGTGTAACCTGTGTCTGCGATCCCGTACCGGGCGGCGGCTTCGGTGAACGTGCGGTTGCCATTATTGAGGAAGAGGAGGTTGGCGCGGTCCTTCCCGCTCGAACGGGCCAGCCCCGAGACCGAGACATAGATGTCCAGGTAACCGTCGTCGTTGATGTCCACCATCGCGACGCCGCCGGCCCATGTCTTCGTGCCGACCCCGGCGGATTCAGTGATGTCCTCGAACTGCATGTTCCCTTTGTTCACGTACAGTCGGCTGGACACCATGTTACCCGAGAAGAACAGATCGGGCAGCGCGTCGTTGTCGATGTCTCCGACGGCCACGCCCGCGCCGTTGTAGACGTACACATCGTTCTGAACGTTGACAGAGTCGTCGGTCGTGATCGCGTTCGCAAAGCTCACGCCGGTGTGCCTGGGACTGAGCAGCGTGAACAACGCGGGCTCGTTTTGATCTCGTTTACCGCACCCCAGCACCACACCGGCGAGCGCGGCGATCAGGAAGGCTCGAATCATGGGTCACACAAGCTAACGCGGGCGGCCTTCGCCGGATATTGTTTACCGATGCGTCGTCTCGCCGTAACCCTCGCGTTCTTCGCTGCCATCGCCGCCGTTGTAATTCTGAACGGTCGCGCCGCGGGCAGTGGCGCTGCGGCCGCCGCGTCGTCGATTCGACTCGCCGAGGTCGCGGGCGCGAGGGGCATCGACTTCGTGCACCAAGCGCCCACGCTCGACCCCAAGGTCCAGCACATCGCTCCGCACGTCGCCGCGCTCGGCGCGTGCGTGTCGGTGGTCGACTTCAACAACGACAACAATCCCGATCTCTATTTCACGTCCTCGCGCTTCGGGGCCAGCAACACGCTCTACCTGAACAAAGGCGACGGCACGTTTCACGATCGTGCCGGGCATGCCGGCGTCGGGGCGCTGAACCGGGCCGGGGAAGGCGTGTCGATGGGCGCGGCCTGGGGCGACTTCGACAACGATGGCTTCGAAGACCTGTTCGTCTCAAAGTGGGGCTACCAACAGCTCTTCAAGAACAACGGCAACGGCACATTCAGCGACGTGACGGCGCAGGCGGGGCTGCGCCGCTGGATGAACTCCAACGGCGCGGTGTGGCTCGACTTCGATCGCGACGGGCTGCTGGACCTGTACGTCACCGGCTACTTCCGCTCCGACATCGATTTCTGGAACCTGCGCAGCACCCGCATCATGCAGCACAGCTGGGAATTCGCGACCAACGGCGGCAAGAACCTGCTCTTCAAGAACCTGGGGCTGGGCCGCTTCCGGGACGTCACCGACTCGCTCGGCGTGGGCAGCACGCGCTGGACCCTCGCCGCCGCCTCGGCCGATTTCAACGACGATGGTTGGCCCGATTTGTACCTGGCCAACGATTACGGGCCCGAGGAGCTGTACCTGAATAAAGAAGGGAAGCGCTTCGAGCTCGCGCGCGCGGGGCTGCAGGACGACTCGAAGAGCGGGATGGCGGTCGCGATCGGCGACGTCTACAACCGCGGGCGCCACGACGTGTTCGTCACCAACATCTCGGAGAAGGGTTTCCTGTTTCAGGGCAACAATCTTCGGATCAATTTCCTCAAGGAGCTCGACCGCTTCGACGAGGTCGCGTCCGGGGTGGTGGCCGACGCCGGCTGGGCCTGGGGTGCGCAGTTCGGCGACCTGAACAACGACGGGTTGCTCGATCTCGTCGTTGCGAACGGCTTCATCTCCGCCGACTCCACGCGCAGCTACTGGTACGCGATGTCCAAGATCGCGGGCGCGCAGGGCAACATCTTCGAAGACGCGCGCAACTGGCCGGCGATCGGGACGGCCTCATTGTCGGGCTATGAGCGCTCCCGGGTGCTGCTGAACCGTGGCGCCGACGGCTTCGAGGATGTGGCCGAACAGGCGGGTGTCACGGACCTGCTGGACGGGCGCGCCGTGGTGATGGCCGATCTGTTCAATCGCGGCGTCCTCGATGTGGTCATCGCGAACGAGAAGGGTAAGGCGCTGGTGTATAGTGCCCCCTCTCCCGAAGGGAGAGGGGGTCAGGGGGTGAGGACCCACTGGCTCGAGCTGACGCTGATCGGATCACGCTCGAACCGCAGCGCGATCGGCGCGGAGGTCACCGTCGAATTCGGCAATGTCCGCCAGCGGCAGGTCGTCGACGGCGGCAGCGGCTTCTGCAGCCAGAACGACCGGCGCCTGCACTTCGGGCTGGGCAGCGAGCGCCCCGGCCGCGTGCTGATCCGTTGGCCATCCGGCCGTGCGCAGACGGTCGAGGGACTAAAGGCGGACCAGCTGCACGTGATCAAGGAACCTGATTGACGACGGCTCCCCCGCAGACACCCGCCTCGAGTACCCCCTCTCCCGAAGGGAGAGGGGGTCAGGGGGTGAGGACTCCCGCAGGGAGAGGGGGTCAGGGGGTGAGGATAGGGACGGCTTTCGACCCGCGCTACCTCATCGTCTTTCTCATCACGCTGGTGCTGGTGCTGGGCGAGGCGCGCTACGGCATCCTCGGCGGCTACGACCGGCTCGCGACGACGCTGGGCACCTGCCTCGTCACGGAAGTCGTCCTGTCCTGGTGGCTCCGGGGGCGAGTCGCGAATCTGGCGAGCGCGTACATCACCGGCATCAGTCTGTCGCTGCTGATCAAGCCGCAGGCCAATATCCTCTGGCCGTTTGCGCTCGGTGCGTTTCTCGCGATCGCATCGAAATACGTGCTCACGTATCGCGCCCGGCATCTGTGGAATCCCAGCAACTTCTCGATCGCGCTGCTCCTGCTGGTCGCCGCCGACAGCGTCGCGGTGCTCAGCCATCAATGGGGCAACGATCTCCGGATCAATCTCGTGATCTGGGCGTTCGGTCTCGTCATCGCATGGCGCGCGAAAGTGCTGCATGTGACGCTCGCCTACGTGGCCTGCTTCATCATCTTCGCGCTCGCCCGCAATGCGATCGTGGGTGGTCCGCTGCTGGCCGAGCTGGCACCGATCACCGGGCCGATGTACCAGCTGTTCGTGTTCTTCATGGTGACCGATCCGCGGACCACCGTGAGCACGCGCAGAGGGCGGATCGTCGTTGTCGCCATCGTGGCGCTGGTCGAGACGCTGATTCGGCTCGCGGGCGACTTCCAGGTGCCGTTCCTCAGACCCTTCTACGTGTCCCCGCCACTGCTCGCGCTCGCCATCGTGGGGCCGATCGCGATGTGGTGGGATCTGTGGCGGACGACGACCGGACGGCCGGACGGCCAGGCGGCCAGAACTTGAATCGACGCGTCTCGATGGTGCTGCGTGGAATTGGCGTGCTTGTCACGCTCTTCCTGGCGTATACCGGCCTGACGGGCGGGGTCCAGCAGTATCCCGGCATTCACAGCACGGGACAGTGGTTCCAGACGGCCTTTCAATTGGCGTTCGGCGTTTTCAGCGTCCTGTCGCTCATCGTCACGTTCCGCGTCAAGCATTGGCGCCGCTGGGTGTTCCCGGGCTTCGCGCTTAGTGTCGCGTTGGCCGCGGGATTGGCTCCGGTCGCTTGGGGACAGCAGAGTCTGGTGACCGGGCTCGGGGCCGGCGTCGCCAGTCTGCTGATCGCGGCGGTCATCGTCTGGCTGCTGCGGGGCGGGGAGCGGCATGGTGCGCAGGCGCGGTTGGGGCGCGATGACGGTGCGGGTCTGTAGAGCCTCGAGCGCAGCCCTCGCACTCGCATGCCTGGGCTGTAGCGCCGGCTGGTCACGGCGGCCACTCGAATCCCTGGACCCCGCCGCGGCGCGGCAGCAGGTCCAGGTGTGGCATGCTGGTCGCGCGAGCCTTCTTCATGGTGTGCGCGTCGACTCGAGCGCGGTCAGGGGAATTCCCTATCACAGACCTCTCAGCTGTGATTCCTGCGCCGTCGTGATCCCCAGGGCCGAGGTCGATTCGGTGCGGATCGGAGATCTTTCGAACGGCTTGTGGAGGAGCATGGCTCTCGGGGTCGCGGTGCTCGGCGTGGCCACTTTCATCTACTGCCTCAAGCGAGACTGCGGCGGGACCTAAGCAGCTCCTTTCAGGGTCACGATGCGGTCAGTGTGCTCTCGCGCGAACTCGGCATCATGTGTCGCGACCAACAGGCCGCGCCCCTGCGCAGATAGCTGGCGCAGTGTAGCGCCCAGCGTACCGCGACGCGCGGGATCGAGCGCGGCCGTCGGCTCATCCATCAGCAACAGGTGCGGATCGGGTGCGAGAGCGCGCGCG
>JBLNGI010000317.1:0-3177 GCA_050264615.1 Gemmatimonadota bacterium
GCGAGCTTCCACGTCTTGACCGCCGACCGCTCGACGATGTCGAAGTCGACCTTGCGCGGCCCGGGGTCGATGAAGGTGATCAGGAAGCAGCCGGCGCCGGCGATCTCGACGAGCTCGATCCGGTGCTCGCGCCCGTTGGCCTGCTTGTTCGCCTGCAGCTGGTCGCCGCTCTGGAGGCCCGCGACCTGGAACGTCTTGTCGATGAAGCGGAGGTACTTCACCGGGCGGCCGGGCCCGACGTCGGGGCGGAGCTCGGCGGCGATCTCCTCGATCGGCCGGAGCGGGGGCGCGGCCGGCTGGGGTGGCGCGCGCTCGTCCGGTTCGATCTCGACCCGCGCGCGCTGGCGAGCCTTGATTGCCTGTCGCTGTGCTTCGTTCATCTGGTACGCCTTTCGCTCTTTGCAAACCGCCCGAGCAGCGGTCGCCACTGGGCCATTGGAATCTTGCGTTGAAGTGTCCGACACGCGGGCGTCGAACACACGTAGTTGAATGGGAGGGCGGGATCGACACCGATCGCCGCGAACAGCCCGCGGCCCACCCCCGCGCCGGTCCACAGCCGCCCGTGCCCGCCGCGCCGGTAATGGGGCTTCACGAACACGTAGTAGACCAGCGGGGGGGCGTCGTCGGGGTCGGCCGCGATGAACCCGAGCAGGTCCGCGACACGATCGGTCACGCCGGCCACGCTCGCGACGACCACCCGGAGCTCGGGCTTGGCGAGCACCTTGTCGAGCTGCGGGATCATGACCCCATACCAGTCCTCGACCTGGATCAGGCCGGCCGTGAATGCGTCCCGGTACGACGCGAGCCAGCTGTCGATCACGAAGTGACGGTCGGGCCCGGGCGAGTCGGGGGTACCGAGCTCGGCGGGGCGGAAGGCGATCGCGGTCATCGGCGCCCCCGACGGAGGGCCCGGCGTTCATCGAACGACATCCCGGCGAGCTTCGGCTTCGTCGGACGTCGCGCCACCTCGGCCTCGGTCCACCGGAGTTGTTCGGCGGCGACAACTCGCCGGCGGCGCATCTCGCCGGTGTCCTCGTCCTCGTACTCCTCGAATTCCTCGTGCGCGGTGCGGTCGTAGGCGGCGCGGAGCTCGAGCTCGTCGTCCGTGAGCTCGTCGAGCCACGACCCGGCGATCGCGGCGGCGCGGCGCAGGTAGTACTGGTCCAGCGTCATCGGCGCTGCGCGGCCCTTGCACGGCGCGAGGCGCTTCTCGAGCTCCGGGGTCGGCGGGTGCCGCTCGCGCAGCGCGGCGACCAGCGTGTCGAGCGCCGTCACTTCAGGCGCCCCCGAAGCTCGGCCAGCTCGGCCAGGATCTCATCGAGCTGGCTCGACATGCGCGCCAGGAGATCAAACACGGATCCGGGGGCCGCCGGTAGCGCGTGGGGTGTGGTGCCAGATGCGTGGAGCTCCTGCGCGAGCGCCTCGAGCTTGCGTTCGAATCTCGTCGGCTTGTCGGTCACTTGAGGTACTCCTTGACGCGCTGGTGCCGCCGCTCCTCCTTGAGCTTCTTGCGGTGGAGGCGCCACTCTTTCTTGCGCCCCTCCGCGAGCGGGCGCGTGTCCAGGGCCTCGCGATGAGGCTTGGGCGCCGGTTTGCCCTGCGAGGCGCTCACGACGAACTGGGTGTGCACGGCGGGCATGGAGATGCGCCATGGGGAGAGTTCGCCGCACCGGCCAGCCCGGTCGCCTTCCATGATGAAATCTGCCGGCGCCTGACAATGCACTGCGGCCGGCGGGTCGCCCTTGTCGTCCCGCGCGACCGTCGCGGTGAACCGGCCGTGCACCGGGCACTCGTAGTCGCTGGCCATGAGGGCGCCGGGCGAGCTGCGGATCTTGACGGTCCAGGTCATGGAGCACCTCTCAGGACAACGAGGTAGCGGCAGTGCCGGAAGCCGCCGCGCAGCAGCCGCTCGATGGACGCGAGCGCGCCGGCGAGCGTTCGATGCGGCCCCGGACCATTCGGGCCGCTGACCCCGACTGGTCGCCCCCGGTCGAAGTATCGGAAGCCGTAGAGGTCGAAGTGGTGGCCGTCCATCTCCGGGCGCGGCTCGATCAGCACCGGGACGACGCGGTGCGCCACTCGGAAGAACGCCGCGGGCGTGGCGCCGTCGATCATGGCTTGATCCTCGCGCCCGGCGGCAACGCCTCGAAGCCCTCGAGACACGACTCGGGATCGCCGGCCGCGAAGGTGTACGACACCCCGCCCGGATGGCGGATGATCGTGTGCTCGGGCATCGGCTTGCTGGGGTGGAACGGCTTGTCGCACCAGGCGCACCGGGACAGATACATGCGCTCGCCGTCGTCGGTCATCAGGCCGTAGTAGCCGACACGCGGCAGCTTGCCGATACCAGGGCAGGGCTTCTCGTCGCTCATCGGGCCACCCGCGGCTGGACCTGCACCGCCGCCGCCTTGCAGGGCTCGGCCGGGCAGGACTGGATCGCGCGGACCTCCTCGCGCGGCACGTGGCTGTAGAGCTGGTCCAGGTTGATCTTCCTGAAGTCCTCAACGGAGGCGGCTCGCGGGCTGTAGCGAACCGGCGTGAGATGCGTGGGTGCGCCGTCGCCGATTGGGGCGCCGCAGTATGGGCATGCGAGCTTCATGTGTCTCCCCATGGCCGTGTGTCGCTCGGCCCGATCACACACTCGCCAAACAGCGCGTGATGGCGCGCGTGAACGCGCTGCATCCAGTCGCGGCGCTCATTATCGTTGGCGACCAGCCCCCATGTGAAGGCGTGCCAGAGGTCGCGAAGCACGGCCGGAACGTTGGAGTGTCTCATCCGAGCACCGATCGCCTTTCCTTCGAGTCGAGGGCCGACACCTCGCGCACCAGGCGCGCGCGGTACTCGGCGGTTTGTTGGCGAATCCAGGTCATGACCACCGCCGGCGAGAGCTTGCGGATCGCGTCGAGCTCGCCCTTCTCGGCCTTGCGCTGCTCGGCGGCGACGGATGCCGCCTGCTTCGCCAGCCACGCCACCCGCGAGGCCGGATCGTGGCCCTTGGGCTTGATGCGCCTGGCAATGATGCCGCGGATCTCGTCCCGGATCGCCGTGAGGGACTCGGAATAGATGCTCGCGGCGAGATCCGAGACCGATTCGCGCTCGACTTCAGGTGGTTTGACCGCTTTTCTTGCCATGTTTTCTCTATTTAGGGTGTTTGGTGCACAAAAACGCGTTCAAGCC
>JBLNGI010000318.1:0-13325 GCA_050264615.1 Gemmatimonadota bacterium
GTCCTCATAGACGACGCCACGAGCTGAGTGAATACCCGTCGGGGGAGCTGACGGGGGCGGCGGCGGCGGCGGAGGCGGAGGAGGCGGCGGCGGCGGAGGCGGCGGCGGCGGAGGCGGCGGCACCGGGTCCTGACATTTCTTATCAAGACCGTAGGGATCGTGACCGGCGTCAGTGGCACGGCCCAGCGTAGCTGCCTGCTGGTCCTTGCATTCGCCAGCCACTTCGCTGGCGGTCCGAGCCTTCGGCTTCGGACGCGCCTGCGCGGCGACTGACCCGAAGGGCAGCGCCAATAGCGCGACGACAGCGAGAACAACACGAACGCTCTTCATGATCTCTCCTGACCGGAGTTAGGGTGCATACAAAAAACAGCCACGACAGGGGCAAGAACCGCACCGAGACTGAGTGAACCGCCATAACGAGTTGGTAGACAACGAAATACGGTGATAGCACAGCGGGAAATACGCTCGTGCTGGCGTACGATTTATTGACGTTGTATTATGCGAGTTTTCTTGCGTTATGCGAGATGACAATAAGGCAGCAGAATCTGCCTACTTCCGCTTCAAATCCGCGAGCGCGGACTGCGCCGCCGAACGTACTTGTTTGTCGCCATCGTCAACCAATCCTTCGAGCGTGCCGACGGCAGCCGGTGTAGCCGCCAATCGGAGCGCCTCTACCGCCGAGACCCGCAGCGTCCCCGGCTTACGACCAAACAGCCGCCCTCCCGGTTGCGCGAACTTGATCAGGGCTTGAACGGCCGCCGGACTCGCAATCCGCCCCAGCGCCAGAATCAATTCGCGCACCACGCTCTCGTCTTCCTCCTCCTCCATCGCGACCACGAGCGGCATCGCCAATGCGCTCGACTTCTTCCCGCTCACACCGAGGGCCGCCTGGATTCGGACGTCCGGCGACTCGTCGCGCAGCGCTCGCCGCAGCGGCTCCGCCGCGGCACTACTCCCGATCTTCGCGAGTGCCAACGCCGCGGCCTTGCGCACGCGCTCGTCAGTGTGATTGAGCTGCTGCGCCAGCGCGGGGACGGCTTCCTCCAAAGCCAGCTCGCCCGCGAGCTCGGCCACGTTGCGCGCCACGAACCACTGGGGATGTCCCAGCATATGCACGAGCTGGTCCGTCCCCTCCTTCATTCCTGTCAGCGCCATGAAGAGCCCGCGGCGCTCCTCGATCGTGGGAGCCGCCACGAGCAGCTCGAGCAACACCTCGACGCCGTCCTCCCCTGCCCTGCGCAAGACCAGCAACGCCGCATCCCGGTCCGATGGATGATTCGCGACTTCGGCGATCGCCTCGAGCAGCGCCTTGCTATACATGCGCTTCAGCGCGATGGAATACTGTCGTTTGCGTGAGGCGTCCGAGACCTGTTGCTCGGCCTTCACCACACCCACCATGATCGCGAGCGCCTGCGCCGTGCGGTGGTTCTTCATGGCCGTCTCGAGCTGGCGGCCCAAGACCGCCAGCAGCTCCCCGACGTGCGGCCCGGCAGGCTTGTCGCGCAGCTGGGCAATCAGATCTGCAGAAGAGCGCGTCGCCGCGGCTGACGGGGAGAACGCGGCGTTCTCGCTAACCGCATCCCGCACGATGTCGGGCATGTCGGGGGGCGGCGGGGGGGATGGAGGGGGTGCGGGGGGCGGGCGCGGCGCCGGCGGAGGCACGAGGGGGGCCGGGGGACGAGGGGCGTGGGAGGCGGGGGGTGCGTCCACAATCCCTGACTGAACAGCGAGGTTGATGCCTCGGGCACCCGTGGCGCGCAGCCGGGAGGCTACGTCCTCGTCCCCCGGTTGGTCGGCCAGCAGGCGGAACAGCTCGAACATCTCGGCCAGGGGGGGATCGGCCGGGATTCTGATCTCCGTGACGGAGTGAAACTCGAGTCGCTGTAGCAGCGAATTATAGGGACCCCGCTCCAGCGCCACACCGTTAAGCACCCAACCGGACCCGTCCGTGGCCTCGAGAGTCAGCGCTTCCTTCTTTAGGAGGCCGATCAGGGCACGAAACTGCGCTTTCTGCTCCTCTTTCGCTCCAGGGTCGCGAAACAGGTCCAGGGTACGGGTGAACAGCGCAGCGAACTCCTGCGGGGTGGCCATGCGGAGGCTGAATCTATAGAGTACCGCTTATGATCGCACTGTTCATGCTCGCCACAGCTCTCGCAACTCCGCAGCAAGACACGATTTCCGTACCGGCCCCGGCCCGGCGCGTCCTGGCCGATGTCCGGTATCTCGCGGACGACGCGCAGGAAGGCCGCGGCGTGGGCACGCCTGGACTGGGGCGCGCGGGCTCATACATCCGTGACGCCTTCGCCCGGGCCGGTCTCCAGACGTCCTTCCAGGACTTCACGATTCCCCGCGATGCGCCGGCGGTCCTGCACACCAACCTCGGCGGCAGCGCCACGCGCAACGTCGTGGCGGTCATCCCCGGTGCATCACCCGCACTGAAGGGACAGGTGGTCGTCGTCGGCGCTCACTATGACCATCTGGGGCTCGGTGGTTTTGGCGCGCTCGACACGAATGCGACCGTGCACAATGGCGCCGACGACAATGCGTCCGGGACCGCGGCGCTGCTCGAGATCGGCCGCCTGCTCGCGAGCCGGCGGCCTGCTCGCACCATCGTGCTGGTCGCGTTCAGCGGAGAGGAGCTCGGGACGCTTGGATCGAGCTACTTCGTGCAGCACCCGGTACCCCTCCCGATCGATTCCTTGTACGCGATGCTGAACCTGGACATGGTCGGACGGCTTCGAAACGCGCGCCTGATGGCTCTGGGCGCCGCGACCGCCAAGGAGTTTCCGGCGCTGCTCGACTCGCTCAATACGCCCGCCAAGTTCGATCTGCGGGCCTCCGGCGACGGCTGGGGGCCCAGCGACCACGCGGTGTTCTTTGCGACTCGCCACCCGGTCCTGCATTTCTTCACGGACCTGCATGAGGACTATCACCGCGCCACGGACGACTGGGACAAGCTGAACATCGGCGGGATCGTCCAGGTGTCGCAGTTCGTGGCGGACCTGGCGCTCGCGCTGGCCAATCGCACCGGACCACTGACGTTTGTGGACGCGCCGCGCCCGCAAGCCAGCACCGGCGGCTCCGGCTACGGGGCATATCTCGGCACCATCCCCGATATGAGCGGTGGTGGTGTGACGGACGGCGTTCGCATCACGGGTGTTCGAGCGGGAAGTCCGGCGGAGGCAGCCGGTCTCCAAGCGGGCGATGTGATCACCGCCATCGGAGACAAACGGATCGCCAATCTGTACGACATGACCGACGCGCTGCGCAGTCATCAGCCCGGCGATACCGTGATCATCGTGAGCAGGCGTGAAGGAGTGGAGCGGCGCACGAGTACCGTACTGGGACGGCGGTCTTCATGACCGAAGGCACCGTTTCCGAAGCCGCCAAAGTCGTGCGCGCCCTGCGGGCGGCGCATCTGCGTGACGCGAGCGGCAAGGCCCTGTTGCGGATGGCGTGCGACCGGATTCGGTCGTGGGGCCCGCCGTACACATCGGTGTACGCGTACATGCTGCAGGGGAACGAGCTGCAGCTCGAAGCGCACTCGGGGCGCGACACCGACCACACGCGCATCCCGGTGGGGAAAGGCGTGTGCGGCACTGCCGTCGCCACCAAGCAGGATCAGAACGTCCCCGACGTGAACTCCATCGGCAATTATCTCGCGTGTAACACGTTCACCAAATCGGAGCTGGTCGTCCTCATTCGCCGCGGCGACCATATCCTCGGCCAGCTCGACATCGATTCGGATGTGCCCGACGGCTTTGGAGAGCGCGAGCATAGTGAGGTAAAGGAAGTCGCCGACGCGCTCGCGGTGCTGCTCTAGCGTTCCCGGTGACAATCGAAGTCAACGGCGTTCGGCTGTTTACGCGCCAGGTCGGCCCGGAGGGGGGCGCGGGGGGCGCGGGGGGCGCGGGGGGCCCGCTGGTCGTCGTGCTGCACGGAGGCCCCGGCGCCCATCACGACTATTTACTGCCTCAGTACGATCGTCTGGCGGACAGTCGTGTCTTGTTCTACTACGACCAACGCGGTGGCGGGCAGTCGGCCGTGGCGCGCGACACGCCTGTGGGATGGCGCGAGCAGGTAGCCGACCTGGATGCGATCCGTGAAGCGCTCGGGCTGGAGCGGCTGACGCTGTGCGGGTATTCGTGGGGCGGCCTGCTCGCAATTCTGTATTTTCTCGAGCATCCGGACAACGTCGAGCGCCTTGCGCTGGTCTCGCCCGCCGGCATCGCCGCCGGGTACCGGCAACAATTCGAGGAGGAGTTTGCCCGTCGAATGAACGCGCCGGAGATCGTGGCTGAACGGGAGGCGCTGCGCTCGAGTGGCCTGCGCGAACGGGACCCCGCGGCCTACCAGCGCCGCGCGTTCGAGCTGTCGGTGGCCGGCTACTTCCGCGATTTCCGTGACGCGAAGAACCTCACGCCGTTTCGCGTCACCGCCCGCACACAACAGGCGGTGTGGGACAGTCTGCGCGACTACGATCTTCGTCCCAAGCTCCGTGAGTCCGCTTCTCGCTTCCCGCTTCCCGCTTCCCGGATTCTCCACGGCACCTACGATCCCATTCCCGTCCAAAGCTCCCGAGAGCTGGCGACGGTGTTGAACGCCGAGCTGGTGGAGCTGCCGGTCGGCCACTGCCCGCACGTCGAGGCAACGGACGAATTCGTCCGTGCGTTCGACACTTTCCTGCCCAGGCAATGAGACCCACGCCGTTTGGGGTCGCGTTCGGCGAAATCGCGCGGGGCTTTCCGGCGATCGCGGAAGCCTTGCAGCAGGAGGGAGCCGCCCCTGACGATCGCGACCGCTTCGTCCTGGTGGAGCCCGTGGGACGGCTGCTCCGCGAGATCGTCCCGGAGGGGGCCGGTGCCGAAGCGATGGAAACGCACGTGCTGCTGCTCCACACCGCCTTCCTGCATTGGTCGAGCGGCGGCGCAGTGTACCGGATCGGCGAGCAGGCGCTGCGGCGCGCGATCGCGACCCAACACATCACGGGCGAGGCGCCGCAGCCCGCGCTCTACCTCCAGCTCCCGGAGCTGCGCATGTGGGGCTCGCCAACGCCCGGAGCCGCTCCCGAGCCGCTCGACGGCATGTTCGTGAGTCGCGGCGAGGGGCCCGGCACCGTCGCCGTGCTCGCGGTGTTTGGCATGCGTCCCGACCGTCCGGGATTCAGCGCGGTGGGGATCGAGGGCCGCGCCGACAGCGACGAGGCGGCGGGGCATGAGATCGAAGTGGCCGCGGCCCGTGAGGACGGCACCGCGCCGTTCGGCCCGATGCTCGCCGGCGGATCCGCCGCGGGACTGCACTCGGTAGCCAACGCGGGTGAGCTGCTCCTGCTCACGTGCCGGCTGCTCACCCTGTTGCCCGCCGACGAATCACAGGTCTCGCCGGTCACGCACGGCGCATTGGAGCGCTTCGTAGCGGTCGAGTAGATTCCGGCCTACAGCCATGAAGACGAAAACCTCCGCCGCCGCCGCCGAACGCCAGGCGCGGGCACGCAAGATCATTGCGCGGCTGAAGCGCGAGTACCCCGACGCCACCTGCGCGTTGACCCACCGCAGCGCCCTCGAGCTGGTCGTCGCCACGATCCTGTCGGCGCAGTGCACCGACGCGCGCGTGAACATGGTCACGCCGCATCTGTTCGCGAAGTACCGCACCGCTGGCGATTACGCGGCGGCCGACCCGCGCGTTCTCGAGCGGGAAATCCAGTCCACCGGCTTCTTTCGGAACAAGACGAAATCGATCATCGGGATGGCGCAGGCCCTGGTCGAGCGGCATGGCGGTGACGTGCCGCAGACCATGGAAGAGCTCACCGCGCTCCCCGGAGTCGGCCGCAAGACCGCCAACGTGATCCTCGGCACCTGGTTCCGAAAGAACGAAGGCATCGTGGTCGACACCCACGTGCAGCGTTTGACCGGCCTGCTCAAGCTCTCACGGCAGACCGATCCGGTGAAAATCGAGCAGGACCTGATGGAGATCGTGCCGCGGGAGGACTGGACCTGGTTTTCCCATACGTTGATCCTTCACGGGCGCAGCGTGTGCATTGCCCGGCGGCCCAAGTGCGCCGACTGCGTGCTGAATCGCCTGTGCCCGAGCTCGCTGGTATGAGCGCGCTTCCTCCGGTCGACCGCGCCAGCCTGGTCGCGACGCGGCGCGACATTCACCAGCATCCCGAGCTGGGATTCGAGGAGACCCGAACCGCCTCCCTCGTCGCCGACCGGCTGCGCGCGCTCGACTATCACGTCACGCCCGGTGTGGGAAAAACGGGCGTGGTCGGACTGAAGAAGCATGCAGGGGGTCGCTGCGTTCTCCTCCGGGCCGACATGGACGCGCTGCCCGTTGAAGAGGCCACGGTGGTCCCGTACCGCTCGCGCTACCCCGGCAAGATGCACGCGTGCGGCCACGACGGGCATGTGGCGATTGGACTCGAGGTCGCGCGCCGGTTGGCTCCGCTCGATCTGGGGGCGGGCGGGGGCGCCGTAAAGTTCGCGTTCCAGCCCGCCGAGGAAGCGTCAAACGGCGCACAGGCGATGATCGGGGACGGTGTCCTCGGTGAACCCACCGTGCATGCGGCGTTCGGCATTCACCTGTGGAACGATCTTCCGGTAGGAACGATCGGGATCATGGCGGGACCGGTCATGGCCTCGGTGGATCAGTTCGAAATCGAGATCCTGGGGCGTGGGGGCCACGCGGCGGCGCCGCATCAAACCATCGACCCGGTGCTCACCGCGGCGCACGTGATCACCGGACTACAGTCACTCGTGTCCCGGCGCCGCGATCCGATGGACGAGGTGGTTATCTCGGTCACCGAAATGCACGCGGGTCGGGCGTTCAACGTGATTCCCGCCCGCGCCGATTTGCGGGGGACCGTGCGGACATTCGGAGGCCGATTCTGGGAGGAGGCGCCCCGCCTGGTCGCGGAAACCGCCCAGGGGATCGCGAGCGCGTTCGGCGCCCAGGCCATCGTGCACTATCACCGCTTGAGCAGTCCGCTGGTCAATGACGAGCAGCTCAGCGCGCTGATGCGCGACGTCGCCGCCACGGTGGTGGGCGCGGACAACGTGCGGTCGGGCGTCCGCACGATGGGCGGCGAAGACATGGCGTTCTTCCTCGAGCGCGTGCCGGGCTGCTTCGCGTTCGTCGGCTCGGCGCCGACGGGCGGGATTCCCTCGCCGCATCACAGCCCCACGTTCGACATCGATGAAGAGTCACTCGTCGTCGCCGCGGAGCTGCTGACGCAGACGGCTGTGAAGTATCTGAATGGCTAACCGGCTGGGCTCCGAAAACTCGGCATACCTGAAGTCCGCTGCGCATCAACCCGTGCACTGGATGCCCTGGGGTGATGCGGCATTCGCGCGCGCGCGCGCGCAGCACAGGCCGATTCTGCTCGACATCGGCGCCGTGTGGTGCCATTGGTGCCACGTGATGGACGGCGAATCCTACGAGGACCCCGCGGTCGCGGAGCTGCTGAACCGCGACTTCGTCTGCATCAAGGTCGATCGTGACGAGCGGCCCGACGTGGACTCCCGCTACCAGCGGGCCGTGCAGGCCCTGAGCGGTCAGGGAGGCTGGCCGCTCACGGCGTTCCTCACGCCTGACGGCGAGGTGTTCTTCGGCGGAACCTATTTTCCGCCGGACAACAACCCGTACGGGCGTCCCGGATTTCGCCGCGTCCTGATGGAGATCGCGCGCGCGTTCCGGGAAGAGCGCGACCGCGTCACCACCAACGCGCGCGCGATCCGCGAGCACGTCGTGCAAACGCTCAATGAGGCGAAGCCCGGCCCCGTGAGCGCCGAGCTCGTGAGTGCGGCCGCCGACCAGATGGCCCGGCTGTTCGACGTGCGGTACGGGGGCTTCGGGACCGCGCCGAAGTTTCCGCATCCCGCGGCGATTGAATTCCTGCTCGCGCGCCTGTACGACAGCCGCGGCGGGCTGGAGTGGCCGCGCGATATCGTCGAAAAGACGCTGAACGGCATGGCGCGGGGCGGCGTCCGCGACCACCTCGGCGGCGGCTTTCACCGCTATTCCGTCGATGAGCGCTGGATCGTGCCGCACTTCGAGAAGATGTCGTACGACAACTCCGAGTTGTTGCGCGCCTACCTGTCGGCATACCAGCAGTTGGGGGCGCCGCTCTACAAGGAAGTCGCCGACGGAATCGTCGCCTGGATGCTCGAAGTCATGGCGGATCCGGCCCCGGGGGGGGACGCGTTCGCCACGTCGCAGGACGCCGACGTGTCGTTCGGCGACGACGGTGACTACTGGACGTGGACCCTGGACGAAATACAGGCGGAGCTGACGGCGGAAGAAAGCACGGTCGTGGCGCGGGTGTTCGATGTTCAAGAAACTGGAGAGATGCACCACAACCCGAAGAAGAATGTGCTGTGGTGGAAGCACGACCCATCAGGCGACGACGAATGGCCGGTCCTGCGCCGCGCGCTGAAGAAACTGAAGGCCGCCCGCGACCGCCGGAAAGCGCCGTTCGTCGACCGCACGGCGTATGTGAACTGGAATGCCATGATGGCCGGCGCGTTTCTCCAGGCCGGCGCGGTGCTCGATCGGCCGCCCTGCAATGAGCTCGCGCTGAGAGTGCTCAACGCGATTTGGGAAAAGGCGTGGGATGTGGGGAGTGGGATGTCACATGTCCTCGGGCGGCCGGAACCGCGCGGCATGCTCGACGACAACGTGCAGGCCGCTGCGGCATTCCTCGATGCGTACGAGGCGACCGGCGAGCAGCAGTGGCTCGAGCGCACGATTGCCGTTATGACCTACTGCGACCAGGCGCACGCTGATCCGTCGGGGGGCTATTTCGACATCGCAGCCGCCAGTGGAACGGCGTACCTCGCGACCCGCGCTAAGCCGGTACAGGACGCGCCGACGCCTTCGCCTAATGGCGTGGCCGCGCTCGTGCTCGCACGACTCTGGGCACTCACCGACGAAAAGCGCTGGCGCGAGGCGCTCGACCGCCAGCTCGGCGCCTTCGCCGGCAACGCGCGCGAATTGTCGCTGTACGGCGCGACCCTGGTGCGGGCGGTCGATTGGGCGGTGCATCCGGTGACCCGCATCGAGGTGGCCGGGCCGCGCGGGGATGGGCCTGCATGCGCCATGCATCTGCTCGCGCTGCAGACGTATCGGCCTCGCAAAGTGGTCGTGAGGAAAATCGCCGCCGCGCCCGCGGCGACCGTGTGCGTCGGGACCACGTGCTCGTTGCCGGTGGCGACGCCCGAGCAATTGAGCGCGCTCTTGGCGCAGGGAGACGCCCAGGCGACATTCCTAGGACC
This sequence comes from Gemmatimonadota bacterium, assembly GCA_050264615.1. Lineage (GTDB taxonomy): Bacteria > Gemmatimonadota > Gemmatimonadetes > Gemmatimonadales > GWC2-71-9 > 20CM-2-65-7. The sequence continues at coordinate 9,273 of JBLNGI010000318.1, forward strand.
TCAACGTGGGGATGTAGATGCCCAACAAGAAGGCAGTGATTGAAACGGCGAAGGGCACCATCGAGCTCGAGCTGTTCGCCGATGAGGTTCCGGGAACCGTGACCAACTTTGAAAAGCTCGCCAACTCCAACTTCTACGACGGCACGAAATTCCATCGGGTGATCCCGAATTTCATGATTCAAGGCGGCGATCCGTACTCGAAAACCGGCAAAGGGCCGGTGGGCACGGGCGGGCCGGGATACACGATCAAGTGCGAGACACAGAAGAACACGCATAAGCACGTCGCCGGGACGCTGTCCATGGCGCATGCGGGCAAGGACACGGGCGGGAGCCAGTTCTTCATCTGTCACGCACCGCAACGGCACCTCGACGGCGTCCACACGGTGTTCGGGCAGGTGACCAAGGGAATGGACATCGTCAATGCCATCAGAGGCAACGACGAGATCAAGTCGATTCGTGTCTCGTAACTCGGAGGAGTTGTGATCGCGTTGTTTTTGGCATTGACCGTAGCCGTGCAGGACTCCGGGGGGGGCGCGTTCGTCGTCCGGATCGGCAACGACACGCTCTCGCTCGAGCAATACACGCGCACCCGGACGCAACTCCGGGGTGAGTACGTGATCCGCTCACCGCGCAGCCTGCATCGCATTTACATCAATGACTTGAACGCCGATGGGACGATCCGGCGCTCGGAGCTGATCACCCACAACATCGGGGGTGGACCCGGGCCGGCGGAGACGAAGCTGACGGTCGAATTCCGGGGGGACAGCGCCGTCATCGTCTCACCGCGCGGCGACAGCACCGTCACCCAGCGGATCGCGGTGCCTCCGGGGACGTATCCCTACACGATTCACGTCTACGGGTTGATGGAGCACTTCGGCCGGCAGGCGCGCGCGAGTGGCAGGGACAGCATGGCGTTTACGGCCCTCGGCTCGTCGGATCGGACCAGCGACGGCTACGTGAAGAAGCTGGGCGGCGACACGCTGCGACTGATGTTCAGCGGCGGGCAGCTCGCCGGTCTCGGACCGTTCACGTTCGTGCTGGACCGGCAGGGCCGTCTCACGTGGCTCACCGGCAAGGGCAGCACGGTACAGGTCGACGTGCAGCGCGTACCCTCCGTGCCGATGGCGCAGGCCGGGCCGATGTTCGCGAATCGTCCTTTGGGCCAGCTCTCCCCGCGCGACACCGCGCGAGGCACGGTCGGCGGCGCGGACGTGTGGATCGACTACAGCCGGCCGTCGCGGCGCGGGCGGGAGATCTTCGGCGCGCTCGAGCCCTGGGACAAGGTGTGGCGCACCGGCGCCAACGCGGCGACGCAGTTCAATACCCCGGTCGATCTCGTCATCGGCGGCGCGACGGTCCCGGCAGGCAAGTACACGCTGTGGACCCTGCCGTCCCAACGTGGCTGGAAGCTGATCATTAACAAGCAGACCGGTCAGTGGGGCGCCGGAGCCGCCTCGTACGATCCCGCGCAAGACCTCGTGCAGGTAGATGCGAAGGTCGAGACGCTCGCGACCCCGGTCGAAACGTTCACGATCGCGATCGAGCCGGCCGCGCTCACGTTCGCGTGGGACAAGTACAAGTACTCGGTGCCGGTCTCGAAGAAATAATGCATCTCGACTTCGCGGTGGTCGCCGATTACGCGCTGGTCGATCAGTCCGGCAAGATGTCGGTGCTGGGCATCTTTCAGCACATCTGGGTTCCACAGTTTCCGGCGATGCATCCGCGCCTGCACCTGGTGCTGCGTCTCAAGGGCAAGCGGACCGAAGTGGGCGAGCATCAGGTGCAGATCAAGTTGATGGATGAGGCGGAGACCGAGCTGCTGGGCGGATCGGGCACGGTGAACTTCGCCGAACCGCCCGCCGGCATCACCGAGATCGAAGCGGCCGCGGTGTTGGTGTTCGACGTGCCATTCCCGCACGCCGGGCAGTATCGCTTCGAGATCACGGTGGACGGCGAGCGCAAAGCCACGGTGCCGATCACCGTTTCGCAAATGCCCACGGCGCCGGTGCCGCCACCTCGCTCCCAGGCTCCCGGTTCCTAACTCCCAACTCCTGCCACTCGGCTCGTATGTGCGGTGGCCGGCGCTGCTGCTCGCCGCGGTCCTGGCGCTGGGATTCGATCTCGGCGGGTATCCGCTCCTCGACCCCGACGAGGGGCGCAATGCCGAAGTCGCGCGCGAGATGGCGCAGACCAACGACTATATCCTGCCGCAGCTCGATGGCCTGCCCTATCTCGACAAACCCGTCGTCTATTTCGCCGCCGCCGCGGCCGTGATGGAACTGCTCGGCCCGACCGAGACTGCCGCCCGCCTCCCCGCATATCTGTTTACCATCGCCACGTTCGTCGTCGTGATCTGGTTCGCGCGGCGCCGCTGGGGCCGCGACGCCGCGTGGCTCGCGGCCGTCGCGCTGGCCACGATGCCGCTGGTGCTCGCGTATGCGCGCACGACAATCTTCGACAGCGCCCTCGCGTTCTGCACCACGCTCGCGATTCTGGCCTTCTGGGATGACCGGCCGGTGCTCGCGTGGGCCGCGATCGGGCTCGGCGCGATCACCAAGGGACCGGTGGCGATCCTGATCCCGCTCGCGACCTTGATCCCGTATGCGCTGCTCTCGGGCCGGCCGCTCCGGCGCCTGTTCCCGCTCGCCGGGCTCGGGATGTTCGCGCTCGTCGCCCTGCCGTGGTTTATCGCGATTTCGCTGCGGATCCCGGAGTTTCCCCATTACGTCTTCGTGCGGGAGACGTTCGAGCGCGTGACGACGACGCGCTTTCATCGCACCGCACCGTTCTGGTACTACCTGCCGATCGTGCCGGTGGCGGCGTTTCCGTGGATCGTGCCGGCACTGGCGCGGTGGAAGAACTGGCGGTGGGCATGGCTCGCGCGCCGGGTCAATGCCGAGGCCCAGGAAACAATCTTGCTGATCTGCTGGGTGCTCGGCCCGCTGCTCTTTTTCACGCTGAATCAGTCCAAGTTGCCGCAGTACGTGCTGCCGTTGATGCCGCCGTTCGCGCTGGCCGCCGCGCGCGTTCTCAGCCGGCACGCCGGTCACGAGCTCGACGGCGGCATCGGCGCGGGACGGCGCGCCTACGTCCCCATCGCGGCTCTGGCTGGTCTGGCACTCGTCTCGTTGACGCTGTGGTTGCCGGCGCCCATCAGTCTGACGCCCGCCCAGCGGACCGCGATCCCGCCCACCGCGCTCGCGCTGGGCCTCGCGGTGCTTGCTTCGGCGCTCATGGTTTGGTCCGGAGCACGCGCCGGCAGTCCTCGGCCGGCGCTGGTCGTGATGGGCTATGCGCTCCCGATCATGATCGTCCCCCTCGTTGCGGGCCGCCTGCTGGATGCCGTGGGCGATGACCGTTCGGCGAGAACGCTGGCCAGTGTGATCACCAATGTGGGCGCGGTCGATGTGGTGGGAGTGTCCGCATTCCCGCCATCGCTTCCCTTCTACTTGCGACGTACCGTGCCGGTCGCGACCGAAACCGGCCGCGAGTTGACGAGCAACTTCATTGCCGACTACCACGAGAAGTTCCGCGCCGTCCCGGGATCCCCACTGCAGCCCGCCGACTCCTGGCGCGAGCGTCTGCACGCATGCGCGACGCCGACGGCGTTCGTGACGCGCACCGGTGACGAGCGCGTGCGCGCGGTGCTCGATTCGCTCATGCCGTTGCTGGCCGTCGCGGGCCGGTATGCGGCGTACGGACCATGTGCGGCATCTTCGGCGCGATAGCGCGCGGCGCCGCGGCGCTGCGCCATCCCGATGTACTCCCCCGGATGGCGGCCGCGTTGCGCCATCGCGGTCCCGATGGAGAGTGCATCGTGGGCCACGTGCGGGCCCGCATTGGTGCCTGCCGCCTCGCGATCATGGATCTCACGACGGGCGATCAGCCCTTCCAGAGTCCCGACGGCACCGTGTGGATGGTGTGCAACGGCGAGATCTACAACGCACCCGAGCTGCGCCGGCAGGCGTCGGTCCCGGACTGGCGCTACCCGTTTCGCTCGCGCGGCGACATCGAAACCATCGTGCCGTTTTACGAGCGCTTTGGCCCCGACGC
>JBLNGI010000319.1:0-3991 GCA_050264615.1 Gemmatimonadota bacterium
GCTGAACTCGAGAAGATACCGGCCATCGAGGAGTGCCATTCCGTCGCGGGCCGATTGAGCCTCGTGCTCAAAGTACGAGTGGCCGCGACAGCCGACCTGTTGGAGCTCACCGACCGGCTGCGCCAGATCCCCGGCATCGAGGGAACGGAAACCACGATCGTGCTGAAGACGCAGATCGATCGGCCTATTCCCATCCCCACGCCGCCGCCGCCGCGACGCATGCGGGAGCGCTCGCGCTGATTAAGACGCGATCCGACAGTCAGTCTAAGGAGGGGATTGCTTGACTGATGTGACGACGCGATATCGGACTGTGCGGGTGCGGTGACGAAACGTAGGTCCACGGCGTGCTAGTGAACCGGCCCAGCGACCCCCACGTTATGCTCGCAACACCATGTCATCCCCATTGCGCCTCACGCCGTTTTCGATCCGCGTCGCGGACGAGGTCCTGGCCGACCTGCGCACGCGCATCCGCAACACGCGCTGGCCCGATCCAGCGCCCGGCGCCGCGTGGGATCAAGGAATGGACCTCGCGTACCTGAGACGCCTGCTCGCCTACTGGGCCGACGAGTTCGATTGGCGCGCCCAAGAGCGCCGACTCAACGCCGCCAACCAGTTCCATGCCGAGCTCGACGACGTGCGCATTCATTTTGTTCACGAGCGGGCCAAAGACGGGCACGGTATCCCGCTGATCCTCACGCACGGCTGGCCCAGCACGTTTGCCGAGCTGCTGCCGCTGGTGCCACTGCTGACCGATCCCGGCGCGCACGGCATCGACGGTCCCCCCTTTGATGTCGTCATCCCTTCCCTGCCCGGGTACGCGTTCTCTCAGCGCCCTGCACGCCAGGGTGTGAATTACCAGTACGTCGCCGGGATGTGGCACCGGCTCATGCGTGGCCTGGGGTACGAGCGCTATGGCGCGCAGGGCGGCGACTTCGGGGCCGGTGTGGCGACGTTCATGGCATTGGCCGATCCCACGCCGATGATCGGCGTGCACTTGAGCAACCTGGAAGTCAGTCCTTACACGGGACCCGAGGGGGGGGCCCGACCGCTGTCCGAGGCGGAGCGCGCCTACCGCGAGCAGAACGACGCATTCTGGCAGGCGGAGTACGGCTACAAGGCGATCCAGTCCACCAAGCCCCAGACGCTCGGCTACGGCCTGAACGACTCACCGGCCGGGCTCGCCGCCTGGATTCTGGAGAAGTGGCGCTCGTGGGCCGACTCGCGCGGCAATCTCGACGAGCGCTTCTCGCGCGACTTCCTGCTCACGACGGTGACGCTCTATTGGGTCACGCAGACGATCACCTCATCGATGCGGGACTACTTCGACAACGACAACCCGCGTTTCCGGGTCACGCTCGGACCCCGGGAGCTCGTTCACGTCCCGACGGGCGTCGCGCTGTTCGCCGGCAATTTTGTGAATGAGGGACTGCCGCCGCGCGAGTGGGTCGAACGGCTCTACAACGTGCGCCGCTGGACGCCGATGCCGGCGGGCGGGCATTTCGCACCAGTGGAGGAGCCGCTGCTGCTCGCGCGCGAAATCGCGGGATTTTTCGAGCAGGTCGAAGGGCGGCGCTAAGCCTAGTTCTTAGGCCGCACGCCGCGCTCGGCGGCGTCCCAGAGACGATCTTGTGGGGTGGCGGGGCTGGCGGGGCTGGCGGGGCTTTGGGCGCCGCAGGGAGCGGCAACCGTGAGGGCGAGGAGAGTCAGGAGGGTTCGCATGCAGGTTGGACGAGGGTCCTCGCTGATTGGTTGCGCTCCTGACGTGACGAAAGTGAGGGCTGGAAGGGTAGATTAGGGTATGCGCAATCCCGTTGTGCTCGCGTCGTTCGTGTTACTGTCGGGCAATACCGCGAATTGCAATCTGAGCGGCCCGGTGAATCCACCCACGGCCGACTTCACCCATGCCGTGTCGACGTTCCTGTGCGGCCCGGCGGACGGGCCGGCGACGGCGGTGCTGCTGGCGCGCGATCCGATCGACGGGCTGCAGCCGTCCAACCCGTACGTCAGCGTCGTGATTCAACGCCCAGCCAGTGGACTTGCCGGGACGACGTGGGTTGTGAGGACCAACCTGGGCAACGTGAGCGCGGTCTACGTCACCGGATCGGGCCAGCAGGAGGAGGCGACTTCGGGCACGGTGCGCATCACTCGGGTGGTGGCGCAGGAACGGGTCGAGGGCAGCGTGGACCTGCGGTTCCCGTCGCGCAACGTCACTACGGCGTTCAGCGCTCCCTGGATCGAGAGTTTCATCCTGTGCGGCTGATGCGGACGAGGCCCGCGGCGCTATTCGCGGTCGTGTTGGCGGCCGGGTTGGGGCCCTGCGATGGGCGTCCCATGGGTCTGCTGGACGGGGTGGTGCTGGGCACGTGGGGCGGGGAGAACGCGGCGGTGATTGCGGATGACACGAGCGCGCACGTGCATATCGGGTGCACGTATGGTCAGGTGCATCAATCCATCATCCCCGATCCCGCCGGCTTTTTTAACGTGCCAGGAGAGCAGAACATCACCGCGCATCCCGTGGACCTGGGAATCATGCATCCAGCGCGATTCAGCGGCCGAGTGTTGCACGGGACCATGACGCTGACGGTGACCCTCAGCGATACGGCCGTGACGCTCGGCCCTGTGACCGTCTCCTACGGGAAAGAGCCGCGGATGGGCCCCTGCCCGATTTGCCTGCCGGGGATGGATCGCGCGAAGCCCTGAAGTGGTGACGGCAGCCGGAGGCGCGAGGGTATTGTAGGTCATGCGGCCGTCGCTCCTGATGACTGGATCCTTACTCCTCGCCTGCGCCCTGGCGCCCGCGTGTGGCGAGCCCGAGCCCGCCGCTCCAGCCGGTATCGAGCTCTCCGTGACCACTGATAAGCCCGTGTACTCGCTGAGCGCCGATCAGACGGCGCAGCCCATCCTCGTCAACCGCGGCGTGCGTGAGGTTTACCTGCCGATGAACGAGTATGTCGCCGTGCAGCGGTTCGAGGCCGGCGCCTGGTCCGAGCCGCAGCCGTGGTTTGCGGTGGATGGCGTCGGGATCAGCTTCCCGCTTGCCGCGGGCGACACATTGCGGGCCTACCCGATGAGTTTTGCCTATGTGGGACGGCAAGTGGGCGTGTATCGGTTCATCTTCGAGGTCGCGGCGGATCCGAATGGTCGGACGATTCTGGACGAATCGGTGCGAGTCTCAGCACCGTTTGAGGTTCAACAATGACCCCCTAACCCCTTCTCTCTTGCGTCGCCGCGCAGCTAGAACAGCAGGTTGTTGATAGCCGCTCTGAAAACATCTCCCCGCAGTAGGCAATGCCTTACATCACAACGTGTTGACAGTTGGTTGATTTGCTGCCCTTATCTCTAGGGCGGATCAAGAAAACGCGCACGTATGTGACTCACGCTTTTCGGTTGCACTGCCTTGGGACTCCCGCCTTGTTCACCGCGGCCGGCGAGCAAGTCGGGTTTCGTACGCGCAAGCATCTAGCTCTTCTCGTCCGGCTCGCCCTAGAGCCCGGCAAGCAGTTCACCCGTGACTATCTCGCTGACTTGTTGTGGCCCACCGCCGCCCCCAAGCTCGCGAACCATTCTCTGGCGCAAGGACTGTCGGTCATCAAGGCCAAAATTGCGCGTGAAGCCGTCGTCCTACGCCGGTCGACCGTCGGCCTCGCGGCTGGCTGGATCGACGTCGACGTGACTCACCTGGGTTCCAACGAAGTGTCGATCGATGGGCCATTTCTCGATGCCCTTCAGATTGAGTCAGCTCGTCCGTTCGAGGATTGGAAGGACGAGTATCGTGCGCGCCTGATCCCGCAGATCCGCGACTGCCTGGTGCGTCAGATGGATGCCGCGCGTCGCATCGGTGACTTCCCTACCGTGCAACGACACGCTGAACGCTTGCAGGATGTTGATCCGCTCGCCGAGGAGGCGATTCGCGGGATCATGGAGGCGCGGGCGTGGGCGAGTGATCGGAGCGGCGCGCTGAAGGCGTTTGCGCGATATGAGGCAAGGCTCG
>JBLNGI010000320.1:0-43546 GCA_050264615.1 Gemmatimonadota bacterium
TCGGGCGCAATCCTCACTCCAGCTCTTTTCCCGTGATCCGGCGATAGGCGTCGCGATAACGCGCACTCGTCGCCTCGACCACGTCGTCGGGCAGGGGAGGGGGAGGCGCTTCGCCGTTCCACTTCCCCTGCTTCTTCAGATCGGCCAGGTAGTCGCGCAGGGGCTGCTTGTCGAAGCTCGGCTGGCCGCGGCCCGGCTGGTAGCGATCGGCGGGCCAAAACCGCGAGGAGTCGGGAGTCAGGATCTCGTCGATCACGATCAACTCGCCTTGCGTCGTCGTCCCGAACTCGAATTTCGTGTCGGCGATGATGATCCCGCGTCCCGCCGCATACTCGCGGCCGGCCGAGTAGAGGGCGAGGCTAGCGTCCCGCAGCCGCTCCGCGGGCGCGCGGCCCAGCGCCGCGGCGACATGATCGAACGTGACGTTCTCGTCGTGGCCCTGCTCGGCCTTCGTGGCGGGCGAAAAGATCGGAGGATCGAGCCGCGCGCTTTCGACGAGCCCCTTGGGCATGGGCTCCCCCGCGAGCGTGCCGGATCGTTTGTATTCGGCCCAGGCGGAGCCGGAGATGTAACCCCGGACCACGCACTCGAACGGCACGGTGACGGCCCGGCGACTCAGCATCGCGCGCCCATGCAGCTCGCCCTGGTGCGGAGCGAGCGCGGGCACGCGCCGAACGATCTCAGCCGCGTCGGCTGTAAGGAGGTGGTGCGGCATGACCGCCTGCAAACGCGCGAACCAGAACGCGCTCAGCTGCGTCAGCACGGCCCCCTTGTGGGGGACCGCTTCGTGCATCACGACATCGAAGGCGCTGACCCGGTCGCTCGCGACCAGGAGCAGGGTCGCGTCGTCGACTTCGTAGACCTCGCGCACTTTCCCGCGCCGCAAGAGGGGGAGGGGGAGCTTGCTTTGGACGAGAACGGCTCCGGTCATACCTGAACCTCCGCTGCGGCCGCCGCGGGCGCGGCTGCCTTGATAGAACGCATCAGGTCCGGCAGGACCCGATCGAGAAAATCGTCGACCTGCTGCGGCGCCCGGCCCACGTACGCGCCGGGATCGAGCTCCTCCGCCGTGGCGCGTACGCCCAAGCGTTTGAACTCAGGAGTCTGCGCGAGTCGATCGAGCAGATTCTCCGAGCCCTCGAGGCTCTGGCCGCGAATCACTTCGTGCAGCTGCTGGCGATCCCCACCCGCCTTGACGCCGCGCATCAGCAGGCGCTCGGTGGCCAGGAAGGGCATCGCGCGGCCAATATGCTCGGCGATCGTCGTCTCGCGGACCTCGATGCCCGCCGCGACGTTCGTGGCCAGCACCAGAATCGCGTCGGTCGCCAGGAAGGCTTCGGGAATGACCAGGCGGCGGTTCGCACTGTCGTCGAGGGTACGCTCGAGCCACTGAGCCGCGGCCGTGTGCCAGGCGTTCCCCTCGAGTTCGATCACAAAGCGCGCCAGGCTGGTCATCCGTTCGGCGCGCATCGGATTGCGCTTGTAGGGCATGGCCGAAGAGCCGACCTGCTCGCTCTCGAACGGCTCGAGCAACTCTCCCTCGTGTTGCAGCAGCCGGAGATCCGTCGCGAACTTCGACGCCGACTGCGCGATGCCCGACAAGACGGCGAGGACCTGCCCGTCGAGCTTGCGCGTGTAGGTCTGGCCCGTGATCGGCAGCACCTGCTCGAATCCCAGCGCGCGAGATACGCGGGTGTCGAGGTCGGCGACCTTCGCATGATCGCCCTCGAACAGCTCGAGGAAGCTCGCCTGAGTGCCGGTCGTCCCTTTCACGCCGCGGAACCGCAGCGTCCCGATCCGGTGCAGCAGCTCTTCGGCATCGAGCGCGAAATCCTGCATCCACATCGTCACGCGCTTGCCGACCGTGGTGAGCTGGGCTTGCTGGAAGTGGGTGTACGCGAGACAGGGGAGGGCGCGATAGCGGCGCGCGACTGTGCCCATGGCGATCAGGACGGCGCCGATCCGTCCCAGCAGCAGCTGCATCCCTTCGCGCATCAACACCAGATCCGCGTTGTCGGTGACATACGCGCTCGTGGCGCCAAGATGAATGAAGGGACGCGCCGCCGGCGCTTGGTCGCCGAGGTGGTGGATGTGGGCCATCACGTCGTGACGCAGCCGGCGCTCGTAATCGGCCGCCTTGTCGAGGTCGGCGTCGTCGAGATGCGCGCGAAGCTGACGCACCGCCTCATCCGAAATCCCGACTCCCAACTCCTTCTCCCCTTCCATCAGCGCAAGCCATAACCGTCGCCACAAACCAATGCGACGGCGCTCGCCCCAGAGCGCCTGCATCGCGGGCGAGGCGTAGCGCGCGGAGAGCGGGGAGACCCAGGTCAAACCGCGGCCTTGGCTCGCGCGACGAGCTTATTCCAGTCGGCGAGGAACTGCTCGAGCCCCCGGTCGGTGAGCGGATGCAGCAGCAGCTTCTTCAAGACCTCGGGCGGCAGCGTGGCCACATCGGCGCCGATCATCGCTGCTTCCACGACATGCCGCGGATGGCGGATCGACGCGGCCAGGATCTCGGTCGCGATGTTGTAGTTGTCGAAGATCGCGCGGGCCTCGCGAATGACGTCCATCCCTTCCTGGCCCACGTCGTCGAGCCGGCCGATGAACGGACTCACGTACGACGCGCCGGCCTTCGCGGCGATCAGACACTGCACGCTCGAGAAGCACAGCGTCACGTTGGTACGAATGCCGTCGGACGCGAGCCGCCGGACCGCCACCATGCCCGCTTCCATCATCGGGATCTTCACGACGATGTTCTCGGCGATCCTGGCGAGCTCTTTGCCTTCCTTCACCATCCCATCCGCGTCCAGGGCGACCACTTCGGCCGAGACGGGTCCTTCGACCAGCGAGCAGATTTCCTTCAGGACATCCCGCGGATCGAGATCGCCCGCCTGTTTGGATAAGAGCGAAGGATTGGTCGTAATGCCGTCGATCAGCCCGGCTTGTGCGGCCCAGCTGATGTCTTTGAGACTTGCGGTGTCGAGGAAAAACTTCATGGCGTAGACTCCTCGGCAAAGAGTTCCGATGGGTAGCGCACCGCTTCCAGATACAGGCCTTGAGGCGGGGCGGGCGGACTGGCCGCCAGATTGTTCTCAGCAGCGAGCAGATGGAGGAAATCTGCCGGCGGGCGCCGGCCGAGGGCGATATCGACCATGGTGCCCACGATGAACCGCACCATGTGATGCAGAAACCGATCGGCCTCGACCGTGAACATCAGCCCCACCCCGTCCGCTCGCGGCGCCCATTCTGCTAGCGCCACGCGGCATTGGTAATGGGTTGTGTTCGCGCCGGCCGCAGCCAGGCCGCGAAAACTGTGCTCTCCCAGGAGTGCCGCCGCGGCACTTCCCAACACGCGCACATCGAGCGCTTGTCCGAGCGCCCATTCATACGGGCGGCGAAACGGCGATGCGGCCGCCTCATCGGTCCCGATCAGGTACCGGTAGCGCCGTGCCGTGGCGCTGCGTCGTGCGTCGAAGCCGGGTCGCATCAGATGCACCCGCTCTACCCAGATCTCCCGCGGCAGCAGGGCGTTCAACGCGCGGCGCAAGTCCGCTGGGTGCGACACCCAGCGCTCGCTGCCCTGGAAGCTGACTCCCTGTCCGAGGGCGTGGACTCCGGTATCGGTTCGCCCCGCTCCGGTCGCCGCCGTGCGCCGTCCCATCAAGCGCTCCAGGACCGCTTCGAACTCCGCCTGGACCGTGCGATCTTCCGGCTGCCGCTGCCACCCTGCGAAGCCACCCCCGTCGTACTGGATCACCGCGAGAAAGGGGCGGCTTGTCACGGGAGGAAAGATGCAACTCGTTGTCACTATTTGACAAGGGTGATAGCCTTAACCCCTCATGGACGTGTCGCCGCTGCGCCGCGCACTCATCGCACTCGCCAATCGGCAGTCGCTGTCCGAAGGCCAGACGGCCGACGTGTTCGGGATCGTGATGAGCGGTGAAGCGACGCCGGGACAGATCGGCGGACTGCTCATGGGGCTGCGCGCCAAAGGCGAAACCGCCGATGAGCTGGCCGGCGCCGCGCGCGCGCTGCGCAACGCGATGGTTCGCGTCGCGGCAACGCACCCGCATCTCGTGGACACATGCGGCACCGGCGGCGGTGCCGTGTCCACGTTCAACATCTCGACGGTGGCGGCGTTCGTGGCTGCCGGGGCGGGCGCGGTGGTCCCCAAGCACGGCAACCGGTCGTACACATCGCGCTGCGGCTCAGCGGACGTACTCGAGGCCCTCGGCGTGCGGATCGTGCTGGACGCGAACAACGCCACGCGCGTGCTGAACGAGGCGCGCATCGTGTTCCTGTTTGCGCCCAATTTTCACCCTGCGATGAAGCACGTGGGCCCGGTGCGCCGCGAGCTCGGCACACCCACGCTCATGAACCTCGTCGGCCCGCTCGCGAATCCGGCGGGCGTGACGCGGCAGGTGATTGGCGTGGCCGAATCCGATCGCGCCGCGATCGTGGCCGACGCGCTCGTGCGGCTGGGCGCCGAACACGCGCTGGTGGTGAACGGCCGCGTCGGCATGGACGAGATCTCGCCCCACGGGATCACGGACGTCTGGGAGGTGCGAGACGGCGCCGTGCGCAAGTGGGAAATCGATCCCACGCGGTTTCGCCTCGGGATCGACGATGTGACATCGTTGCAGGGCGGGGAGCCGGCGGCGAACGCGGAACGACTGGAGCGGATTCTCGGCAACGGTGCCGCCGATCCGGTAGGTCTGGCCGCGGTACTCCTGAACGCCGGCGCGGCGATCTACGTGGCGGGGATTGCGAGCTCGCTCGCCGAGGGCATCGGGCGGGCGCGTGAGGTGGTGGCGTCGGGGGCGGCGCGTGCCGCACTCGACCGGCTGCGTAAAGCGACCGCTAGTATTTCCGGATGACGCCGACGACGACGCCCTGGACGATGACGTCGCGCTCATTCAGGCGCAGGGGCTGGACCGTGTCGTTGGCCGGCTGCAGCCTGATCCAGCCGCCCGGCTCGCGGAAAAAGCGCTTCACGGTGGCACCCTCGCCGTGGACCAGTGCGATGACGGTCTGCCCGGGGTCGGCCTGGTTGCGCTCCTGAACGACGACGTAGTCGCCGTCCTTGATGTGCTCATCGATCATGGAATCACCGCGGACCTTCAGCACGTAACTGCGGCCGCGTCGGGGCAGGAGCTCATCGGGAACGGCGATCGTCTCATCACTGCTGACGGCTTCGATCGGATGGCCGGCGGCGACGAGACCCAGGAGCGGGAGTTCGGTCGCGCCGGTCTGCCCCTTGGGCGGGACGACTTCGATCGCGCGGCTCTCGTTATGCGTGCGGCGGATGTAGCCTTTGCGCTCGAGATTGGTGAGGTGCTCGTGAACCGTTGCCAGCGACTGGAACCCGAATTGGCGGGCGATCTCCTCGAAGGAGGGGGCGTAGCCCTTCTCCTCGAGCTGTTTCCCGATGAAATCCAGGATCTCGCGCTGGCGTCGCGTAACCGGCATTTTGGCTCCCGAAGATATACCGAAGCACTAATCTACCCGAACAACGACCGAACGCAAGGATGCCGACGCTAGCCTCAATACTGGCCGAAACGCGAACCCGCGTCTCCCATCTTGAAAGAAAGGGTGCCGGGTTCGCCCAGTTGGTTGGCAAGGCGCCGGCAGCCAAGCCATTCCTGCACACCCCCGGGACGCTGGTGGGCGTGATCGCCGAGGTCAAACGGCGCTCACCTTCCCAGGGAGCGATCCGTCCGGACCTCGATCCGGTCACCTCCGCCCGGAGCTACGAACGGGGCGGAGCCGTGGCGGTGTCAGTTCTGACCGAGCAGCGCCACTTTGGAGGGTCGATCGAAGACCTGCGACAAGTGGCGGCGGCGGTGTCCGTGCCCGTGTTGCGAAAGGATTTCATCATTCATCCGACCCAGGTTCTCGAAGCCCGAATTGCCGGTGCGAGCGCGGTGCTGCTCATCGCGCGAATCCTGGAGCGACGGCAACTGCAGGAGTTGGCGGCCGCCATCCGGGAGCTGAGCATGACGCCGCTGATCGAAGTGCACGCCGCCGGCGAGCTCGATGCGGCGTTTGCGGCCGATCCGGAGGTGCTCGGCGTCAACGCCCGAGACTTGGACACGCTCGAGCTGAATCCCGACCGTGCCGTGGAGGTCATGCACCGGGTGCCCCCGGGCGTCACGCTCGTCGCAGAGAGCGGCGTTCAAACGCGGGACGATGTCGAGCGACTGGCCGGTGCCGGCGCCGATTTCGTCCTGGTCGGGACCAGCGTGGCTCGCCACGACGATCCCGAGCAGGCGGTACGAGCCTTGACCGGAGTGCAGCGACGGCCGCGGCGATGACGACGACCGAGACCGGACGGTTCGGTCCTTACGGGGGCCGGTATGTTCCCGAAACGCTGATGCACGCGCTCGAGGAGCTGGCGGGCGTGTACGACACAGCGCGCGCCGACACGGCGTTCTGGGCGGAGCTCGATGACTTGCTCCGGAACTACGTGGGCCGGCCGACGCCGATCACCGCCGTTCCCCGATTGTCGGCGCACGTCGGAGCCCAGGTGATTCTCAAGCGTGAGGATCTCAATCACACGGGCGCGCACAAGATCAACAACACCCTGGGACAGGTGCTGCTCGCGCGACGCATGCACAAGCGGCGCATCATCGCCGAGACCGGGGCGGGCCAGCATGGTGTGGCGACCGCCACGGTGTGCGCGCGGTTCGGTCTCGAGTGTGTCGTGTACATGGGCGAAGAAGACATGCGCCGCCAGCGTCTGAATGTTTACCGCATGGAGTTGATGGGCGCGACGGTCGTTCCCGTCACGTCCGGCACGCGCACGCTGAAGGATGCCACCAACGAAGCGCTGCGCGACTGGGTCACCAACGTCACCACGACGCATTACATCATCGGCTCCGTCGTCGGCCCGGACCCGTTTCCGCGCCTGGTGCGCGATTTCCAATCCGTGATCGGACGGGAAGCCCGCGCGCAATGTCGCGAGCGGTTCGGGCGTCTCCCCAGCGTGGTGGTGGCGTGTGTCGGCGGCGGTTCCAACGCGCTCGGCATCTTCACGGCGTTCCTCGAGGACAAAGAAGTCCGGCTCGTCGGAGTCGAAGCGGCCGGCGAAGGGGTCACCAGTCACAAGCACGCCGCGACCCTCGCGAAAGGACGCCCCGGCGTCTTTCACGGCAGCCTGAGCTACCTCCTGCAAGACGCCGATGGCCAGGTGCAGCCCGCGCACAGCGTGTCCGCCGGTCTCGACTATCCCGGCGTAGGCCCTGAGCACGCTTACCTGAAGGACACCGCGCGGGTATTGTATGAGGCCGTGACGGACCGGGAGGCGCTGGACGCATTCGCGGCCCTGTCGCGCCTGGAAGGCATTCTACCGGCGCTGGAAAGCGCGCATGCCATTGCGTGGGTCATGCAGGGCCGGTGGACCCCGGACGACCTTCTCCTCATTAACCTGAGCGGCCGCGGCGACAAGGACGTCGCGATGGTCGCCGAGCTTACTGGAGCAGCGCTCTGACGAACCCCACGTCGCCCGTCCCGGAGCTGGTGCTCCCGCCGTCGCAAGTCGAAGAGCTGATGCAAGTCATCAGCAAGGGAATGCGAGCGACGCAGTTGTACCTGCCGAACAATCCGGTCTACCAGCGTGCCGTCGAAAACATCCGGACCGCCTTCCGGCAGATCTGGCAGGCGACCGACGATCTCATCTTCGATGTCGGCGAAACCCAGATCCGCTGGGAAGACAACGTCGTCTACAGTCAGGACCAGCGCCACGAGAGCATCGCGTGGACGCTGTTCAAGGACGGCGTCCGCTCGCTCACGTTCAAGCCCGGCGTCGAAGAGGCCGAGATCGTGCGTTTTCTGGCGGTGCTGCACCAGGCGAAGAATCTGCAGGCCGATGCCCCGGACGATCTGCTCACGCTGCTGTGGGCAGAAGACTTTCAGTTCATCTCGTACACGTTCCGTGAGCTGGCCAGTGAGAACGCAGTGCCGATCGAAAAGTCGGAGACCACCATTCCGGATGTGGGAGGCGGCGGCACGCCGGGTGGGGACGCGGGCCCGGGCCAGGCCACGACGATCCGGCGCCAGGTCGAAGAGGAGGCGCCACCCAAGCGCGAGGGACTCGTCTCGGTCGATGATTTCGATACGACGTTGTACTTCCTCGACGACAAGGAGATCGAGTACCTCCATAAGGAGGTAGAACGCGAATACGCGCAGGACCTGCGCGGCAACGTGCTGGCGATGCTGTTCGACCTGCTCGAGCTGCAGACGTACGGGACGGTGCGCGCCGAGCTCATCTCGATCGTCGAGAACTTCATCCCGTATCTGCTGGGCGCCGGAGACTTCCGGTCGGTCGCGTTTATCCTGCGGGAGTGCAAGGTCATCCTGCAGCGCGCGCGCGAGCTGATCCCGGAGCATCGCCAGATCCTCGAAAGCCTGCCGGGCCGGCTGTCGCAGCCCGACGCGCTGTCGCAGCTGCTCCAGTCTCTGGACGAAGCCGCGAGCCACCCGACCGAGGATGAGCTCAGCGAGCTGTTCGGCGAGCTGCGTTCCGAGGCGCTCGGCACGCTGATGTCCTGGCTGCCCAAGTTGAGCAACGAGCGCGTCCGCAGCCTCGTGCAGACTGCCGCCGAGCGGCTCGCGCAGGCGCACGCCGCCGAGGTCCTCAAAGCGCTGGCGAGCAGCGATCCGGCAGTCCAGCTCGAGATGGTGCGGCTGGCGGGCCGGCTCAGGCTTCCCGGCGCGCCGGAGGGGATGGGTCCGCTGCTGGAGCGCGGCGAGCGCGATCTCAAGCTCGCCGTGGTCGAAGCGCTCACCACGATCGGCAGTCCAAGCGCGACGCGTCTGCTCGAGAAGGCGATCGACGACGGCGAGCGCGACGTGCGCATCACCGCGGTCAAATTTCTGGGCACCCGTGGGCACCGCAACGCGTTTCCGCGCATCGAAGCCGCCGTGATCGGCCCCAAGCTCAAGGACGCCGATCTGACGGAGAAGATGGCGTTCTTCGAGGCGTATGGATCGCTCGCCGGCGCGGGCGGCATTCCAACGCTCGAAAAAATGCTCGTGCCCAGGGGCGGCTTGCTCGCGCGCAAGGAAGACCCGGAGACCCGGGCCTGCGCGGCTATGGCCCTCGGCAAGATCCGCACGCCGGCCGCGCGCGACGTGCTGCAAAAGGTGACCCAGGACAAGGAAGCATTGGTGCGTAATGCCGTGAACCGCGCGCTCCGCGAAGTGGGCGGGGGGAGCACGCCCGCATGACGACGCCGGGCGGGAAACGGCCGTCGATAATGGAGACCGTCCAGACCACGGACGGTTTCCTCCGCCATGCCGGACGCGATTTCCTGATCGTGCTGTATACGGCGTTCCGCTCACTCAAGCTCTATCCCATCGAAAACGCCCAGGTGCAGAAGGCGCTCGACGATCTCGCGGCCACCACCAAGCAGCTGCTCGACGTGGAGCGCGAGCTCGAAATCCGGCTCCAGGGCGAGTTCATCTTCGTCAACTCGACGCGGCTGCGGCTCGACCTCGACAACTACGCCTCGTTCTCCCACATCCTCAACCTGCTCCAGCAATGCGGCATCGGGACGGTCCGCGTCGACGAGGGCGTGGACCGCAAGCAGCTGCAGGTCTTCGTCTCGCTGTTGCTGTCGTACGCCGCGAAGGAGGCCAACCCCAACAAGCTGTTCGAGCTGTCCCAAAAAATGGTCGACGGCGGTGTGTCGTTCATTTCCCTGGAGCCGCCGCTGGAGCAGGAGGAGGACGTCGAAGAAGAAGAGCGTCAGAAGGAAGCCGCGAAGCGGACCTACGCCCGTTCCGTTGCGGTCACCAAGGAAGTGATCAATTCGATTCGCATGGGCCGCACCGCCAACGTGAAGAAGGTCAAGCGTGCGGTGCAGGCCATCGTCGATCAAGTGCTCAACAACGAGTCGTCGCTCGTAGGGCTGACCACGCTGCGCGACTACGACGAGTACACCTTCACGCACTCCGTGAACGTCTGCATCTTCTCGGTTGCGCTCGGGCGCAAGCTCGGGCTCACCAAGCTCCAGCTGTACGACGTCGGCATGGCGGCGCTCTTCCATGACGTGGGCAAGTCCCGCGTGCCGCTGGAGGTCCTCAATAAGGAAGGCGGGCTCTCCGAAGAAGAGTGGCGCATCATGCAGGCGCACCCGTGGCTGGGCGTGCTGACGCTCTTCGGGCTGCGCGGGTATGGGGAAATCCCCTACCGGGGCATGGTTGTGGCGTACGAGCATCACATGAAGATCGACCTGACGGGGTATCCGAAGTCCATTCGGCCCCGGTTGCTGTCGATCTACTCGAAGGTGATCGCCGTCGCAGACGGCTTCGACGCCGCCACGAGCCGGCGAATCTACCAGACGGTGCCGATTCAGCCCGACGCGGTGCTCAAGGAAATGTGGGAGAACCCGCGCCGCGGCTACGATCCCGTCGTGGTGAAAGCGTTCATCAATCTCATCGGGATCTATCCGGTGGGGACGTGCGTCATTCTCGACACCTATGAAGTCGCCCTGGTCCACACTGCGAATCCGGACGTCGCCCACGTGCACCGGCCCGTGGTCCGGCTCGTGACGACGCCCGATGGCGCGCTGCTCAACCCCGGGACGGTCGTGGATCTGTCGGAGAAAGACGCGAACGGCAATTACCCGCGCACCATCGTCAAGGTCACCGACCCGGTCAAATACGGCATCAACGTCAGCGACTACTTTGTCTGAGCGTTCCAGCGCCATCGCACAGCGGTGGCGCGCGCTCGGCACCACCCGGGCGCTGATTCCATACCTCACCGCCGGTTTCCCCACCTACGCGAGCTCACTGGATGCGCTGCGCCGTGTCGCCCTGGCCGGCGCCGATTTCGTCGAGGTCGGCGTCCCGTTCTCCGATCCGCTCGCCGACGGCCCGACCATCCAGCGGACCACGCAAGCGGCGCTGGAACAGGGGATGACCGTCCCGCGGGTGCTGGCGCTGGTGCGCGACGCGGCGCTCGCGGTGCCGGTGATCATCATGACCTACCTCAACCCCGTGCTGTCGTACGGGGTGGATCGCTTCGTCAGAGACGCCAGCGCGGCAGGGGCCGCCGGCGTGCTGCTCACCGACCTGCCGGCTGGCGCGGACCCCGCGGTGGAACAGGCAGTGACGAACAGCGAGCTCGACTTGATTCGACTGGTCGCGCCGACAACCGATGACCGACGCCTGACGGCCGCCCTGAGCGGCACAACCGGATTCGTCTATCTGATCTCGCGCCTGGGCGTGACGGGAGTCCGGGACAGCGTCCCGGCGGACCTCGAACCCCAGGTGCGGCGGGTGCGTGCGGTGAGCCGGCTGCCCGTCGCGGTGGGGTTCGGAATCGGGACGCCGGCCCAGGCGGCCGCGGCCGCGCGCCACGCCGACGGGGTCGTGGTGGGCAGCGCCTTGCTCGAGGTGCTGGCGAAGGATGGCGCGGCGGCGATGGAGCGACTCGCGCGCGATCTCGCCACGGCGGTGCACGGATGAGCATCAGCCGGTTCGTGACCATCTACAGCCAGGCGCTGGCCTACGCCGGCACCGTCATCCTCGCCGCCGTCCTCATCGCCGACCCGCGCTGGCTCAGGCAGATCCCGGAAATCGTCGTGCTGCTCGGCAGCGCCATCGCGTTCCGGGGCCTCGCCGTACCGCTCAGCAAGTATTCCTATCTCACCCAGACGGCGCTCGTCGGCATCGCCGGCAGTCTGCTCGTCGGTATTCCGGCCACGGCGCTGGCGGTCGCGGGCGCGACGCTGGTCACCGATTCACTCTGGCAACGCAAGCCGCTGCGCGTCGCCTGGATCAATCTGGGCCGCGAGATCATCACGATCGTCGCGGCATTCGGGGTGTACACGACGAGCCTCTCCTGGCTCGGCATGCATGCCGCGCCGATCGTCGCGATCGAGCTGCTGCCGGCGCTCGCCGGCTACGCGCTTGCGTATTTCCTGTTCGGTCGCGTGCTCTTCTACTTCAGCCTCATCATCCGGTCCAAGCTGGAGCCCGCGGAACGGCTGATGATCGTGCGCTACGAAGTGATCGCGTACGCCGCGACGCTGCTGGCGGCGACGATCTTCGTCGGTGCGGTGGTTGCCTGGTCGTCGTTCGGCGCCTGGATCCTGGTCGGTCTCGTCCTCACGTTCCTGGGCCTGCTGCTCAAGCAGATGATTGAAGAGGCGATCTCGGCCGAGGAGTTGAATAAGATCCACGCGATGGAGGCGGTCATCGCCGCCAATATCAGCCTCCAGGATTCCTTCCAGCGGATCGAGCGCCTCGCCCACCGGCTCGTGGACTGGGGCGACTTCCGCATCTATCGCCTGCACGAGGGGAAGCTGACGCTCGCGCATCGCTCCGAGCGGGGGAGAGCGGCGCGTGCCGAGCCGTCGCCGGATACCGTCGCCCTGCGGCAGGCCGTCGGCGACACCGGAGAGACGGTCGTCATCGATGACGTGACGCGGGACAAGCGGATCGCGGACGCGCCGCTCGAAGTGCAGAGCCTGGTGATCGTTCCGCTCAAGTTCGGCGATCACGTCATCGGTACGCTGGAGCTCGAGCATCACAAGAAGCACTGCTACCGGCGCCAGGACATCCTGACCATCACGACCTTCGCCAATCAGCTCGCGACGGCCGTGCACATCACCGACCTGCGCCGCCCGCTGGTGGAAACCGTCGACCGGATGACGCGCCAGCTCGCCACGATCGCGCAAACTGCCCAGGCGCTGAAGGGCGCCGCCGCGGCCGTCGCCAGCTCAACCGGGGTCATTCGGGAGGGCGTGCGCCGCGAGGAAGGCGAGGTCTCGGGGGGACTCGAGGCGACGGAGAGCCTCGCGCTGGTATCGCGGCGCGTCTCCGACGACGGCGCAGGCGCGGCGCGCGCGTCCACCGCCGCGAGCGACGTGGCGAGCCGCAACCGCACCCAGATTCGCGAGGCGATCGAGCGCCTGGTGGCACTCAAGGCCTTCGTGGGTGAGAGCTCGAGCAAAGTGCAGCAGCTCGGGCAAATGAGCCGGCGCATCACGGGCTTCATTGCCTCGATTCGCGAGCTGGCGGAGATGACCAACCTCCTGGCGCTGAACGCGGCGATCGAGGCCGCGCGCGCGGGCAAACATGGCAAGGGCTTTGCCGTGGTGGCGGACGAGGTGCGCCACCTGGCCGAGCAAAGCGCGAGCGCGGCGGCGGAGGCGGGCGAGTTGGTGCAGGACATCCACACCCAGGTCGGTGAAGTCGTCGAGCAGATGCGCAAGGGACAGGTGAACGTGGGCGGTGTCGAGGAGCTCTCCGCGGCGGCGCTCGAGGCGCTCGACGCGATTGTGGCGGCAACGGCGGAGGCGACCGCGCACGCCGGACGGATCACGGCGGCGGCGGGCGAGCAGAGCCGGGCATTCGCGCGCCTGCGCGAGCGGATCAACGCCGTCGCGAGCATCGCGGGGCAGAATCGCGCCGAAGCCGACGACGTGGCGACCCGCGCCGTCCAGGCAGCCGAGGGGCTGACCAATCTCGAGCGCGCCACGCGTGACCTCGAGCAAGTGGCCACAATGCTGCGCGATCTCACGCGCGGCTTCGCCAACGTAGCGTAGCCGATCCGGGCCTTTTAGCATTCCAGCGTGGCTGTCGAACGAGCCTACGTCGCGTTGGGGTCCAACGTGGGCGACCGGGAGGCCCATCTGGCGCACGCGCGGGCGCGCTTGAGCGCGCTGCCCGACACGCGTTTGCTCGCCGCGTCGCGTGTGGAAGAGACGGCCCCGCTGGGAGGGGGGGAGAGGCCAGTTGCGCAGGGGCCGTATTTGAACCAAATGGTGCTGCTCGAGACAGGACTCCCACCGGCGGATCTGCTCGCGCAGTGTCGGGCGATCGAGGCGGAGCGGGGCAGGGAGCGCCGCGCGGGGGAGCGCTGGGGCCCGCGGACCCTCGATCTCGACATCGTACGCTACGGAGCGCGCATCGTGCGGGAACCGGATCTGCTGATTCCACACCCCGAGCTGGCCAATCGCGATTTCTGGCAGCGCGAAATCGCCGAGCTGGACGGTGAGCATGTCTGACATCACCACGCGGACCCTGCTCGAGATGAAGGAGAAGGGCGAACGCATCGTCGCGCTCACGTGCTACGACGCGCTGTTCGCCCGCCTGCTCGACGCGAGCGGCGTGGACGTGCTGCTCGTGGGGGACTCGCTCAATCAGGTGCTCGCCGGCGCTGCATCCACCCTGTCGGCCACGCTCGAACAGATGATCTATCACACGACCATGGTCCGGCGCGGCACGGAACGCGCGCTCGTCGTGTGCGACATGCCGTTCCTGAGCTACCAGATCTCGCCGGAGGACGCGATCAAGAACTGCGGCCGCGCGATGAAAGAAACCGGCTGCCACGCGGTGAAGATCGAAGGGGGCCAGCCCATCGCCGCGACGGTTCGACGCCTGGTCGACGTGGGCATCCCGGTGATGGGCCACATCGGACTCACGCCACAGTCGGTGCACGCGCTGGGCGGCTACCGCGTGCAGGGTCGGGACGACGCAACCGCGGCGCGGCTCAAGGCCGACGCGGCTGCATTGCAGGACGCCGGCGCGTTCGGCGTGGTGCTCGAGCTCGTCCCGGCGCCACTCGCCTCGCAAATCACCAAAGCGCTCACGATTCCGACGATCGGCATCGGGGCCGGTCCGGCCTGTGACGGCCAGGTGCTCGTGTTGCACGACATGCTCGGGCTCAACGACCAGTTCTCGGCCAAGTTCGTGAAGAAGTACGCCGCGCTCGCCGAAGACGTGCGGGAAGCGGCCCGCGTGTTCGCGGCCGAGGTGCGTGAGGGGCGCTATCCTGGCCCGGAGCATTCCTTCGGAAAATGATCAATGCCCAATGGTCAATGACCAATGACCAATGACCACTGAACATTGATAATTGACCATTGATTATTGATAATTGTTCATTCCGACCGGAGGGCCGCTGTGTCGAAGACTGACGACGAACGCATGGCCAAGCTGATCAAGAAGAACATGGCCAAAGCGGAAAAGCAGAAACCGAAGGCGCGCAAACGATACGACCCCACGCTGCCGCCGGAATCGACCGACGATGACATCGAGCGCCGTGACTTCTTTTCGGAGATGAAGAAGCGCGAGTTCTAGGTTGCGCGAGCTTACCACCATTTCCGAGATGCGCTCCTGGTCCCGGGTCGAGCGCTCTCGCCGCCACACCATCGGCTTCGTTCCCACCATGGGATACCTCCACGAAGGGCATTTGCGCCTCGTGGATCGCGCGCGTGAGCTCGCCGAGCGCGTCGTCGTCAGCATCTTCGTCAATCCACTCCAATTCGGGCCGCATGAGGACCTCGCGCGCTACCCGCGCGACCTGCCGCGCGATCGCGCCCTCGCGGAGGCGCGCGGCGTCGATTGTCTGTTCGCGCCCGAGGCTGCGGCGATGTACCCCAACGAGCTGCTGGCACGCGTCGTCCCCGGGTCGGTGGCCGACACGCTCGAGGGCATGGCGCGTCCGGGGCATTTCACCGGAGTGCTGACCGTCGTCGCCAAGCTGTTCCACATCGTCGAGCCCGATGTCGCCGTGTTCGGCCGCAAGGACTTCCAGCAGGCGATGCTCGTCCGGCGGCTCGTGCAGGATCTGGATTTCCCGGTGACGATCGACATCGGGCCCACGGTGCGCGAGCTCGACGGCCTCGCCCTCTCCTCACGCAATCGCTACCTGAACCCCGACGAGCGCCGCTCGGCATTGGTGCTCGCGCGCGCGCTGCGCACACTCGAGCAAACCTGGCGCGCGGGGGAAGCCGACCCGGCCAAACTCCAACGCGCCGGTCTCGAAGCGATGCACGCACCCGGCGTGATCCCCGAGTACTGTGCGCTGGTCGATGAGGGGCTTCAGCCGGTCACGCGCGTGACGGCCCGGACGGTGGCGGTGGTCGCGGCGCGCGTCGGCAAGACGCGACTGCTCGACAACGTCGTGCTCGGCGAGGGAATCGGCGCGGACCCGCGAGTCACGCCGTGAGCCTCCCGGCCTGGGCCGTGGTGACGCCGGCACGCCGGGCACACATCGAGCGCGTCGTGGCGCTGCTGAACAGCTGGGCCGATATGATGGAAGTGGCTCCCCGAGAGCGGGAGCGGTGGCTGCGAGCCGGCTGGCTCCACGACGCGCTGCGGGATGCGCCGCTCCCCGATGCCAGGGCGCACGGCCCCGCGGCCGCCGACCGTGCCGCCGCAGACGGCGAGAGCGACCGTGGCGTGCTCGACGCGGTGCGGTTTCACACTTTCGGCTCCCCCGAGTGGGACGATGTCGGCCGCATGCTCTATCTCGCGGACTTCCTCGAGCCCGGGCGCACGCTTCCCGATCGCGCCGACCTCGCCCGCCGGGTCCCGAACGAACGCGATGCCGTGCTCGAGGAAGTCGCCCGGCGCCGGCTCGAATGGATCATCCGTTCCGGGTGGTCGCTGCCCGACGCGACCGTCACGTTTTGGAATCAGCTGGTCGGAGGGGCAGACGGCCGAACGGCCGGACGGCCATGAGACTGATCGGCGTCGGTGCGCTGCTGGGCGCCGTCGCATGTGGCGGCGACGGCACGCGCACACCACCGATTCCGGGCGACCGCGGTTCTGCGATAACGGTCGAAGTCCTGAACGCGAATGGACGCCCACGAGATGCACGCGTGGGGACGCGCCTGCTGCGGCGTCAAGGGATCGACGTCGTGTATTACGGGAACGCCGATGCCGGTACGCTCGATTCGACGCGCATCGTCGTACGGCGTGGCTCGGCCAAGGTGGGGGAGCAGGTACGGACGGCGTTGGGGCTGGGTAGGGTTGAGATCGACCTCGATAGCAGCAAGCTACTCGATGTGAGCGTGCTGCTCGGCGCGGACTTTGTCCCGCCGCGTTCGACCCGCGACTTCCACCCGTAGCTGGCCGCAAGCCGCGCTGATATCCAGGCCGCGGCTGCGCCGCAGCACCGCCTCCACGCCGCGCCGCTTCAGCCGCCGTTCGAACGCGAGCATGTGGGCCCGCGTACTGGGCGTCAAATCCGGTGCGCCACCGGGATGCAGTGGCAGCAGATTCACGAGCGCTTCGAGCGGTTTCGCGATCTGCGCCAGCTGATCCGCTGCTTCCAGCGAATCGTTTTTTCCACCGATCAACACATACTCGAGCGTCACCCGGCGCCGAAACTGCTTCAACGCCTCCAGCAGCTGCGGCAGCGCGTATTTCTTCTCGACCGGCATCAGCTCCCGGCGCAACGCCGGAGCGGGCGCGTGCAGCGATACCGCGAGCCGGAACTGCTCGGGCCGCTGCGCAAACTTGGCGAGGCTGGGGAGAATGCCAACCGTCGACACCGTGATGTGCCGCGCGCCGATCCCGAATCCCTCCGGGTTGTTCAGAACCGTGAGTGTCGTATCGACCGCGTCCCAGTTGAGCAGCGGCTCGCCCATCCCCATGAACACGACGTTGGTCGGCTTCAAGCCGGGATCACGCAGCACCAGCTCCCGGACCTGACCCGCGATCTCACCGGTCGCGAGATTGCGCCGAAATCCCATGCGTCCGGTGGCGCAGAACACGCAGCCCAGCGCGCACCCCGCCTGTGAAGAGATGCACAGGGTGCGGCGCGTGCCTTCCGGAATGAGCACGGACTCGATCGCTTCACCATCACCGAGATCCCACAGGAACTTCTGCGTGCCGTCGCTCGACTGCTGATGGGCCGTGAGGGCGAGCCGGCGCAACGGGAACGCGTCGTCCAGCGCCCGACGCAACGGATCCGGGAGATCGGTGGCATCCTTCCAGCCGGCAACGGGACGCTGCCAGAGCCGGGGCAGTAGCTGGCGCAGGCGATAGGCAGGCTCCGCTCGCGTTGCCAGCCATTCCTGGAGAGTTGCTCGGGCCGCCTCCGGTGTGAGACTGAGGAGGTCGACGCTCATTTGAATCGTGCTTCCACTCCGACGCGGTAGGCGGAACCGAGCTCGTTGACCCCAGCGTCCCGCGCGACGGCGATCCGGTACTTGCCGATGTTCAGACCCAGTCCGGCGACGGCCCGCCACGAGCCCGCACCGTAGCCGCCTTCTCGTGCAAACAGGAGGTCGAACGCGACAATCTTCGAGAACTCGGCCCCGACCCCAAGCTGTTGATCCGCCGTGAAGCCATGCGCGAACGAGATGCCGTAACGGCCGCGAATCACGACGCGGTCACCTCCTTCGGAGACCGGGCTCTGCCAGATCCGCGCTTCGACACCCGCATAGACATCCTGTGCCGGATCGTTTGCGGTGAGCGATGAAAAGAAATGCGTCGCAGCGGCAATGCGGAATCGGTCGCTGCCCAACGACCGGCTCGCGCCGAGATCGAGGGTCCAGCGACTGTCGCTGGTCACATCGAGCCGTGTCTCATGAAACGCGACCGTGGCCCCGACGTCGGTGCCGCTCAACCGCTTCGACCAATTCGTGCCGAAGGTGTAGGTGTAGACCGGAACGGTGCTGCCCGTCGGATCAGGACTGTCGGTCGTCTGGGTGATATCGCTGAGTCCGACGCGGCCATAGATGATGCCGAGGTGGCCGATTCTTCCAGCGGGGATCCGCATCGTGCCGATCACACCGGTGGCATCCACTGCTGACGGCGTTTGAATCGCCTCGAACGCGAGCTGCACGCGCGCGCTGTCCTGCGTCTGTGCCGGATTCCACAGTGCCGCGGCGGCCCCTTGGGCGAGGGCGGGGGGCGTTGCCAGCGTTGTTGCGGCGACGCGCCAGAGTGTCGTCCCGGTAGCGTCCTGCGCGCTGCCGCGAGTCGTCGCCAGCGTCGACACTCCAACCAGCAGCAGCCCAATGCGTTGCATGCCGAACGTTTACTCAAGGCTGTGGCGCCGTCAACTCAAGTCAACTATCTTCAACCGGTTACGGCACTTGGACACACTCCATTGCGACTCTCCGAACTGCTAACGCCTGACCGGATTCGGGTGCCTCTCAGGGCCCAAAGTAAGGAGGGCGTATTGCGGGAATTGGTGGATTTGCTGGTCGGAGGAAATGGGGCGGCGCCGGATGTGCTTCAGGCGGTTCTGGAACGGGAGCGGCAATTCCCGACCGGAATCGGTTATGGCGTGGCCGTCCCGCACGGGAAGACCCCCGCGCTGGCGAATCTCGTCGCGGTGGCCGGGACCGCCCCGGCTCCCGTGCCCTATGAAACGGTGGACGGCGAGCCCGTGCGGCTGTTTTTCCTGCTGGCGGGCCCGGAATCGCAGGCCGGCGCGCACGTGAAGGCGCTGAGCCGGATTTCGCGCTTGGTGCGGCGTGAGCCGATTCGTGCTCGCCTGCTGGCGGCTCCGGACGCCGCCGAGTTTTACCGCATTCTGTGCGATGCAGAGAGGGGAGGAGCATAGACGCTCGCGAAGGCGTGACTCGGACAACCCAACGAACCCATCGCTGCGGCGAGCTTCGCAAGGAGCACGTCGGGCAGCAGGTGAAATTGGGCGGCTGGGTACACCGGCGCCGCGACCTCGGCGGGATCGTCTTCCTCGATCTGCGCGACCGCGACGGCCTCATCCAGGTCGCGGTCGGTCCGGGGTGGTCCTCACCCGACATCCTGTCGCGTGCCCAAACGGTCGGTCCTGAAACCGTCCTCAGCGTCGAGGGCGACGTGGTGGCGCGCCCGCCAGCCATGCGCAATCCTGAGCTGGCGACGGGCGACGTCGAACTCCATGCGACGGCATTGCGAGTCGTGGGGCCTGCCGAGACGCCGGCGATTCCCGTGGCGCGCGGCAAGGGGGAAGAGCTGCCCGCCGAGGAGCTGCGGCTCAAGTATCGCCACCTCGATCTGCGGCGCCCCGAGCTCCAGGCCAACCTCATCATGCGTCACCGGCTGTTACAGCGGGCGCGCCGCGCCATGAGTGAGCTCGACTTTCTCGAAATCGAAACGCCGAATCTGACCAAGCCGACCCCGGAAGGGGCGCGCGACTATCTCGTGCCGTCGCGTGTGCATCCCGGCGAGTTCTATGCACTGCCGCAGTCACCCCAGATCTACAAGCAGCTGCTCATGGTCTCGGGGTTCGACCGCTACTTCCAGATCGCGCGCTGCTTCCGCGATGAGGATCTGCGGTTCGACCGGCAGCCCGAGTTCTCGCAGATCGACATCGAGGCGTCGTTCGTCGGCCAGGAGGACGTGCTCGGCTACGTCGAAACGGTGCTGGTCGCGCTGTGGGAGGAGGCGGGTCACACGATCCCGCGTCCGTTCCCCCGGCTCACCTGGCGTGAGGCGATGGAGCGCTACGGGACCGACAAGCCGGATCTGCGCTACGACTTTGCCATCGCCGACTGGACCGCCCAGGTCCAACCGCTCGCGGTGCCGTTCTTCCAGAGCGCGACCAACGGGTCGCGCGTGCGCGGGATCGCGGTGCGGGGCGGCGGCACGCTGTCGCGCAAGGACGTCGATCAGCTCACCGAGGCTGCCAAGACGCACGGCGCGCCCGGGCTCGCCTGGGTGAAGCGCCAGGGCGAGCAGGTGTCCGGCTCCGTCGGCAAACACTTCACGGCGGACGCCCTGGGCCGAATCGGCGTCGGCGATGGCGACGTCGCATTGATGACGGTCGGCCCTGATCGCGTCACGTCGCCGGCGCTCGACAAGGTGCGCCAGGAAGTCATCAAACGGCTCGGTCCGGCGCCGAAGCTGGCGCACGCGTTCTGCTGGGTGGTGGACTTTCCGTTGTTCGAGCCCGATCCAGAGACCGGCAAGCCGGTCTTTGCCCACCATCCGTTTACGTCGCCGCATCCGGACGACCTCGGCAAGCTCGACAGCGAGCCGTTCGCCTGCCGCGCGCTGCACTACGATGCGGTCTACAACGGCAACGAGCTCGGCTCGGGCTCCATCCGCATCACGGACCCGGCGGTGCAACGGACCGTGTTCCGCCATCTGGGACTTTCGAACCCGGAGATCGACGCGCGGTTCGGGTTCCTGTTGACCGCGCTCGCCGCGGGCGCGCCGCCGCACGGCGGCTTCGCCGTGGGGTTCGACCGCGTCGCGATGCTGCTCGCGGGCGCGGGCTCATTGCGGGACGTGATCGCGTTCCCCAAGACAACCGCGGCGCGTGCCCTGTTCGAGGGCGCTCCGGCGCCGGCCCGGCCGGACGATCTCGCCGCACTCCACGTCAAGGTGGTGCCCCCCTCATGAGTGACGACGTCGTCCAGCGGTTGTCCGTGGAAGGCGTGGATCCGCTGGCGCTCGCCGGCGTGAACGACGCGAACCTGCTCGAGCTGGCGCGCCGCATGGGCGTGCGCGTCTCGCTGCGCGGCGACAGCCTCTCGCTCGCGGGTACGGCGGCCGCGATCGAGAAGGCGAGCCCCGTCGCGCAGGCGCTGATCGACCTGGCGCGCATGGGGGAAACCCTCGACGTCCACGACGTGGAGCGCCTGATCACCGAGGAAGCGCAGGGAGAGCTGGGCCGGCAGGCAGCCGACCCGGTCAAGATCATCTTGCCCGGCCTGCGCCGGGTGATTCAGCCCAAGACCGCGGGGCAGCGCGAGTATCTGCGCTCGATCGCCGAACACGACATCGTCATCGGCATCGGCCCCGCGGGCACCGGCAAGACCTACCTCGCGGTCGCCGCCGCGGTCGATGCGCTGGCGCGCAAGCGGGTCCGGCGCATCATCCTCGCCCGTCCCGCGGTCGAGGCGGGCGAAAACCTCGGCTTCCTGCCCGGCGACCTCCAGGAGAAGGTCGATCCCTATCTCCGGCCGCTGTACGATGCGCTCGAGGACATGATGCCGCGCGAGCGCGTGCAGAAGGCGCTCGAGACGCGCACGATCGAAATCGCGCCGCTCGCCTACATGCGCGGCCGCACGTTGAGCGATGCCTTCGTGATCCTGGACGAAGCGCAGAACGCGACCGGGATGCAGATGAAAATGTTTCTGACCCGGCTGGGCGTGAACTCGCGCGCGGTGATCACGGGCGACAAGACGCAGATCGATCTGCCCAACCGGGAGGACTCCGGCCTGCTCCAGGTCGAGCGGATCCTGCCGGGGATCGAAGGCATCGGATTCGTTTACCTCGACGAAGGGGACGTGGTCCGCCACCGGCTGGTGCGCGACATCATCCGCGCGTACGCCGAGGATGCGCAAGGGTAGATGAACGTCCCGCGCGAGAAGGTCCGGTATCATGTCGCACGCTGGGTGTGGGTGCCCATCCTGGCTTTGGTGGCGCACGTCGCGTTTCCGTCCAGCGCCGCCGACGTGGCGCCGCTGCTCGAGCCGGGCGCGCAGGCCGACGAGGAAATCATCGCGCCGTTCAACTTCGTGGTGAGCAAGTCGGAAGACGAGCTGCAGCGCGAGGCCGAGGAGCTGGCCGCGTCCGCCAAGCCGATCTACGAGTTCCGCCAGCGCGCCTACGACAGTACCGCCACGGCCATGGCGGCGTTCTTCGTCGCGGTGGATGCGGCGGCCGACCAGGGCGCGCCAGCCATCATCAGCGCAGCCGGCGAGTTCGGTGTGCCCGTGACGCTCCAGGAAGCGGCGTATCTGGCGAAAGGTGGGAAGCGCCGGGCGGTCCAGCAGGCGCTCGGGCGCCTGTTCGACCGGACCCTGGCGCAGGGTGTGACCGGTCCCGGCGTGCTGCAGGTCGAGCAGTCCCGCGAACTGATCGTGCGGCGCGGCTCGACGGAGTCGTCGGTGCAGCGCGATCAGGTTCTGACTTTCGCGCAATACCTGAGCCGGGCCAAGCAGCTGCACCCCGATGCCGGTTCGAGCGTGGGCGACGTGCTGTACCTGAAACTGGTGCGCCAGTTCTTCCGCCCCACGCTGATTCCGAAACAACTCGAGACCGAGCGGCGCCGCAACGAGCTGCGCGGCAGCGTCGATCCGAGCAAGTACATCGTGCGCGCGGGCGACCGGATCGTGGCGCCGCACGAAGTCGTGACCAACGAAGCCCACGAACGGCTCGTCGCGCTGCATCAGGAGCTGCTGCGGCGCGGCGCGGCGACGACCTACTCGATCCGCGGCGTGCTCGGACCGCTGCTGCGCGACTCGTTGATCATCGCGATTTTCTGGGTGCTGCTGGTGTTCTACCGCCGCGAGACCTACCGCGACACCAATCAGGTGGCGCTGATCGGTGGACTGTTCGCGCTGCTGCTCACCCAGGCGGGCCTCGTCGCCCGGTCGTATCCGGCGCATCCCGAAGTCGTCTTCCTGCCGTTCCTCGCGATGATGATGACGGTGCTGTTCAACGGGCGGGTCTCGATGATCGCCGCGATGATCCTCGCCGTCGTCGTCGGACAGCAGCCGGTCTTCCATGACGTCCCGGCGACGTTCTTGTGTGTCGTCGGCGGGGTCACCGCCGCGCTGTCGGTGAAGACGCTGCGCAGCCGCAGCAACTTCTACGCGCCCGTGCTGATCATTGCCGGCGGCTATCTGCTCGGGGCGCTCGCCCTCGGGCTCGCGAGCGGGTGGCGGATCGAGGAAATCGGTCTGCGCGGCCTGTTGGGCGCGCTGAACGGCCTCGTGTCGGCGGGTCTCACCTTCTTCCTGCTGCCGGTCGCCGAGTCGGTCACGCATATCACGACCGACCTCACGCTGCTCGAGCTGTCGGACCCGAGCCGGCCCCTGCTGCGGCGCCTGTCACTCGAAGCGCCGGGCACGTACGCGCACAGCGTGGCGATGGCCAACCTGGTGGAAGCCGCCTGCAACCGGATCGGCGCGAACGGGCTGCTGGGCCGCGTCGGGTGCTATTACCACGACATCGGCAAGGTGAAGAATCCGATGTATTTCGTGGAGAATCAGATCCCCGGCAACAATCCGCACGACCGGCTGAAGCCGCTGCAGTCGGCGCAGATCATCAAGGCGCACGTCACCGACGGCCTCGCGCTCGCCGCGGGAGCCCAGCTGCCCGACTCCGTGGCCGCGTTCATTCCCGAGCACCACGGGACCACGGAGATCACCTACTTCCTCGACAAGGCGAAGAAGACGGACGGCGGGCAGGCCCGCAATCCGGACGACTTCCGGTATCCCGGGCCCAAGCCCCGGTCCATGGAGACGGCGATCTCGATGATCGCGGACTCCGTCGAGGCGGCGCTGCGCGTGCTGGAGGATCTGACGCCGCAAAAGATCGAAGAAGCCATCGATCACATCGTCCGGACCAAAGTGAATGCCGGGCAGCTCGACGAAGCGCCGCTCACGCTGCAGCAGATGGAGCAGGTGAAGGCCGCATTTCTGATCGTGTTGAGCGGGATGTACCACAACCGCATCGATTACCCGGAGTCCAGCGGCGGCATTGGTGCGGCCTGGCAGCCCACGGCAACCGCGCACTGAGCCGCTGATGCGAGTCGCACGGCGAGTCCTCGAATGGGAACGCGCGCCGGCGGGGTCCCACATCGACATCACCCTGCTCGCCCCGGCGGCGATGCGGCGCGTGAACCGCCGCGCGACCGGCCGCCGCGGGCTGACCGACGTGATCGCCTACGCGTTGCCGCAGCCCGACGGACGCCTGCTCGGCGACGTCTACATTTCGCCCGACGCGGCGGGCTTCGGCCGCGAAGAGCTGATCCGGCTCGCCGTGCATGGAACGCTGCACGTCCTGGGATACGACCACCCCGAAGGCGCCGGAAGGACGCGCTGCCGGATGTGGCGGGTCCAGGAACGCTACGTCAAGAAACTCCTCCGCTGATGCTCACTGAAGCCGCGTTGCGGATCATCGGCCTCGTCGTCGCCGTGGGCGCCGGCGTGTGGGCGGCGCTCCTGGCCCTCGCCGAAGAAGCGGCCATCGGGGAAAGCCTGCATACCCTGGGTGACGCGCCGCCCATCGCCACCGAGCGGCGCGTGCCGCTGCACCGCGCCATGCACGTCGCCCGTCTCGCGCTGCTCATCCTGGGCGCCGTGGCGACGTCGAACGCCGTCGCCTGGTGGACACGCCCGTGGCTCGAAGCGCTCGGAACGCTGCTCATCGGCACGCTGCTCCTGTTCGTCGTCGGTGACGCGCTGCCGCGCAGCGTGGCACGGCTCGCTCCGGAGCTTTCGGAAGCATCGCTGCCGCTCGCCCGGCGGACCCTGGCCCCGTTTGGCGCGCTCCTCTGGCTGCTGGCATGGGCGGACCGCGGACTGCACGCCCTCGTCGACACGCCGCGGCCGCTGCAGCCGGACCTCGGCACGGCGCAGCGCGACATGCTGCTCGGCGTGTTCACGCTCGCCGATACCACGGTGGACGAAGTCATGACGCCGCGCCTCGACATGACGAGTGTCGATGTGTCGGCGGCGATCGAAGAAGTCCTCGACACGTTCAAGCAGAGCCAGCACACGCGCCTGCCGGTGCTCGACGGCTCGCCGGACAACGTCAGCGGTGTGCTGTTCGGCAAGGACCTGGTGTCGATCGCGATGGGGCTCGCGGAGCAGGGGACGCAATGGCAGACCCTGGTGCGGCCGGCGGCGTTCGTGCCCGAGACCAAGACGCTCGACAACCAGCTGCGGGACTTCCAGGGGACACCCGCGCACATCGCGATTGTGGTCGACGAATTCGGGGGCACGTCTGGCCTGATCACGCGCGAAGACATCCTCGAGGAAATCGTCGGGGAGATCCGGGACGAACACGATACGGAAACGGCACCAGCGATCCGGCAGGACGGTGGCCGCGTCTGGGTGGACGGCCGCGTGAGTCTCGACGAGCTCTCGGCGGCGTTGGGCACCACCATCGCGCACGCCGAAGTGTCCACGGTGGGCGGCCTCGTCTACTCGGTCCTGGGGCGCGTGCCGCGGCCCGGCGATGAGCTGACGCTCGACGGCTACCGCGTCGTGGTCGAGCGCGTGGACCAGCGGCGCGTCACGCAGGTCTCGTTCGAGAAGCGATGAGCGTCGCCCTCGCCGTCCTCCTGATTGGCCTGTTCGTGGCCGGCGTCTCGGCGGCGGTCGGCGTGGCGGCCGCTGCGGTCAGCCAGCACGACCTGACGCGTTGGGTCGCGTACAAGCTGCGCGGTTCCGCGGCCACCGCCGGCCTGCTGCAGAACCCCGAGCGTACCCTCGCGACGGCGAACACGCTGACGACGCTGGGCGTACTGCTGGCCGCGGGCGGCATTCCCGCGTTGCTCGCCGCCACGACGCCAACGTTCCTCGGGATCTTCACGGTGACGGTCGGCGTGCCGTTGTTCATCAGCGCCGCGTACCTCGTGCCGCGGGTCGTGGGGCGGCGCTGGGCGGAGTCGCTCGTGGCGCGGGCCGTGCCGTGGATGGAGCGGTTCGGCGCGCTCCTGGCGCCGTTCATTCCCCGACGCGAGCGGTCCACCAGGACGACGCTGGCGGCGCTGCTGTCGAGCGATACCGCCACTCTCGCGGCCACCGATGAGATGGCGGTCGTATCCGGAGTGCTCGCGTTTTCAGACCGCCCCGTGCGGGAGCTGATGACGCCGCGCACGGCGATCGTGGCATTTCCCGAGGGCATGCCGGCCGCCGAAGCCGCGCATGTCCTCCAGCAATCGGGCTACAGCCGCTACCCGGTGTACCGAGGTTCACTCGATGAGGTTGTAGGCGTCGCGCACACGCTCGATTTGCTGGGGCGCCAGCCGGAGGATCCGGTCCTGGTGCACCCGCCGCTCACGGTCCCCGGCACGAGGCGCGCGGCGGACCTCATGCTCGAGATGCAGCGTGGCGGACGTCACCTGGCCGTCGTGCTGGACGAGTTCGGCGGCACGGCCGGGCTGGTCACGTTCGAGGACCTCCTGAACGATCTGGTGAGCGAGCTGTTCGCGCCTTCGCCCGCGGCGCTGCCGGCGGCGGGGCGCGTGATCGAGGTCGAAGGCAATGCGCTCGCGACCGAGCTGGTCGAGAAACTCGGTGTGACACTCTCGAGCACCGGGACCACCCAGACGGTGGCGGGCCTGCTCATTCAGGTGCTGGGCCGAATCCCCCGGACGGGCGAGCGGTTCGCATTTCAGGGACTCGAATTCGACGTGCTCGCGGCCAGTGCCACGCGCGTCGAGCGGATTGCCGTGCGCGTCGGTCCGGTCCGCACGGTCACCCTGGGAGGGGCTCATGATTGAGCCGGATCTGAGACTCGACGAGCTGAAGGAGCTTGCCGAGCAAGACGATCTCACTCCCTTCCTGCAGCGCGCCCGCCACGTTCATCCATCCGATCTCGCCGACGTCCTCGCGGCGCTCGCGGAGCCGACGCGGGTCCGCGTCATTTCGGAGCTGCCGACCGAAGTCGCATCGAGCGCGCTCGCCGAAATGGAAGCGGCCGAGCACCCGGAGGAGATGTTGCTGGCCGTGGGTCCCGAGTATGCGGCCGAGCTCGTCGAGGAGCTGCCCACGGACGACGCGGCCGATCTCGTCGCGGAGCTGACCGCGGGCGAGCGCGAAGCGGTGCTGTCGGCAGTCGCAGACCGCGCGGACGTCGATCAGCTTCTCAAATATCCGGAGGATTCGGCCGGCGGCCTCATGTCGACGGACGTCGTCACCGTGCGCGAAAACGCCACGCTGAACGAAGCGATCGAAGCGCTCCGGACGCAGTGTGCCGAGGACGAGAGCCAGCTCTTTCAGGTCTACGCCGTGGATGCGGCCGGCACGCTGCGCGGCGTCGTGCCGATCTCGCGCTTGATCGTCTCCTCGCCGACGCGCCTGGTGCGGGACGTGATGGAGCCGCCGGTCGTGCAGGTCGAGCCTCAGCAGGATCAAGAGGAAGTCGCCCGGCTGATGGCGCGCTACAACGTGGCGGCGGTGCCCGTCGTGGACCCGCGCAGCCACCTGCTGGGGCGGATCACGTTCGACGACGTCGTCGATGTGGTTGAAGCCGAGACCACCGAGGACATCCTGAAGTTCGGCGGCATGGAGGCGCTCGACGCGCCATACCTCAAGGTGGCGTTCGGGCGCATGGTGCGAAAACGCGCCGGCTGGCTCGCGGCGCTGTTCATCGGCGAAATGCTCACGGCGACCGCGATGGCGTTCTTCGAGCAGGAGATCGCCAAGGCCGTCATCCTGGCGCTGTTCGTGCCGCTGATCATCTCGAGCGGCGGCAACTCGGGCTCGCAGGCCTCCACGCTCGTGATTCGCGCGATGGCGCTCGGCGAGGTGCAGCTGCGCGACTGGTGGCGCGTCATCCGGCGCGAGCTGGCGGCCGGCCTGGTGCTCGGGCTGGTCCTCGGCGCGATCGGGTTCTTGCGGATCACGCTGTGGCATTCGATCACCGGCATCTATGGCGAGCACTATCTGCTGGTCGCATTCACCGTGTTCGGCAGCCTGATCGGCGTAGTGACGTTCGGAACGCTGTGCGGCTCGCTGCTGCCGTTCGTGCTGCGGAGGCTCGGATTCGATCCGGCCAGCGCGTCCGCGCCGTTCGTCGCGACACTCGTGGACGTCACCGGCTTGGTCATCTACTTCACCGTCGCGAGCTTTATCCTGCGCGGAACCCTCCTGTGACCCGCGTGCCGCCGTTATCCTTACATATGCGACTCGATGCGGTGTTGGCGGGACTCGAGCGCGGCGACACCGCCGCGCTGGCGCGCGCCATCAGCCTCGTCGAGAACCAGCGCGAGGGTTTCGAGCAGCTGCTCTCGGAGCTGTATCGCAAGATCGGCAACCCGGAGGCGCAGCGGATCGGGATCACGGGACCTCCCGGCGCCGGCAAGAGTACGCTCACGGAGCAGCTGGTCCGCGCATATCGCGAGCAGGGTCTCAAAGTCGCGGTCGTCGCCGTCGACCCCACCAGCCCGTTCACCGGGGGCGCGCTCCTGGGCGACCGGATCCGCATGGAATCCGTCAGTCTCGATCCCGGGGTCTTTATTCGTTCGATGGCGACGCGCGGTGCCCAGGGGGGCCTCGCCACCACGACGGAAGAAGTCGCGGACGTGCTGGAGGCGTTCGGCTTCGAGCGGATCCTGATCGAAACCGTCGGCGTGGGTCAGACCGAGCTGGACGTGGCGGCCACGGCGGAGACCACCGTCCTGGTCCTGGTCCCCGAGTCCGGCGACGGCATCCAGACGCTCAAGGCTGGAGTCATGGAGATCGCCGAGCTATACGTGATCAACAAGAGCGATCGGCCGGGGGCCGACAAGCTGAAGACCGAAGTCGAGGTGATGCTTGGTATCCGAAAGGGCAATGCGTTCGTGAATGCGAGACCGCATCATGGACGGTTGGAAGGTGAGAAGGTTGGACGGAAACACCTTCCAACCGTCCAACCTTCCAACGAATGGGAGTCCCCCGTTCTCACGACCGTAGCCTCGAAGGGCGAAGGAATCGCTGGGCTCGTAACGGCACTCGACCAGCACCATGAGTATCTCGAGCGCACGGGAAAGCTCGTGGAGCGACGGAAGCGGCGTTTAGCAGCCCGCACACGGGCCGTGGTGAACCGGGCGATTCGCCAGTGGGTATGGGACGAGACGAAAGCCGAAGACATGGTCGCGAGGCGGCTGGATGAGGTGGCCGCGGGTACGCGCAGCCCCTACGATGTCGCGGCCGAGGTCCTCCAGCAACTGAGGAATGGCAAATGACGATCGAAAAGAAGCCCGTGTACACCCCGGCCGATCTCGACGGCTTCGACATCGACCGGCAGCTCGGCGGCGCGGGTGCGTATCCGTTCACGCGCGGCATTCACCCCACGATGTACCAGGGCAAGCTCTGGACGATGCGCCAGTTCGCCGGCTTCGGCAGCGCGAGCGACACGAACCGGCGCTACAAGTTTCTGCTCGAGCATGGGCAGACCGGCCTCTCGGTCGCGTTCGATTTCCCGACGTTGATGGGATACGACGCCGACCATCCGCGCTCCGAAGGCGAGGTGGGGAAGTGCGGGGTCGCGATTTCCTCACTCGCCGACATGGAGACCTTGTTCGACGGAATTCCCCTGGATCGGGTCTCCACCTCGATGACGATCAATGGCCCCGCGGCCATTCTGTTTTGCTTCTACGTGGCAGCCGCCGAGAAGCAGGGGGTGCCGATCGCGAAGCTGCGCGGCACCGTGCAGAACGACATCCTCAAGGAATACATGGCCCAGCATGCCTGGGTCTATCCGGTCGAGCCCGCCCTCAAAGTCATCGTGGACATGTTCGAGTGGGGGTCGAAGCACACCCCGCTCTGGAATACGATTTCGATCTCGGGCTACCACATTCGGGAGGCCGGTGCGACGGCGGCGCAGGAGCTGGCGTTCACGCTCGCCAACGGCTTCACCTACGTCGAGCGTGGGATTGCGCGCGGCCTCGACATCGACAGCTTCGCCGCGCGGCTGTCGTTCTTCTGGGACATCCACAACGACTTCTTCGAGGAGATCGCCAAGTTGCGCGCCGCGCGCCGGATCTGGGCGCGGCACATGCGCGAGCGCTACCATGCGCGCGAGGCGCGTTCGTGGATGATGCGCTTCCATAGTCAGACGGCCGGCGTCACCCTCACCGCGCAGCAGCCGCTCAACAACATCGTGCGGGTGGCCTATCAAGCCCTCGCAGCCGTGCTCGGCGGCACGCAGTCCCTCCATACCAATTCCCTCGACGAAACGCTGGCCCTGCCCACCGAACAGTCGGTGCAAGTCGCGCTGCGAACGCAGCAGATCCTGGCGCACGAGACCGGGGCCGCGGCAGTGATCGATCCGCTGGGCGGGTCGTACTACATCGAGGCGCTCACCGATCAGCTCGAGCGAGAGGCGGAAGCGTTGTTCGCCGAGATCAACTCGATCGGGGGAGTCGTCCGTGGGATCGAGACCGGCTGGTTCCAGCGGCAGATCGCTCACTCGGCCGCGGCCTTCCAGCGTCAGGTGGAGCTGGGCGAGAAGGTGATCGTCGGCGTGAATGACTTCCTGTCCGATGATGATCACCCCGTCGAAATCCTGAAGGTCTCGAACGATGCCGAAGCGGAACAACGCCGCCGGCTCGCGCGCCTGCGCGCCGAGCGGGACAACGAGCTGGTGGAGCGCCGCCTGGTCGCGTTGCGCCAGGCCGCGGAATCCGACCAGAACGTCATCGGCCCGATGCTGGACTGTGCGCGGGCCTATGGCACCCTGTACGAGATCCGCCACGCGCTCGAACGGGTGTGGGGAGCCTACCGCGAACCGGTATTCTTTTAACGCATGAGCGCCCTCCCTGCCGCCATCACCGAACGAGACGCGCGGGACGCCGTGGCGCGTCTGGCCGCACTCCAGCCCGGCACCCATTGGGTGGTCAGCTGTTATTTGAAGCTCGAGCCCCGGGACCGGACGCGCGGCAAGTATCTGATCAAGATGAAGAACCGTGTCCGGGAGCGCGAAGGCGCGCTGGCGCGGCAGCCGCTCTCGCACCAGGACCGGGAGTCGATCGCGCACTCGCTGCGCCAGGTGCTCGACTATCTGGAAGAGCCCAATCACCTGCCGCGCTCGCGGGCGATTGCGATCTTCGCGTCGCGTGAGCTGGGCCTGTTCGAGGTGTTGCCGCTCCCGCACGTGCATCGGTCCCGCCTGGCGGTCGCGCGCGAGCCGCTGATCCGCGAGGCGCTGGTCCTCGAAGAGGAATTCGGCACGATCCTGGCCGTCGTATACGATCGCACCGCGGCGCGGTTCTTCGAGATCACGGCGTACGACACCATCGAGCTTCCCGGGCTTGCCGCCACGGACGCGTCGCGCGCCGGCAAG
The DNA here is from genome assembly GCA_050264615.1 of Gemmatimonadota bacterium. Lineage (GTDB taxonomy): Bacteria > Gemmatimonadota > Gemmatimonadetes > Gemmatimonadales > GWC2-71-9 > 20CM-2-65-7. The sequence goes on from JBLNGI010000320.1 coordinate 31,489, forward strand.
TTTCACGGCGCGTCCCAGCGCCAGGTCATGGCGCGCGCCGGGACGCCAGCAGGCAGCGCCGGCGAGCACAACTATCACCAGCGCATCCGGACGGAGAAGCAGCGTCTCTATGCCCAGATCGCCGACCGCATCTTCCAGGTGCACCAGGGGAAGCCGCTCGCGGGGCTGGTGCTGGGGAGCGTGGGCGTGGACGCCGGCGCGGTGATTCCGCACCTGCACACCTATGTCCACGATCTCGTGCTCGGCGTCGCGAAGCTCAATCCGAAAAAGTCCTCGCCGGCGGAGGTGCGGGAGGCAGCCCTGGCCTTGCGCGAAGAGCGCGAGCGGGCGTGGGAGCGCGCGCACGCCGATGCCGTGAAGGACGGTGCGCCGCGCGGCTGGGCGGTGAACGGTCCGGAGCCCACACTCAAGGCGCTCGGGCGCGGCCAGGTGCGGACGCTGCTGGCGGATGGCCATGATGACGACCCCCGCATCGATGAGGCGATAGAAGAAGCGTTCGGGCAACGCGCCCAGATCGATGTCGTCTACGACGACAAGGCACGCCGTGTCGTGGATGGCCTCGCGGCGCTGCTGCGCTTCCGCTCTTGATGGCCAAGAAATCGAAGCGTCCCATCCGGATTCTGGTCGCCAAGCCCGGTCTGGACGGACACGACCGCGGCGCCAAGGTGGTGGCGGCGGCGTTGCGCGACGCCGGGATGGAAGTGATCTACACGGGCCTGCATCAAACGCCGGAGATGATCGCCCAGGCTGCGATCCAGGAAGACGTCGACGTCGTCGGGCTGTCCATCCTGTCGGGCGCGCACATGACGCTGTTCCCGCGGGTGCGAAAGCTGCTCGATGCGGCCGGCCGAGAAGACGTGCTCCTGACGGGCGGCGGCATCATTCCTCCCGAAGACATGAACGCGCTCGAATCACAGGGCACTGGCAGGCTGTTTGGGCCAGGCACCCCGACGTCGGATCTCATCAAGTACATCCAGGAGTGGGCGGCGGAGCACGTCGCCGCGTGAGTCGTCTCAAGACCCTCAGCGACGAGTACACGCAGCTGCGCGCCCGCCTCGAACAGGGTGGGGGCGCGGAGCGGATCAAACGCCAGCACGACCAGGGCAAGCTCACGGCGCGCGAGCGCGTCGCCGCGCTGCTCGACAAAGATGCGCCCTGGGTCGAGATCGGGCTGCTCGTGGCCTACGACCAGTACGACGGGCAGGCGCCTGCCGCCGGGGTCGTGACAGGACTCGGCCGGATCGGGTCGCGACCGGTCGTCGTCGTGGCGAACGACGCGACCGTGAAAGCCGGATCGTGGTGGCCGGAGACGATTCGCAAAATTCTGCGCGCGCAGGAGATCGCGATGCGCCAGCGCATCCCGATCATCTACCTGGTCGACTCCGCCGGTGTGAACCTGCCGTACCAGGGCGGGGTGTTCCCGGGCCAATACGGCGCGGCGCGAATCTTCTACTACAATTCGATCATGCGGCGCTATCTGAAGGTGCCGCAGGTTGCCGCGGTGATGGGACCGTGTATCGCCGGCGGCGCATACCTGCCGGCGCTGTCCGACGTGATTTTCATGGTCGACGGGACGTCGTTCATGGGGTTGGGCGGTCCCAACCTCGTCAAAGGCGCGACGGGCCAGGTTGTCGACGCCGAATCGCTGGGTGGTGCCGCGACGCACACGCGGGTCAGTGCGGTCGCGCATTATCGCGCGAAGGACGACCAGGAGTGTCTCGCGCGGATCCGCGAGTACGTGGGGCGACTGCCGCACACTCCACCGGCGCGGAGAACGTCCCCCGCACCGAAACGGGACCTGAAAGCGCTGTATGACGTGATTCCCGTCGATCATCGGATGAGCTACGATGTGCGGGCGATGTTCGAGTGCCTGTTCGACACCGGCCGCTTCGATGAATTCCAGCCGGATGTCGCTCCCGAAATGATCTGCGGTCACGCCAGCATCGAAGGCCGGCACGTGGCGGTGATCGCGAACTCGCGCGGCGTGATCAAGGGCAAGAAGGCCGGAGGGGGGGCGCCCAGAATCGGCGGTATCATCTACACGGAGAGCGCCGAGAAGGTCGCATACTTCATCGACAACGCCGATCGGGAGCGGCTGCCCCTCTTGTTCATTCAGGATGTGTCGGGCTTCATGGTGGGAACGGAGGCTGAGCACACGGGCATCATTCGCGCGGGCGCCAGGTTCGTGGAAGCCATGGCGACCGCGACCGTCCCCAAGCTCGTGCTCACCGTCAATCACGCCTCCGGGGCCGGTTACTACGCGATGGCGGGGCAGGGATTCGACCCGGATTTCATCGTCTCCTGGCCCACCGGACGGATGGGCGTGATGGAAGGGGAGTCCGCCGTGCAGGCGGTGTACGGCGCCGACGCGGCGAAGCCCGACAACGCAGCGGCCGTGGACGCGATGCGCGCCGACTACGAGCATCAGCTCGACGCCAAGTTCGCCGGTGCCCGTGGCTTTGTGGATGCGATTCTGACGCCCGAAGAGACGCGCGACACGCTCGCGTTCCTGCTGGAGGTGTCCACTGAATTCACCGGTCCGCACCTGGGGACCTTTTCTCTGCCGAGTCCGTCATGCTGAAGCTTGCTCCAGTCGCACTGCTCACGCTCTTCGCTGCCTGCGCTTCGTCAAAAGGAGCGACGAAGCCGTCCCAACCCCAGCCGGCGGTGACCGCCACGCGAGTGCCGGCGGACGCCAGTCGCGCACCGGAGCCCGGCCCTCCCCCCGGCGCCCCTCAACCGCTCGTCGATCCCGCGATCGCGCACATGCTCGGCCTCATGCCGCTCAAGAGCGCCGGCGTCGACCTGTTTCGCGCGGCGCATCCGACCTATGACGGTCGGGGGATTCTCATTGCGATCCTGGATAGCGGCATCGATCCAGGCGTCCCCGGGCTGACCGTCACCAGCACCGGCGCGCCCAAAGTCATCGAGCTGCGCGACTTCTCCGGTGAGGGACGCATCCCACTCACCGCCTTCACGGCCCCCACCGACGCGGAGCTGAAGGGGGCAGCGCGCATCGGACGGCTCACCACCGCGACTACCTGGTATCGCGGCGTATTCCGCGAGCTGCCGCTCGGGCGCCCGCCCGCCTCCGACGTCAACGGCAACGGGCGCAATACGGATGAATTCCCGGTGATCGTGGTGAAGGCGTCCGACGGCTGGGTTGCCTTCCTCGACACGAATCTCGATGGCTCGTTCGAGGATGAAATGCCGCTGCACGACTACCGCCAGGGACGCGAGATGATTTCGCTGGGCCGCCGGCCCATCACGATCGTCGCGAACTTCAGCGAAGTCGCCTCGGAAGGGACGCCGGTGCTCGATCTGTTCTTCGATAACTCGGGCCACGGCACACATGTCGCGGGGATCGCGGCCGGATACAACCTCTATGACGTCGCAGGGTTCAGCGGCGTCGCCCCGGGCGCGCAGGTCATCGGGCTCAAGATCGCAAACAACGCGCGGGGTGGCGTGACCGTGCACGCCAGCATGATGCGCGCGATCGACTACGCCTCCCGCTACGCGGCGCAGCGCAATTTACCGCTCGTGTTGAACATGAGCTTCGGTGTCGGGAACGAGCACGAGGGCCGCGCGGTCATCGACTCGATCGTGGACGCCTTTCTGCTGAGCCATCCGGACGCCGTGTTCGCGATTGCGGCGGGGAACGACGGGCCTGGTCTCTCGACGCTGGGCTTTCCGGGATCGGCCGACCTGGCGCTCTCGGTCGGCGCGACCTTCCCGGGGGTCTTTGCCCGTCCGCCGCAGCCGGGCGTTCCACCCGCGCGTGACATTCTCGGCTGGTTCAGCTCGCGCGGTGGTGAGCTCGCCAAGCCCGACATCGTAGCACCCGGCATCGCGTTCTCGACGGTGCCGCGCTGGGACACCGGCAATGAGGTGAAGGTGGGGACGAGCATGGCCACGCCCTATGCCTCCGGGCTCGCAGCGTCCCTGGCGTCGGCGCTGGTCCAGGAAGGACGCCGTGCGAGCGCCGTCGAGATCGTCCAGGCGCTGCGCGTCGCTGCGCGCCCGTTCGGCGGTGCACGGGCCATCGATGAGGGCGCCGGCATGCCGGTGCTCGAGACGGCGTACGCCTGGCTCGTCGGTGGACATCAGGGATCGATTTATGAAGTACGCGCCGCCACCGGTGTTTCAGCGGCATTTCGGCGCAATGGCTTCGCGGGAGCGCAGGACAGCGTCGAAACGTTCACCGTGCGCCACCTCGCCGGCCTGCGCGCGGCCCAGTTCGCCTTGCGCGCCGATGTCCCGTGGCTCGCGGTCGATGACTCGATCGAGGCCGCGCCCCGCGTGACCCAGATTCCGGTGACGTATCATCGGAACGCGCTCGTGAATCCCGGGGTCTACGTCGGCACCGTCACGGCGCTCAACCCCCGCGATCCGGTCGCGGGCCCGCTGTTCACGCTGGTGAACACGGTCATCATCCCGACCGATCTAGCGACCAAGACCCTGTTCGACGAGCGACGCATGATTGCGCCGTCCGCCGTGCAGCGCTATTTCGTGCGTGTGCCGCAGCTCGATGCGACGCTCCGCGTGACCGTGACAGTACCGGATTCGCAGGCGCAGCAGGCGACGGTCCGGCTGTACGAGCCCAACGGCGCGCCCGCGCGCTCGGCACCCGAGGACATCCTGATCGGACAGGAAGAAGCCGGCAGCGCTGGTGTAACCGTGCGTGCCGAAGATCTCGTCGCCGGCGTCTACGAGCTGGATGTCATCGCGCCGCCGCTCTCGGCGGCCACCGTGACGGTGAGCGCTGATCTCGGGCCGGTATCGCTCGCCGCGGTGGGAGATGGTGGCAGTCTCGAGGCGAGCGCGCTCGGCACTAGCGTCACCGGAGACGTGCGGTACCGTCTGGTAGGCGCCGAACGGACGTTTGCCATCTCGGGGCGCGGCCTGCCCGCCGAGTCGATCCAGGTGCGCGTCCCGCGCTGGGCCCGGCGGATGGAGGTCGACGTGCAGCTGCCGCCCGAGCTTTGGGATGAGATGACGGACTTCTCGGTGACGGCGTACGACTCGACCGGTCAGCAGCTTCGGGGCGGCAATCAGCCGGTGAACTACGCGTTCGGCCGGATGGGCGTGCAGCTCACCGATTCGATGGCCGGGATCCCGCTCACGATCGAGCTGTACCCCGCCTTCGCGCGGCTCCCCGGACACGCGTGGCGCGGCACGACGCGCGTCCGGTTTCTGGGACCGGATGAGCCCGCGGGGGAGGGCGGCCAACTGTCGGTCATCGCGGGCGGACGGACGGTCGTGCGCCTCCCGACGCCGCCCTCGCTCCAACTTCCAGACGGCTTCAGCTCGCTGATCGAGACGCGCGTCACCGCGTCGACAGGCGCCATGGCGGTGCGCCGGACGCCCGTCCCGGCGGGCGCACGTGGCGCGAGCGGCCTCCGGTGACTCCGGCATCGGTCCGGGTCGCGGGAGGTCAAGGATTCTGGGGAGACTGGCTCGAAGCGCCCTACCGCCAGGTGACCGGTGGTCCCATCGACTACTTGATGATGGACTACCTCGCCGAAGTCACGATGTCCATCCTGCAGAAACAGAAAACGCGCGATTCCTCACGCGGCTACGCCACCGATTTCATCACGCAGATGGAACGCATCCTTCCGCTCATCGTGGAGCGGGGGATCAAGGTCACGGCCAATGCCGGGGGGGTGAATCCGCGTGGCTGCGCGAGGGCCCTCGCCGACGCGGCGCGCAAGCAGGGGCTGGGAGGGAAACTCAGACTCGGCATCGTCACGGGGGATGATCTGCTCGCCGAGGCCCGGCTCGACGGCCTCGTGGCACGCGGGCACCAGCTCCAGAACCTCGACACGGGACGGCCGCTGCGCGACGTGCGCGACCACGTTCGGTCGGCGAATGCGTACCTGGGCGCAGCACCGGTCGTGGAAGCGCTGAAGCGCGGCGCCCAGATCGTCATCACCGGCCGTGTGACGGATACCGGACTAACGTTGGGTCCATTGATGCACGCGTTCGGCTGGCCGGCAAACGCCTGGGACAAGATCGCCGCCGGGACGGTCGCGGGACACATCATCGAATGCGGCGCGCAAGCCAGCGGCGGGAATTGCCTCAGCGACTGGAAGCGTGTCCCTGACTTGGCGCACGTCGGATATCCGATCGTCGAAGCCAGACCCGACGGGACGTTCGACATCGTGAAGCATCCCAACACGGGCGGGAGAATCGATGTTGCCGGAGTGACGGAGCAGCTCGTCTACGAGATGGGCGATCCGCGCTCCTACATCACGCCCGACGGCGTGGCCGACTTTACCACGATCCAATTGACTCAGGTTGGCAAGGACAGGGTTCGGGTGTCGGGTGTCAGGGGAAAACCCGCGACGGATAAGCTCAAGGTCTCGATTGCGTATTTCCACGGCTACAAGGCGGTCGGCACGCTGGTGTATGCCTGGCCGGACGCGCTCGAGAAGGCGAAGGCGGCAGATCGCATTCTGCGCCAGCGCCTGCAGGACCTGAAGCTCGAATTCGAGGCGGTCCACACCGAGTTCGTCGGCGCCAACGCGACCCACGGCGCGTTGGCGCTCAAGCAGTTCGACGCCCGCGACCTGCCCGAAGTGCAGCTGCGGATTGGCGTGCGCTCGCCGCACGCGGAGCGGGTCGACCGCTTTACCCGGGAGCTCGCGCCGCTGATTCTCAACGGGCCGCCGAGCGTCACGGGATTTGCTGGCGGGCGCCCCAAGCCGGAGGAGATCGTCGCCTATTGGCCCGCGTTGATCGACAAGGAGATGGTGAAGCCCGTGGTGGAAATCATGGACGTATGAAACGACGGTCGGACGGTCGGACGGCCAGACGGTCAAAAGCACGCACGGTCCAACTCCTGGAGTTGGCCCATGCCCGGTCGGGTGACAAGGGCGATACCGCCAACATCGGGCTCATCGCCAAGCACCCGAAGTACTATCCGCTGCTCGTGAAGCAGGTAACGGCGGCCCGGGTGGCGCGCCATTTTAAGGGCATGATCAAGGGACCGGTGGAGCGGTTCGAGCTGCCCAACCTCCAGGCGCTCAACTTCCTGCTGCACGGTGCGCTCGATGGCGGGGGCACGATTTCGCTCAAGACCGACGCGCAGGGCAAGGTGTTCTCCACCGCGTTGCTGCGCATGGAAGTCGAGGTCCCGCGGTGAGCGACCGGGTCCTCGTACAGGTCGCCGGCGGAGTGCTCACGGCCACGCTCAACCGGCCCGACAAACGCAACGCGATCGACGCGCCGATGATCGACGCCCTGCTCGCCGCGCTCGAGCGCGCCGACCTGGATGCGGCGGTCCGCGTGGTCGCGGTGCGAGGCGGAGGACGCGATTTCTGCGCGGGGATGGACCTGAACGAGCTGCTGGCCTCCGCCGATCATTCCCTCGATCAGAACCGGCAAGCGGCGCTCCACTTTGCCGAAATCTTCGTCCGGATGCGGCGCCTGCCGAAGCCCGTGGTGGCGCTGGTGCAGGGACGCGCCCTCGCCGGCGGATGCGGGCTCGCGACGGCCGCCGATCTCATTCTCGCGGCGGAGTCGTCTCAGTTCGGCTACCCCGAGGTGCAACGGGGCTTCGTGCCGGCGATTGTGATGACGATGCTGCGCCGCGCGGTCGGTGAAAAGATCGCCTTCGACCTGGCGGCGACCGGGCGGGTGCTGGGCGGGAACGAAGCGGCCGCCGTCGGGCTGGTCTCGCGGGTGTATGAGGACGCGGACTTCGACGAGCAGGCGGCCGAGGTCCTGCGCGTGCTGGCGGAATCGAGCGCCTCCGCGCTGGCGTTCACCAAACAGCAATTCTATCAGTTGGATGGGTTGACGTTCGCCGAAGGCCTGCGGCTTGGCGCCGATGTCAACGCGGTGAGCAGGAGCACGCCCGATTTCCGGGCGGCGCTCAGCACGTTTCTCAAGAAGTGAGGAGCCCCCCGAATGCGGAATATGCATGTGCCGATGTACGATCCCGAAATGGTCCGCCCGATGCGGGAGGAATTGACACGCATCGGGTTTGAAGAGCTCCGGACGCCGGCCGATGTGGACGCGGCGCTCGCGAACGGACGCGCGCCCACGCTCGTCGTGGTGAACTCGGTGTGCGGGTGTGCGGCGCGAAACGCCCGCCCGGCGGCGGCACTCGCGGTTCAGCATGAGCGCCGTCCCGCGCGGCTCCTGACCGTGTTCGCGGGACAGGATGCCGATGCCACCGCACGGGCGCGCAGCTATTTCACGGGCTATCAACCGTCGTCGCCCCAGATCGCGCTGTTCAAGGATGGACGGCTCGTGTTCATGCTGGAGCGTCGCAACATCGAGGGCCGTAATGCCCGCGACATCGCGGCCGATTTGACGGCAGCGTTCGAACAGTACTGCTGACGGAGCCATCAGCCATCAGCCATTCGCCAGCCGATCTGCCGGACGCAATCGACGAAGCCTGGGTGCGCATTCGCCTGGCCCCTGGCTTTCTCACCGAACGCGAAGGACGATTTCTCGCACTCCTCGCGGCGTGCACGCCCGCGCAGGGCACGATCCTCGAGATCGGCAGCTACAAGGGGAAGTCGACCGTGGGCCTCGCGTGCGTCGCCCAGCGCTACGGACTCGGCCCGGTGGTCGCGGTGGATCCGCATTCCGCTCCGGCGGTCACGGACCCCGCCCACGGCTCCCAACAATCATCCTGGGACGACTTCCGGGCGTCGCTGCGCCGGGCCGGGGTTGAACGCAGCGTCGAGGCCCATCGCGCCTACTCTCGGGATCTCGCTTCGGGGTGGACGCGACCGATCCGGCTGCTGTGGATCGACGGAGACCACACCTACAAAGGAGCGAAAGCGGACCTGGATCTCTTTCGCCGCCACCTGGTGCCGGGCGCGATCGTCGCGTTTCACGATGTGCTCAGCACGTTCGAAGGCCCCGTGCGCGTGTTCGCCGAGGAGGTGCTGGCCTCGGATGATTTCGGACCCGCCGGGTTCTGCGGATCAATAGGCTGGGCGCAGTACCGGCCGAGTGAAGGGCGCCAGTGGAAAGCGGCGCGGAACGGACTGCGTCAGCGCGTGTCGCGACTCATTCCATTTGTCAGAGACGGGCGCCAGCCGAAGGGATTTCGGAAACTGCTGTACAAGCTCTGGAGGAGTCTCGTGCCCCACGCGGCGCCGGATCCCGCCGCGTGGGTACGAGCGGTCAACTAGAGGATCTTCCCGCGGCGGACTCTGAAGTCGACGATCTGCTGCGTCCAGCTCCAGAGCGAGTCCTGTTTTTCCAGCGGCACGCCCGCGACCTCGTGGCGATGCCAGCCCGCCATCACCTGCTCGTCCTGCGTCCAGATCTTCACGCGATTGCGCGGCACGAGCTTCTCCCAATTCTGCGCGACCGTCGGCTGGGCGTAGAGCAGCCGCACCGTGACGTTGCGTGACAGATACTCGATCGGCTTGACGTTGATCTTCGCGTACAACGCCGGGGGACTGAGCCGGTTGGCGTTCGGGAAATCGGGTACGCCGTCGGAGAACAGGACGATGTTGAGCGGCGCGAGCACCAGGTTCTGGCGCCTGATATGCACGGCCGTCCGCTCGAAGAACGCGTTGAAGTCGGTGACCGGGTCCATGTCCGGGAACCAGGCGCGCAGATCCGCTTCGATCTGCTCCGGCGATTTGCCCGTGAGATCCTGGATCGGGTGGAACGTCTTCGGCTCGCCCACCCGCTCGCCGCCCAGCGACCCGACAAAGACATCGGTCGCGGGCTTGAGCCCGCCGATCGCGTTGACATGGCCGTAGATGTACAGCGACGCGTAGCGGAGCGCGTTATCGAACTGCCCGCTCTTGCGGAACGAGCCGGAAATATCGAGCCCCACGACGAGCGTAGACTTGGGCGGCGGCGCGCCCTCCTTCGGCGCGCACGCCACCAGGCCGAGAACCAGCAGCGCGGCGCGTTTCATCGGGCCACCTCACCGCTGACGCGCGCCGGGAAATGCGTGGCCGCGAGCACGTCGTCGATCGACTTGAACGGCAACGAGAAATGCGGGCGCCCGGTGAACACGACGAACAGGAAGTTGAGCCCCGACGCGACCACCTGGAGCACCGGCAATGAGATGAGCTCGAACAGCTTGCGCGCTTCCTGACGGAACCACTCCCGCTCGGCCTTGATCGCGGCAATCGGGCCCTTCCAGTAGTCGGCCATGGCCGGAGCGGCGCCCTGACCGCCGGCGTGTTCACTCATGGGCTGGCGACCCAACACGGCGATCAGCGCCGGCGCGCCGAAGCGGCCGAACAGGAACCACGTCATGCCGCGCACACCCACCCACGCGAAGAACGCGAGGCCCAACGTCCCCGCGACACCGAGGGTGACGCCCTGCTGCGCGAGCCACGGCGTCATCGCGTCGACGAGCTCACGATACAGGAACAGGACCTCGAACATCGCGACCGAGATCTCGACCAGGATCATGAAGACGATATTGCCCGTCTGGCGCTCCTTGATGGCGTCATTGAGCACCTGAATACACGCGAACGATCCGGCGATGATGATCGCGAGGAAGATCCACAGCATGAGGGTCAGTGCGAACGCGTTGACCTCATACCCCGTGAGATCCGCGAGCAGCTCGCTCATCGTGGGCTTCAGGGTGAATGTGAAGATCGTGGCTTCGACGGCCGACCACACGATCAGCAGCACGAACGCGGGCCAGGGAACGCCCGGCCGGCGCGACGTCGCGTCGAGCATGGCGAGCGGCGACGTGATGGCGCCCTTGAGGGTACCGACGATCAACCGGAAGGTCAGTTTCACCAGGCTCCCCACCCAGCCCACGAACTCGACCACGAAGCGCAGCAGGCCGGCCCAGTAGAACCACACCATGCGCAGCCCATCCCACCACGCCAGGGCGACCGACTGCATCAGCGTGACCGAACGCCCGAGCCGGAAGGGAATCGTATAGAGCGACACCATCGTTCCCCAGATCGCGGCCACGAACACCGCCGCGGGGAGGATGAGCAGAACGGACATGCCGGCGAGTGTCCAGAACGAATCGCCCTGGAGCACGAACTCGAAAACGCGGCGCTGAAATGGGACAATCCACGCGAGTCCTGCCATCACCCAGTCGAACAGCTGCGACAAGATGAAGGCCCACTGCTGGGTTTGCGCGGCGTTGGTGACGTCTTGCATAGGCGCTCCAGAGAGGGGAATTCAGCGGGCCTCATTGTTATAAACGGGACGGGACAAGTCAAGCAAAGGGAGCGTGACGGACGTCACGGGCGTCGTGCGACTTGCGCAAAACGCCCATGAAAGGCTAAACATCTGGCGTGTCGGAGGACCCGAAGCGGCTGATCGTCGTCGGCGACCGTGTGCTGATCACGCCCGAGGAGGGCGAGGAGCGCACGAACGTGGGCCTGTTCCTACCGCCGTCGGCGATCGAAGGACGCCAGGTGCAGGGTGGCCGCATCGTCGCGACGGGGCCCGGGACGCCGATGGCGGAGCCGGCCAGCATGGATGAAGAGCCCTGGAAGCTCGGCGGCGGCGGCGCTGATGTGAAGTATCTGCCGATGCAGGCCGAGGCCGGCGACTACGCGCTGTTCTTCCGGAAGGCCGCGGTCGAGATCACGTTCGAGAACAAGACGTATCTCGTCGTGCCACAGGCTGCGATACTCGTTCTCGTGCGAGGCAAGCATGGCTGACATCGGTTGGGCACGCAGTCGCGGTGGCCGGGCGGAAGGCCAGGGCCTGCGGCGCGGGGCCTGGTATCGCGTGGTCGAGGATTCCAATAAGGATTACGTCGTTGTGGACGTGCATCACGTCGAGATCCGCGTTCCCAAGGGCGATCTCGACATCCGCGGCCAGCGGCCGACGTCGTGGAGCGTGGTGCGCCAGCCGCATCTCGTCTGTCCGGGTTGTTCGAGCCGCGCCGTCGTTCCGGAAGGAATGAAGGACGCGAAGTGCAATGAATGCAGCCGCGTCTACCCGATCGATTGGAAGGACGCCGGCTAGAGCTCGAGGCCTCCTCGAGGCTACGGCACCGGAGGGGGCAGCTGCATCCGGAGATTGTGCACGAGGAACGCCCAGCGGTCGGTCTGCTCCTCGATGATCTTGGCCGTCGGCTTCCCGGCGCCATGGC
>JBLNGI010000321.1:0-14556 GCA_050264615.1 Gemmatimonadota bacterium
GCTCGGCAGCGTCGCCACCGATAAGTACGTAGGACCGCTGCTCGATGTCTTTGGCGACCGGCTCTACTTCCCTCCTACATTCGCCGGCCGGGGCGACATGAGCCGTGGCGGTCTCTTACTGCGCAGCGCGCGCGCCGGCACCCCGCTGGACTACGTCCCGCTGCGGGGCGCCGTTAGGCACGGACCAAAGCCGCCCAAGCTTCCCCGCGTGAGGTAGCTTGCCGCGGTCCTGATCGGGCCCCACGTTAGGGCCCTCCAAGGCCCCTATGCCCACCTATCCCGATCCCCTGCTGGAACGCTTGCGGCAGGCAGTCGCGCCTGACTACCGGATCGAGCGAGAGCTCTCCAGTGGAGGCATGGGGCGGGTCTATCTCGCGCATGAGGTGATGCTCAACCGGCCGGTCGCGATCAAGGTGTTGCGGCCCGAGCTCGCGACGGCGGACGGCGCCGAGGCATTTCTGCGCGAGGCGCAGATGCTCGCGAGCATCCGCCATCCCAATGTCGTGGTGATCTACCGTCCTGGCGAAGGCCAGGGTCTCCAGTTCTACGTGATGGAGCTGGTCAACGGACCCACGCTCGAGAGTCGCGTGGCGGCGGGGCCGGTACCGGCGCGCGACGTCGCGAGCATCGGACGCGATCTCCTCGACGGGCTCGAGACGGTCCATCGCCTGGGGCTGGTGCATCGCGACATAAAACCGAGCAACGTCTTCCTGCTTCCAAATCGCGCGGTGCTGGGCGACTTCGGGATCGCGCGGCCGCCGTTGACGGAGGAAGACGATCCGCACAGCGGTGAAGGCACGCCGGACTACATGGCCCCCGAGCAAGTGGAACACAAGCCGATCACGGCGCTCACCGACATCTATTCCATGGGCGTAGTGCTCTACGAAGCCGCCTCGGGAAAACGATTCCATGAGCAGGGCGAACACATTGATTGGAGCGGCGTCACATCCGGTCTCGCGCGCGTGCTTCGGCGTGCCGTCGCCAAGAATCCGACCGGGCGCTGGCCGGATGCCGCCGCGTTCCGCAGCGCGCTCCTTGGGCCTCAAAGGGCTCCAATCCCGTCGCTTGTGAAAATCGGCGCCGCAGCGTTGCTGGTCACCGCGCTCGCGGTTGCGATTGTTCGCTGGCCAACCCCGACCCCGGCGCCTGCTCGCATCCCCGGTGCACCGAACGTCATGTTCGAAGCGATCGAGTACGTGGGCCCGAGTGAGCACCGCCCGGTCGCGGATTCCCTGCTGCATATGGTGCACGGCGACCTCGGCCGTCACGTGAACTTCGGAGATTCCACCCCGCCATCGCTGACGATTCGGGCACGCATGACGGTGAGTGGTGCCGACGTCGTGTTGCGCCTGACCGGTGGGATTCCGGCGTCCGAATTCCGCGTCCCGTTCGCGCAGTGGCCCGCCCTGCGGGATTCACTGGAGTATCAGATCCTGCTCGGCATTTGGGCCGACCGGAGCCCACTCGCCCCCTCGCTACCATTGCGCGCGCTGCCGCGCACGCCCGAGGGACTGGTGCGCTTCCTCGAAGCCGAACAGCTCGTCGCCGAGACGAGATGGGACGATGCACATCGCGCGTACCTGCAGGCCGAAGCGACGGATTCGACCTGCTGGATTTGTTCCTGGCGAATCACGGACATCGATCGGTGGCTGGGCCGGGAGCCGGATCCCGAGCGCGTCCAGCGCTATCGGGTCCACGCCGATTCATTGCCACCGCTGTTTCGCAGCATCATTCACGCGGCGCAGCTGCCGCTGCGCGAGCGGCTGGACACGTTACGGGCAGCAGCGGAGAAGTCGCGCGAGTTTTTCCTCGGGTGGTTCCAGCTTGGCGACGAGCTCTTCCACCGCGGGCCGCTCGTCGGCCACCGCCGAGCCGAGGCGATCCCTGCCCTGGAGCGCGCAGCCCGGTTGCGACCCGACTTCGGACCGGCATGGGAGCACCTCGCGTGGGTCGCCACAGCCGAAGGAGACTCTGCGAGCGCCGCGGCCGCGCTGGATTCGCTGAGAACGCAACGTGCGACGCCCGACGGGATCTCACAGGCAATCCGGGCACTCCTCGAGGTCGGGTTTGCGTGGCGGTTCCTCCCCGAGGATGCCGCCCTGCGCGTGACCCAGCAGGTCACGAGCGCCCCTGCGACACAAAGCAGCGCCAATCTGGGCGCCGGGCCGCGGCTGCTGCCGACGTTCGACGTGCCGCGCGGCGCGATCGCCCTGGGCGAAATGCTCGCGCACAGCCCTTCACGCGATCTGCAGCGCTCCGGTCTGATTGCGCAGACGCTCACTCTGCTGTCACTCGGTCGCGTGGACAGCACCCGAGCCCTCGCCCGGCAACTCACGACGGTCGCCCCCGAGCCGGCACTCGATTTCTTCTACGCCGAGCTGGTGGCCACGCTGGCGGTACTCGATCCGGACGCCGTTTCCGTCGACCACGCTCGCGATGGCCTCCGCGTCTGGCTGCTGAACACCGATCCCCACATCCGCTACCGCGCGGCGTGGATCAGCAGCGTGCTCGAGCAGCGCTCCCGTCTACCGGGTGACGCCCCTCGCGAATTGGCACTGACCGTCACCGCCGAAGCCCTTGCCTTTTCCGGGCAGACGCGTGCTGCGCTGCGGCTGGTCGATCACATCGATCTGGACTCCGTTGCACGAAGCGGAGATCCATTCCTCCGTATGCTCGTGCACTTCCGCCGGGCGGACTGGCGCGCCGAGAACGGCGACATCGAGGGCGCCAAGGCCGAGTTGACCTGGCACGAGCACACCGCGGTGATCGGGCTGCCCACCGGCCTCCCGCAGGCCGCCGAGGTGGACTGGGCGTTCGGGACGCTGGCCCGGTGGCGGCTCGCGCGGTTGCTCGACGGCCGGAGCAGCACGGACCGGGGGGGGGGCGAGACGTGCCAGGCCTACACGGCTGTAACCCGGTATTGGCATGGCGCGCCGCCGCCCTTCGGCGTGCGGGCGGACACGGCCGAGACCCGAGCCCGCGAGCTGGCATGCGAACGTAGCGCGGTCCGATGATCCATCTCAGGACCCTTGGCCCGCTCGAGGTCACGGTCGATGGCGCGCCCGCGCCGTCCGAACTGCTCTGGAAAAAGAACGTGGCGGTCCTGCTCTACCTGGCGCGCGCGGCGAAACGGCGCTGCACGCGCGAGCAGCTGATCGGTCTGCTCTGGTCGGACAAGGGCGATACCGCCGCGCGCCAATCGATGCGCGAGGCGATCCGCGTGCTGCGGCACTACCTGGGGGAAGATCGGCTCAAGACGACCGGTGATGTGATCGAGCTCGCGGCTGGCGCGGTGGAGCTCGATACGGACGAACTCGAGCGCTTGATGCGGCAGCGCGACTGGACGCACAGTACGCCGCTGATCGCGGGAGAATTCCTCGAAGGCTTCAAGATTGCCGATGCCTCGGGCTTCGAGGATTGGCTCACGGTCGAGCGCTCTCACTGGCACGGTCTGTCGATGGATGCATTGCTGCGCCACGCCGAGGAACGGCTCGATGCGGGCGACGAGCTCGGCGCCGACGCGCCGCTGCGACAGGCCCGAACCATGGATCCCTGGTCCCAGCGGGCGCTGCGGGCGCACATGCGGCGCCTGGCGAGCTCCGGTGACACCTCGAGTGCGTTGCAACTCTTCGAGCAGTTTTCGAAAGACGTCGCGCGCGACGGCAATCTGGTGGTCGAGCACGAGACCAAGGCGTTGGTGGATCGATTGCGCAGTGGACGGGCGTGGCGTCTCCCCAAGGAGGCGCTGTCGGAGGGGGGGCGCAGCGTCGCGTGGCGGCGCGCGCCGCTCCTGGGCCGCGCGCGCGAGCTCGCCACCGCGCTCGCCCAGTGGCACGGCGCGCGGCGTGAAACCCGGCTGGCGTTGCTCGTCGTCGAAGCCGAATCGGGGGGCGGCAAGACGAGGTTTCTGGAGGAGCTGAGCACGCGTGCCGCGCTGGACGGGGGCATCGTCGTGAGCACCCGGGCCGTTCAGGCCGACCTCGAACAACCCGCGAGCGCACTGCTGGGACTCGCGCGTGGCGGACTCAGCGACGCACCTGGCGTGGCCGGGGCGAATCCCGCGGCGCTCGCCGCGCTCGCCGCACAGTCGAGCGAATGGGCCGAGCGATTTCCGCAGCGCAACGAGATCGCGGGCGGCTTGACGCTCGACGCGGCGCTCATCGAAGTCTTGCGGGTCGCCAGCGCCGAGCGGCAGCTTCTGCTCATCTTCGATGATGCGCAGTGGCTGGATGCGACATCCTATCAGGTGCTCGAACGCCTGCTGCGCGATCTCGCGCGGGCACCCCTCATGGTCATTCTCGCCGCGACGCCCGAGCCCGCACCGCCCAAACTGGCAGAGCTCCGCGCTCGGATCGGCCGTGACGTTCCCGGTGCGGTCGTCGGACTGGGCACGCTGAGCGTCGATGCAATTCGCGAGCTGGTCCGCTGGGCGCTGCCGTCGTACACGGACGACGGCGCCGATCGCCTGACGCGGCGGATCGCAGCCGACTCCGCGGGCCTGCCGCTGCTTGCCGTCGAGATCTGTCACGCCATGGCCCAGGGGCTCGACCTCTCGACGACGACCGGCGCCTGGCCCCATCCGCTGCGGACGCTCGACTCCACGTTTCCCGGAGACCTTCCAGACACGATCGTAGCCTCGATTCGCGTAGGGTTTCGTTGTTTGACGCGCGCGGCCCAGCAGGCGCTGATCGCGGCCGCGGTGCTGGGTGACCGTGTCGCGGAAGAGCGGATCGGCCCGGCCGCCGGACTCGAGGGCGAGGCGTTGCACGCGGCGCTGGACGAGCTCGAGTGGCGCCGGTGGCTCGTGGCCGAGCCCCGCGGCTACGCGTTTATCGCGCGGATCGTACGGGATGTGGTGGCGCGCGACATGGTGACCGAAGGACAGCGCCAACGCATCCTCGGCCTCAAGTGAACGACTCGCGCAGGCGGGACTGGCTGCCGCTCGCCGCGGCACTCGTGTCGGTTGTTCTGTGGTCCGCGGCGTTTGTCGGTATCCGTGTCGCAGGCCGTTCCTTCTCCCCCGGTTCGCTCGCGCTCGGCCGCCTCGCAGTCGGCACGGTATTGCTGGGAACGATGGCGTGGTCGCGGCCGCTGGTCAGGCTCTCACGCCGCGAGCTGGGACTGCTCGTGCTCGCCGGGCTGCTCTGGTTCGGCGCGTACAACGTGCTGCTCAACGAAGCGGAGCGGCGGGTCGATGCAGGCACGGCAGCGATGCTGGTCTTGATCGCGCCGATTCTCATCATCGCGCTCGCTGCCGCATTTCTGAAGGAGCGTGCCACGCCGAATCTGCTCGTCGGCGGGGGGCTCGCGTTCGCGGGCGTGCTGGTGATCGGGTTTGCGACGTCTACCGGGCAGGCCACGCTCGTCGGTGTGATCCTCTGTCTGATCGCTGCGATCTCCTCATCGATCGGAGTCGTTGCCGAGAAACCGGTGTTGAGCCGGGTATCCGCGCTTCAGGTAACATGGATCTGCTGCACCGTCGGGATGGTGGTTTGCCTTCCTTATACTCCCGTGCTGGTGCGCGAGCTGCGAGCTGCCCCCGCCGATCGAATGGGCTGGCTGCTGTTTTTGGGGGTATTCCCAACTACGATCGCATTCACGACCTGGGCGTATGCGCTGGCACGCGGCTCGGCGGGACGATTGGCGGCAACCGCCTATCTCATCCCGCCGATCACGATCATGATGAGCTGGATCATCCTCGGTGAGATCCCGAAGCTGATCGCAGTGCTCGGCGGCGCGTTGTGCCTGGTGGGTGTGTACATCGCGCGCAAAGCCCGAGCATCCGGAGACCGCTAAACAAGCGACGCAAGCGTCATTCCATGCATCAAGAGTAGGATCACGGGAGAAACTGTCATGAATCGATTGCTGTCATCCGCGTTCCTGATCGCAACCATGGCCCTGCTTCCCGCAGTCGCGCCTGCCCAGAGTCGGGGATACGCACCCGGGATGGACGCCCGCTCCGAAGCGCCGAAACTCCCCGGCATCGAGCTCCAGGGACCTCTTCATTCCGCGAGCGCGCCCGTCGTGCTCCAATTGAATGCAGAACAGACTCGGGCGTACGCGCAGGCGTACGACTCGTTCATGGTTGCGACGCAGCCGCAACGTGACAGCGCCGCCGCCGCGATAAAGAAGATGAATGAGCGGTTAGAAGTGGGTGATCGCGCCGCCGCCCTGTTCTACGTCGAGCGTTTGAACGAGGTCGGCAAGCGGCTCAAGGATCGCCAGGACAGGTTCGAGGACAACCTCAAGAAGTTCCTGACCGGGGATCAGGTCAAAGCCTACCGCCAGTGGCGCGAGAACGAACAACAAGCGATCGAACGCAAGCAGCGCGAGGATGCGGTGAAATGGGTGGAGGCGGCGTTCGTCGGATTTGGCGGGCGACCGGCAGGGGCGGACGCGCCGGAGATCAAGGCGCCGGTTCCTCCCGCGCCGGGCGTCGCGGCACCAGGCCTGGGCGCTCAGGCGCTGCGGGTCGGCCGCGCGCTCTACGTGACGGGGCAGTTGGGCACGGACAGCACCGGGACACTGGTCGGCACGGATCTGCGTACGCAGGCGGTCCAGGCGTTCGCGAACTTGACGGCGGTGTTGCGCGCGGGCGGTGCCGCGCCGCGCAACGTCGTGTCACTCACGATCCTCGTCGTCAACTACCGCCCGGCCGATGATGCCACCATCCGTGAGGTGGGTGCGGCATACCTCACCACGAACGCGCCGGTCGTTACGATCGCCGGCGTGCAGTCTCTTGCCCGAGAAGGAGCGCTGATCTCCGTCGCTGCCACGGCGGCGACGACCGGGGCGTCGTTCACGAGGCAGCCCTAGCGGAACCTGGCCCGCGGTTCATGCGTTTCATCACCGAACTCCATGAACCCAGGCATGCATCTTCTGCTGCTTTTGCTGGTCCAAAGCCATCCAGGTGACTCGGTCGTCTACCACGTGTCACCAGCAAGCAGGCTCGAGGTCGCCACCGGCAAATCGGGGTTGTTGGGCTTCGCCGGACACGAACACACGATTCGCGCGCGCGCCTTCTCCGGCCGGATCGTGTATCGACCGGATTCCATCGCCGGTTCTCACATCGAGATCATCGTGCTCAGCGACAGCCTCGAGGTGCTGACGCCGCCCGATACAGAAGAGATCCGGAAAGTCACGGCATCGATGCGCACCGAGGTGCTGGACGTCGCGAACTACCCGGAGATCCGGCTGGTGTCGCAGCGGATCGAGGGCACACCACGGCGCATCACGGTGACCGCGGCTCTGACGATCAAGGGAGAAACGCGCGAGGTCCCGCTCACGGTCGATCTCGAGTTGGGCGCCGACACCCTTCATGCCACGTCGAGCTTCAAAATCAAACAGACCGACTTCGGCATCAGGCCGTATCGGGGCGGTCCCGGTGGAACAGTGCGCGTTGCGGATGAAGTGACATTCTCGATCAAGGCGATTGCGATTCGTCAGTCGCCCTGAGCGTCGGCTTGTGACACGATCCTGACTCTCGGGACGTGGTGGCCCTTCCCGCCGGCGTAATAATTAGCCCACATGCTTCTGACACTGTGCCTGCTGTTGTGCGGCGCTCCCGATTCCCTGGGCGTCTATTCCGGCCGAGCGCGACAGCTCGATGTCCGCCTCCCACGGATCGATATCGAGATCCTGCTCGACGGGGATCTCCTGGATTCGGTGTGGTCGCACGCGGCGCTGCTCACGGGCTTTTCCCAATACGCGCCGAACGATGGCGTGCCGGCCTCCGATTCAACGCAGGTGCTCGTGTGGTACTCCTCGTCCGCGATCTATTTCGGCATTCGCGGCTACGAGGTGCACGGCCGACCGACCGCGACGCTGGCCGACCGCGACCAGATCTTCAGCGATGACAACGTCCAGATCCTGCTCGGCACCTTCCACGACCGCAAACAGGCGTTGATGTTCGCTGTGAACCCGCTCGGAGTGCAGGGCGACGGAGCCCTGATCGAAGGCGCCAACGTCAGCGCGAGCGGCTTCATCGGCGGCGCCGTCGTGGGCCGCGAGCAGCCGGACTTGAGCCCCGACTACGTCTTCCAGTCGCACGGCCGGGTGACCGCGTGGGGCTACGAAGTCGAGATTCGGATCCCGTTCAAGAGTCTGCGCTACCAGCCGAGCCAGCCGCAGGATTGGAGCCTCAACATCGTGCGGCAGGTCAAGCACTCCGGGTTCGAGGACTCCTGGTTTCCGGCGAGCCGAGCCAACGCGACGTTCATCGGCCAATCAGGCAACCTCGTCGGACTGAACGGCATGCATCGCGGTCTCGTGATGGATATCAATCCCGAGGCCACGGCGCGGGCAGAAGGCACTCCCACCGCGTCAGGTTACGACTACGACATGGGTCATCCGCAGGTCGGCGGCAATGTGCGCTGGGGCATGACTGCCAATCTCACGCTCAACGGCACGGTCAAACCCGACTTCTCACAGGTCGAATCGGACGCGGGTCAGCTGGTGTTCGACCCACGGCAGTCGCTGTTCTTCCCTGAGAAGCGGCCCTTCTTCCTGGAAGGCAGCGAGCTGTTCCAGGTGCCCCAGGGGCTGATCTACACGCGCCGGATCGTGCAGCCGGTGGCCGCGGTCAAGCTGACCGGGACCGCGGGCGGCACCGACATCGGATTTCTTTCCGCAGTCGATCAGAAGTTCGCCTCGGGGAGCGGGACGGAAAACCCGATCTTCACGATCCTGCGCGCGCAGCGCAGCCTGGGAGGCGGCTCGCGGATCGGCATCGCCTACACCGATCGGATCGAGGGCAGCGACTACAACCGCGTCGCCGAGGTCGACAGCCGGATCGTGTTCAAGGAGATCTACAGCGTCCATCTTCAGTTCGCAGGGAGCCGCACGCGGCTCGCGGATGAGACCACAACCGCACCGCTGTGGCTCGGCCAATTCACGGTGCAGCACCGCGTCTGGGGATTGCGCAGCCTGTTCGCGGGCATCTCGGATGACTTCCGCACGGGCAGCGGCTTCATCGGCCGGGCCGGCATCGTGCACGCCTACGTGGATCCGAGCTACACGACCTACGGCAAGCCGGGCGCCCTGGTGCAGCGCCTCACGGGCGACGTCCTCGTCGACGGCATCTGGCAATATCAGAGATTCATTCATGGTGAGGGCATGCAGGACAAAAAGCTGCACTTCAACGTGAACGCGTCGCTGCGCGGGGGTTGGGATGTGGGCGCGGGATACTTCGTCGAGACCTTCGGCTACGACTCGGCGTTGTACGCGGACTACCGCCTCGAGCTGCCGGCCGCCGGCGGCGGACTCGATACGCTCCCGTTTGTCGGCCAACCGACGATTCCGAACAGCGAGTACATCATCCAGATCAGCACCCCGCAGTGGAAGCACTTCAGCGCCAGCGGGTTCTTCCTCCAGGGTCATGACGAGAACTTCTTCGAATGGGCCTCGGGAGATCTGGTGCTGCTCAGCACGGAGATTTCCTATCGCCCCACCGACCGGCTCCGCAACTCGGTGAGCTACTTCTGGCAGCAGGTGAACCGGCGCACCGACGGGAGTCTGGTGAACGTGGGTCGCGTGTTGCGTGCCAAGACGGAGTACCAACTCTCGCGGCCGCTGTTCGTGCGACTCGTGGGCCAATACATCCAGGAGCAGACCGATTCCCTGCGCGATGACTCACGCACCAACGCGCCGATTCTGATCGAAGGGCCGCCCGGCATCTTCACGCGCACGACCCCGAGCGCGAACAATCTGCTCCATGTGGACGTGCTGCTCAGTTATCAGCCGACGCCCGGCACGGTGCTGTTTGCGGGCTATGGGAGCAACATGCTCGACGAGCAGGCGTTTGGGTTCCGCGGATTGACGCGCACCGATGATGCGCTGTTCGTAAAAGTCAGCTATTTGTTCAGACTCTGAGCTACTTGCCACCGCCCGCGCCGCGGTTCATTCTTGAGGCACGGGCGGCCTGATCCACGCCCAACCTCTTCGGCTCTCCCCCAGCGAGGGCCCATGTGAGGCAAAGGGGGGCACACTCCCGGATCGCTGATTCCCATGAAGCCTTTGGACGCCGCGGGGCGTCACCGCTGGGGGGTGTGTGCCCGTGGCCTATCCAAGGGATCTGACAATGCCTGCCAATAAGGATTTCAAGCATCTCGTTCGTGCCCGCATGACCAAGACGGGTGAATCGTATACCGCAGCGCGTGCCAAACTTCTTCGCAGTCCTGCGCCGAAAATCGATTACGCGAAGCTCGCGGGCATGTCCGACGCGGTGATCAAAGCGAAGACCGGCTGCACCTGGGAGCGCTGGACACACGCGCTCGATTACGTCGGCGCGCACGCCTGGCCGCACCCCAAGATCGCCGCCTACGTGCACAAGACGTTCAAGGTGCCCGACTGGTGGACCCAAACGGTCACGGTGGGCTATGAACGAATCAAGGGGATCCGCGTCATCGGACAGCGGCGCGACGGCTCGTTCGAGGCGTCGAAGAGCAAGACCTTTGCGGTCCCGCTCGCGCGCCTCTACAAATCCTGGAGCGACGTCAAGCTCCGGACCAAGTGGCTGCCGGATGAGCTCACGGTCCGCTCGGCCACGCCGCAGAAGTACATGCGGATCGTGTGGCCGGATGCCACGCTGATCCAGCTCGTTTTCGCGAAGAAAGGTGCCGCGAAAAGCGCCGTATCCGTGCAGCATACGAAATTGCCCGACCGCGCCGCGGTGACGAAGCTGAAGGCCTTCTGGGAAGAGCGACTGAAGACGCTCGGAGACTCGTTCTGATCAACGTGAACTCACATCTGAAGGACGTCATTCCTATGCGTCACAGCTATTCACTCCTCTGCGCCCTGCTGTTGTCCTCACCAGTCTCGGCCCAACAAGCGGGGCGCCACACCATCACACACGAAGACGTCTTTCTCTCCAAACGCGTAGGGTCGCCCGCCATCAGCCCCGACGGCCGCTGGGTCGTCTTCAGCGTCACCGAGCCCTCGTATACGGACGGCGATCAGGTTTCAGATCTCTGGCTCGTGCCGCTCGACGGCAGCGCGGAGCCGCGGCGCCTGACGAATACGAAGGCCGGAGAGGGTGGCGTGGACTGGAGCCGCGACAGCCGGCGCATCGCGTTCAGCGCGCGCCGCGAGGGCGACGACGTGGCCCAGATCTACGTGCTCGATCTGAGCGGCGGCGGCGAAGCGCAGCGCGTCACCAGCATCTCGACGGGCGCTTCCAACCCGCTGTGGCGGCCCGACGCTAAAGCGATCCTGTTCTCGAGCATGGTTTATCCCGGCGCGCAGACCGACTCAGCCAACCGCGCTGCGGCGGCGGAGCGCCGCGCCCGCAAGTACAACGCGCGCGTGTACGATGCTTCCCCGATCCGGCTATGGGACCGCTGGCTCGACGATCGCAAGCCAAGCCTGTTCGTGCAGACGCTCGAGCCCGGAGCCCAGGCCAAAAGCCTGCTCGCCGGCACGCAGCTGGCGGCCGGCGCGGGATTCGGCGGCCAGCTCGGCAACGGTGGCGACGACCTGTCGGCGACGTGGACCCCTGATGGCAGCGGCGTGGTGTTTGCGGCGACTACCAATCGCGCCGACTGGGCGCACGCCGATGTCGTGCAATCGCTGTGGCTCGTCAGCACCGGCGGCGGCGAGCCGCGGCGGCTCACCGAGGGTGCGGACTATGGGAGCCCGGAATTCAGCCCGGACGGCAAGACGCTGTATGCCGGGATGACGCCCTCGAACGACAAGACATTCAACAACCGCCGGCTGGTCTCGTGGGCCTGGCCACTGGCAGGCACGCGCACTCCCCAAGTCGTTGCCGGCGGGGCGAATCACTCGGTGGGGAGTTTTTCGGTCGCTTCCGATAGCCGCGCCGTGTTCTTCCTCGCCGAGGACGCCGGCCATCAGCGGCTGTTCCGCGCAGCGTCAAGCGGCGGCGGCGAGCACGAAGTCGGGACGATGACGAGCGGCACCTTCAGCGCGCTCCAGATCGCCACCGGGGGGGGGACCACGGGAAACGCGGCGCGCCTCGCGGGCGTCTGGGAGAGCGCGACAAATCCGCCGGAGATCGTGCGCATCGATCCGGCCACGGGCCGCTGGACGGTGCTCACGAAGTTCAATACCGCCCGCGCGGCGCAGATCGAGTGGCAGCCGCTGCGCGAGTTCTGGTTCACGGCGAAGAGCGGCAAGCGGATTCACTCGTTCGTCGCGCTGCCGCCGGCATTCGACTCGACGCGCCGCTACCCACTCTTCGTGCTGATTCACGGCGGCGCGGCCAATATGTGGACCGACAACTTTGGGCTGCGCTGGAACCCGCATCTGCTTGGCGCCGCGGGGTACGTCATCCTGATGAGCGACTACCGCGGTTCGACCGGCTACGGCGAGCGGTTCTCCCAGGACATCCAGTTCGATCCCCTCGAAGGGCCGGCGAACGACATCAATGAAGCCGCGGATTCCGCGATCGCGCGCTTTCGGTTCATCGACGCCAGCAAACAAGTCGCCGGCGGCGCAAGCTACGGCGGGCACCTCACCAACTGGTTGGCGGTGACCACGACCCGGTATCGCGCGCTCGTGAGCCACGCCGGCGAATGGGACCTCGAGACGCAGTGGGCCACCAGCGATTTCAACTACGACCGCGAGCGCAACGTCGGTGGACCACCGTGGGAGGACATTCAGCTCTGGCGGACGCAAAGCCCGATGCGGCGCGCCAAGAACCTGCGGACGCCGGTCCTGGTGTCGGTGGGGGAGCGTGACTTCCGTGTGCCGATGAACAATGCACTCGAGTTCTGGACCGCGCTGCAACGCCAGCAGGTGCCCAGCCGGCTGATCGTGTGGCCCGATGAGAACCACTGGATTCTCAAGGGCGAGAACAGCCGCTTCTTCTATAGGGAAGTGGCGGCGTGGCTCGCGCGCTGGCTCGGCGAGCCGACGGCCAGCGGCCAATAGGCATCCTATCGACGCGGGGAGTCTCTTCCCCCGCTCATCCCTTGCGTAAGGAACCTCGCATGATCGCCTCACTGCTGATGGTCGCCGCCGTCGTGTTGCAGTCTTCCGAAGTCACGGAGCCGAACACGCAGGTGAAGTTTCCGGTCGAATTGCAGGCCGCGGCGGGTTCGCAAGCGCTGGCGGGGACCGGCGTACGGACGCGCACGATGCTCAAAGTGAAGGTCTATGCCTTCGGCCTGTACGTGGACGCCGCGGGCGCGCGCATGGCTTTAGCCGCCTGGCGGGGCAAGAGCGCGGCGGACCTCGGGCGCGACCAGTCGCTCTACAACGCGCTGCTCAAGGGTGGCTTCCCGATGACGCTGCGCCTCGTGATGACCCGCGATGTCGGCGCCGACCAGATGTCGGAGGCGTTCAACGAGGCACTCGGCCCGCGCGTCGCCCAGGCGGAGCAGCGGGGAATGACGGGCGGCGCGGAGGCCCTCACGCGCTTCCGTGGATTCTTCACTGATCGTCTGACCAAAGGCACCGAGCTGGTGTTTTCCCGGGAAGGCAACACCCTGAAGGTGACGATCGGCGGCAAGGACGCGGGCGAGATCGATAACGGCGCGCTCGCGTGGGCGCTGTTCGACGTGTACCTGGGCGACAAGCCGATCTCTCCCGACGGAAAGAAGACCGTCGTGGCGCGGCTGCCGGAGATCCTCGGCGCCTAGCTGCTGCTACTCGTAGAGCTTGCTCAGGTTGGCGCGGGCGAGCTCTACGAGGAAGTCGGCGATCTTGGCGGTGACGACCTCGACGTAACGCTGTCCCTTCGCGGCGGTCGCCTGGGCGGGATTCCCAACGCCGGTGTCGGCCGTCACTTCGGTCCACTTTCGTGGCGCCCAAGCCCAGCCCTCACGGAACGCGGCGATCCTGAACTGCTTGGCCTTCCCACTGCCCGCCTCGCTCAACGGCAAAACCAGATCGGGCGCCACGTGCTGCATGACGCTGGTCTCGAGCTCTCCCGCATGATCGCCGAGATCGGAGAAGTGGGACTTGGGATCGACCACTTTGTACCAGTTGACGGTGCAGAGAAACTGCGAGACCTGCGGCTGGATTTCGCGAATCATCTGACGGAAATCGTTGCCACCATGCCCGTTCAGGACGACGAGTTTTGGAATTCCCTGCCCCGCTAGCGCCGCTACGACATCCCGCAACACCAGCGCCTGCGTGCTGGGATTCATGTTGATGCACAACGGAATATCCAGCTGTCCGGTATTCACCCCGAACGGCACGATCGGGAGCACGACGACTTTCGCGCCTTGCTGCCAGGCGCGGTCTGCGGCCCGAGCGGCAATCGCCTCGGTCTCGATGTTGTCGGTGCCGTAGGGCAGGTGGAAGTTGTGCGCCTCGGTCGCGCCCCAGGGGAGGACGGCGACTTCGTAGCGCGTGTCGCGCACCACCCTCCAGGTCAGCTCGTTCAGCAAGTACGGTTTGTCGGGCATGCCGGAAAAATACGCCTTAGACGTCGAGGCGTTCGTCGTAGGGGACTGCTTCGCCGTGTTCGACGTAGCGCTTGAGAATCCGCAGGTACATCGCCCAGCAGTAGCACGAGATGCGATAGTGCTCGTTCAGGCGCGGCCAGCCGGTGTGATGAAACCGCACCTGCGTTCCGCCCTCGATCGCCGCGAG
>JBLNGI010000322.1:0-5508 GCA_050264615.1 Gemmatimonadota bacterium
CAGCCCGCGGTCAGCGTTCAGTTGGGACGCACGCGGCTGCCCAGCCTGCCGGGGAGACTGCGCGGCGATGTGCAGATCGTGCCCGACGAAGCGACCAATTCGCTGCTCGTGCGCGCCCAGCCTCAGGATTGGGACGTGCTGCGCCTGGCGATCGAGGCGCTCGACCTGCGGCCGCTGCAGGTCTTGATCGAGGTCCTGATTGCCGAGGTACGGAACACCAAGGATTTCCAGCTCAGCGTCGCCGCGCGGGTGAGCGACTCGAGCAGCGCCGGCAGCACATCGGCCAGCCTTGCGGGCAGCTCTACCGGTGATTTTGCGCTGCGGATCATGCGCGTCGGCCAGGTCAACGTCGACGTCGCCCTCTCCGCGCTGTCGTCACGCGGTGAGGTCAAGATCATTTCTCGTCCGGTCCTGCTCGCGCAGAACAACCAGGAGGCGCGGATCCTCATCGGCTCGGAGCGTCCGTTCGTGCAAGTCTACCGGGCGCTCCCCACCGACGCCGCCGTGCGTGATCAGGTGGTTCAGTACCGCGACGTTGGCACGCAGCTGATTCTCACCCCGACGATCAACGAGGATGGTTACGTCAACCTGCAGCTGTCGCAGCAGGTCAGTAACGCGACGGCGGAAGTGCAGTTCGGCGCGCCGGTGATCAGCACCCGCGAAGCGTCGACGCATCTTTTCGTGCGCGACGGCCAGACCGCAGTGATCGGTGGACTGGTCGATCGCGATCAAAACTTTACCCGCTCCGGCGTTCCGATCTTGAAGGACCTGCCGCTGCTCGGCGCCCTCTTCGGGACCACCACGCGGAGCGACGTGAGAAGCGAGCTCTTCCTCTTCCTCACGCCGCACATCGTCATGACTGACGAAGACACCGATCGCATGCGGCAGGGCGTGGAGCAGGGCGCGGAGCGCTTGCAGCCGCTGCTGCCTCCGCCGCTGATCGACACGACACGGGCTCAGCCGCCGCCTCCCAAGCCGTGAACAGCGCGCCGGTAATCGATCTCAGTCAAGTCGGACCGCTTTCAGATCGGCTCACCGCCGTGTACCTCGAATTCAACGGTGTGCTTCCGGTGCGCGCCGAGGACGGGCTGGTGACTATTGCGACCTGGATGCCGCCTGCCGATGTCGATCCTCAGGTGCTCGATGACATGCGGTTCCTGTTTGATGCCGAGCCGGAGATTGTGCACGCCACCGAAGCTGAAGTGAGAGCCGCCATCCGGCGCGTCTACGGTGGCGAAGGGGTGACCGCGGAGGGCGTGATCGCCGGAATGGACGGAGAGCCGGGCGGGACCGCGGAGAGTCCCGCCGAGTCGGCGCTCGACGATCTGGTGCACCTGGCCAACGAGGGACCCGTCGTCAAGCTCGTGAATCTCATTCTCTTGGAGGCGCTCGAGGCTCGCGCGTCGGATGTTCACATCGAAGGCTACGCCGACACGCTCCGCGTCCGGTATCGCATCGACGGCGTGCTTCAGGATGGCCCGACACCTCCCGCGCATCTCAAGGCAGCGATCGTGAGCCGGCTGAAAATCATGGCCGATCTCGATATCGCCGAGCGGCGCGTACCTCAGGATGGGCGGATTCGGCTCAGGCTTCAGGATCGCCAGGTCGACGTCCGCGTCTCGACGGTGCCCGTGCTCCACGGAGAAAGTGTGGTGTTGCGCCTCCTGGACAAGGAGCACGCGCGCATCGGGCTCGAGGATCTCGGGATGAGCGACGATACGGCCCGCGCATTTGCACAGGCGATTCGACGGCCGCACGGGATCGTGTTGTCGACCGGCCCGACGGGATCCGGCAAGACGACCACGCTGTACGCGGCGATCGACCAGATCCGCACCGGACGTGAGAAGATTCTCACGGTCGAAGATCCGGTCGAGTATGAGCTGCCTGGCGTGCCGCAGGTCCCCGTGCACGAGAAGGTCGGGCTGACATTCGCCACGGCGTTGCGCTCGCTCCTGCGCCAGGATCCCGACGTCCTGTTGGTAGGCGAAATCCGGGACGAAGACACGGCGGAAATCGCCACGCACGCGGCGCTCACGGGGCACCTCGTTCTTTCGACGCTCCACACGAATGATGCGCCGAGCGCCCTCGTGCGCCTGCTCGATCTCGGCCTCGCTCCGTATCTCGTCGCCAGCACAGTCGAGGCGGTGCTCGCCCAGCGCCTGGTGCGGCGCATCTGTGTCGCTTGTCGCGGGCACGAGGGCGGGTGCCTCGAATGCCGTAACACGGGGTACCGCGGTCGCACAGGCATCTACGAGTTGCTGGTAATGACGAACGAGTTGCGGAAAGCGCTGCCGCAGCATCGGGGCGCCGGTGAGCTCCGAGCGCTCGCGGTCGCCTCAGGCATGCGAACCCTGCGGGACGACGGGATGCGCCTCGTCGCCGAGGGGGTTACCACACCGGAGGAGGTGGACCGCGTAACCAACGAGTGACCCACGAATGCAGGGCTGATATGCATATTGTTGCACCGTGACCAAGCCCGCGCTGCTCTTCTATCTTGCCTCGCTCGTCGCCATCGAAGTCGCGATTTTCGTCCTCTACGGGCGCTCCCTGGTCAGCCGGCTGGTGCTTGGGCCACTCGATCGGGTGATGCATACCGCCGATGCCGTCGCCGACGGCGACCTCGCCGCCCGGGCCGCTGCGACGCGCGACTTCGCGACCCTCGCGGAGCGCCTGAATCGCATGACCGAGCGCCTGCTCGATGCGCAGAGCCAGCTCGTGCGCAGCGAGAAACTGGCCAGCATCGGCCGGCTAGCCGCCGGCGTCGCCCACGATGTCGGCAGTCCGTTTGGCGCTATTGGGACCTATCTCGAGGTCCTGCGCCCGTTTTACACGACCAAGGAACCGGGCCGTGGCACGGGGCTGGGCCTGGCGATCGTCGCGCGGACCGTGCACGACATGGGCGGGGTCGTCTGGGTCGACGGCGCCCGCGAAGGCGGCGCGGCGTTCAAGCTGTTCTTCCCCATAGCGCGGCCCCGATGAAACGTGTCCTCGTCGTCATCTGGAGCGGCGGGCAAACCCCGCCGCTCTTTTTTTTGTTTGCGGCGAGCGATCTTCGCCTGGTCAAACGTCGTGCAACAAGGTGTGCAAACGATCGTTGAACAGACCCTAGGGAAACCCCCGACACGGCGCACCGGTTTTTCATAGTGACGTTTCGGGCGGCGCTGCTTGACGCATCTTACAACCGCCTGTCGATTCTTGCAGCGGACCATGGGCGCCCAACCCTTCCGTGCGTCACTCCCGCTCCCACCGCCTCCCCGGCGCGCACGTCTGCGCGTCCTGATTGCCGAAGACCATTTGGTCATCCTCGATGCACTGGTCGCGCTCCTGTCGACGCACGGTTTTCATGTCGTTGGCGCCGCCGAGAACGGCCGGCGCGCTGTGGTGCTGGCGCGCAAGTGCCGTCCCGATGTCGTACTCCTCGACGTCGCGATGCCGGTAATGGGCGGCCTCGAGGCGGCTCGGCACATCCTGCGCGCCGCGCCGGAGACCAAGGTCCTCTTCCTCACGGGGGCGGCAGAGGATCACGTCGTGCTCGAAGGACTCCGGATCGGTGTCCGCGGCTTCGTCGTCAAGGCACAAGGGTCGGCCGACCTCTTCCAGGCGATTCGCGACGTGAGCGCGGGGGCGGTGTACGTCAGCGCCTGCTACTCCCGCGGACTGTTGCAGACGTTCGCGCGCGGGCAGCTCGGCGGCCGGAAGTCGCTCAGCGATCGCGAGCTCCAAATGCTGCGCCTCATCGCCGAGGGCACGACCGCAAAGCAGGCGGCGAGTCTGATGGCGATTTCCGTGCGGACTGCGGAATCGCATCGCGCGCGCGTCATGCACAAACTCGGCATCCATGACACCGCCGGCCTGGTTCGTTACGCCATCCGACAAGGCTTCGTGACCGCCTAGTCTCATCCTCTTGCGTAGAAATACGGCACGCGCGCGTCCGCAACATTGCGGATTTCGCGCGCCCTCCGCGCAGCGAATGCTCCCATCACAACCGGCATCCCTGCCTCCTGGAGCGTTCGCATGGCACCGTTCCGTTCGTGGTCTCGTGGCGCCACTCGCGTCACTACCGTTGTGGCCCTGGTTGGAATCGCGCTGGTCGCCGTGCTGGAGACACGAATCGGAAGCCCTCCGGTCGCGCCCGCGGCTCCGGCGCTGCTCCCGCCGCCGGGTGACACGGCCACCGTGTACGGGCCGGTCGTCCTCAGCACACCGAACGGCAACGCCACGAACCACACGGAGAGCTTCGCGGTCAGCGTCATTCCTGGGAAGCGCTACATCTTGCGGCTCACCAACGGTGATGGTGGCGGCGGTCACAAAGTCACGAGCGGCACGGTCCGGCTGAACGGCTGGGAGACGATTACGAGCGCGGAGCTCGGCTCCGGGAACGCGATCGACAAAGTCGTCCAGGCCCGAAGCGCGGACACGCTGTTCGCCACGGTGCAGGGCGGCGCCGGCGCGTATGTGACGGTGAGCGTGCTGGAGACGGGCGATGCGTCGTTCATCGTGTTCGGCCCGGAGCACTTTGTCCGCACGACGGGAACGCCGGTAACGGAACTGCGTCCGTTCACGATCAGCCCGACCGCCGCGCCGCCCTACCGGCTCTGTTTGAAGAACGGCGAAGACAACGGCGCGAACAGAGTCTCGAGCGCGACCGTCCTCGTGAATGATCAGGAGGCCTTCTCGCCGAGCAACTTCAACAACCAGGTCGCGAGTTTGATGGCGCAGGTGACGCTGCAGCAGGCGAACACGTTGAGCGTCACGCTGGCCGGCCAGCCGGGCGGATTCGTCGATATCTGCGTGACCGCAACCGATACCACGCCGCCCGTCATCGCGAACATCGCTCCGCCGCAGAACTTCGTCACGCGCGACACACTGGTGACGGTATCGGGGACTGTGCAGGACGAGACGCCGACGACGGTCAAGATCAACGGCGACTCGGCGCCGGTCACGAACGGCGCGTTCAGCAAGCCGACGCTGTTGCCGGTCGAAGGGCACAACACGATTCACATCGTCGCGACGGACCGAGCCGGTCACGTAACCGATTCGGCGCGCGTGATCATTCGCGACCGGATCCCGCCGGTGCTCACGGTCAACGCTCCGGCCGATGGGTTCATTACCAACCAAACGTCGGTCCTGGTGTCGGGCACCGTGCAGGATTCGACGCTCGTGACGGTAAACGTCAATGGCATTCAGCTGATGGTGGAAGGGGGAGTGTTCAGCGGGTCGATCCCGCTCACCCTCGAAGGCCTGAATCCGCTCACGATCACCGCAACCGACGCGGCCGGCAACCAGACAGCGGTGCTGCGCACGGTGCGGCGCGATACGATCCCGCCCGTGCTGGCCGTCAACCAGCCCGCGGAGAACGACACCGTCACGACGACGAGTGTGACGGTGAGCGGTTCGGTGACGGATTCTACGCTGGTCTCGCTGACCGTGAATGGCACTGGGGTGTCGGTGGGTCAGGGCGGTGCGTACTCGACTTCAGTCAATCTCGTCCTTGGACTCAATACGATC
>JBLNGI010000323.1:0-2734 GCA_050264615.1 Gemmatimonadota bacterium
GGCAATGCGCGCTGCCGCTCGACGCACCGTCTCCCTCCGGTGAGCACCGCCTTGTCGAAGCGGAGCCGATGCCCGAGTCTGCCGCGCTCGTGATGGATCAATGCGAGCGAGGATGTGTCCACGATGGCGGATATGGACACAAGTGGCAGGGTGCGGCGGAAGAAGTGGCCGGAATCATTGAAGCGCGAGATCGTGGCCGCAACGCTCGCTCCTGGGGCATCGGTCTCGGTCGTGGCGCGGCAGTACGACGTCAACGCGAACCAGGTGTTCAGTTGGCGGCGTCGGTACTGCAAGGAGGCGACACCGTTGCCGGCACCTGCACTCGTGCCGGTGACGATCGCCCCTGCGCCGGATGACGTGAGGAGCGCGTCACCCGTGCCGGCTCTTTCGGAGACGATCGAGATCGAGGTTGGCGGCGACTGTCGTGTGCGCGTCGGATCGAGCTTCGACGGGCGTACGCTCAAGCGCGTGCTCGACGTGCTGAGGAAGCGATGATCCCGGTTCCCTCGGGCGTTCGCGTCTGGCTCGCGGTCGGTCGCACCGACATGCGGCGCGGCATGAACGGGCTCGCCCTGCAGGTGCAGGAGACGCTCGGGCGCGATCCGTTCGCCGGCGATCTGTTCGTCTTCCGGGGCGCCAGAGGTGACCTGATCAAGATCCTGTGGCACGACGGCCTCGGGCTCTCGCTCTATGCCAAGCGGCTGGAGCGGGGCCGTTTTGTCTGGCCCGCGGCGAGCAACGGCAGCGTTGCCATTTCGGCCGCACAGCTCACCTACATGCTCGACGGGATCGACTGGCGTAACCCGGTTCACACATTCCGCCCGGAACGCGCGGGATAGAAGCGCTTTCCACGAGCGGCGGGCGGCGGTCTGTGATTCCCTCGGTCAATGGATTCGCAGCCCGAGACACTCGAGACGCTGAAGGCCGAGTTGGCGCTCGCCCGCGCCAGGATGGCCGACGACGCGGCGACGATTGCGCGACAGAACCTGGAAATCGCCAAGCTGAGGCGCCAGATCTACGGGCCGCGCTCGGAGCGCACCGCGCGTCTCCTCGACCAGATGGAGCTCGATCTCGAAGAGCTGGAGGCGTTCGCCACCGAGGACGAGATCGCCGCCGAGCGCGCAGCCACCAGGGCGACGAATGTTGCACCCTTCACGAGGCTCCGCCCGTCCCGCCAGCCCTTTCCCGAGCACCTGCCGCGCGAGCGCGTCGTCATCCCAGCACCCACCACCTGCGGGTGCTGCGGCGGCACGCGACTGCGCAAGCTCGGCGAGACCATCACCGAGACGCTGGAGGTGATCCCGCGCCAGTGGAAGGTCGTCCAGCACGTGCGCGAGAAGATGACGTGCCGGGATTGCGAGCGGATATCGGAGCCGCCGGCGCCGTTCCACGTCACGCCGCGCGGCTGGGCCGGGCCGAACCTGCTTGCCATGCTGCTGTTCGAGAAGTTCGGACAGCATCAGCCGCTCAACCGGCAAGCCGAGCGTTACGCGCGGGAGGGCGTGCCACTGAGCCTGTCGACGCTCGCCGATCAGGTCGGCGCTGGCTGCGCGGTTCTGAAGCCGCTTCTGAAGCGCATCGAGGCGCACGTCTTCGCCGCCGAGCGCCTGCACGGCGACGACACCACGGTGCCCGTGCTCGCCAAGGGCAAGACCCACACCGGACGCTGCTGGGTCTACGTGCGCGACGACCGGCCCTTCGGCGGAAGAGCGCCGCCGGCTGCCATGTTCCATTACTCGCGCGATCGCGGTGGTGCGCACGTCGCGGCGCATCTCGCCCAATGGACGGGCTTGCTGCAGGCCGACGCCTACTCTGGCTACAACAAACTGTATGCGGCTGACCGAATGCCGGGCCCGATCCTGGAGGCCGCCTGCTGGGCACATGCGCGTCGGCCGTTCTTCGCACTCGCCGACATCGAGGCCAGCGCCCGCCGCAAGGCCGAAGGCAAGATGCCGGCGCCAATCTCGCCCTTGGCGCTGGAGGCCGTGCGGCGCATCGATGCTCTGTTCGAGATCGAGCGCGGCATCAACGGGCGGAGCGTGGACGAGCGTCGCGCTGTCCGCCAGGAGCTGAGTGTACCGCTCGTCGCCGATCTCGAAGCCTGGATGCGGTCTGAAAGGCCGAAGCTCTCTCGCGGCAACGATCTCGCCAAGGCCATGGACTACATGCTGAAGCGCTGGCCAGCCTTCACGCGCTTCCTCGACGACGGCCGCGTCTGCCTGTCGAACAATGCCGCCGAGCGCGGCCTGCGCGGCATTGCCCTCGGACGCAAGTCGTGGCTGTTCGCCGGCTCCGATCGTGGCGGTGAGCGCGCCGCCGCCATGTACAGCCTGATTGTCACGGCCAAGATGAACGACATCGACCCGCAGGCCTGGCTCGCCGATGTGCTCGGCCGCATCGCCGGACATCCGGCCTCGCGGCTCGACGAGCTACTGCCGTGGAACTGGCGTTTGGCCACCGCCGCCATCACCCGGGCAGCCTAACGCCGAGCAAATCTGCGGCGCTCACCGGATGCTTACCTTTCTACTACGTTAGCCACCGATTGATGTTGGCGGCAGACGGTCGTGCCTTGCGGGGCGATCCGCATTAAATGCATGCTTTTTTCGGAGTAGCAGAAAATAGCGCGGATGATCGATGCTATCAGCGGCACTCCCACGCGCGACCTTCTCGTACTCGGCGAGGAACGTCGGCAACTTGAGAACCTTCAAGTGATGTTCCAGCAGGACCTATGGCT
>JBLNGI010000324.1:0-29876 GCA_050264615.1 Gemmatimonadota bacterium
CGGCGTGACGCACGACGGCGCTCCGGTGCTGCCACGTGCGCAGACCGTGCTCCAGCCACTCGAACGTGATCGCGTTGGCGCGGCAGTAGCTCGCGATGGCGGTGCGGTCATCGGTGCCGAATGCGTCCGCGAACGACGCCCCGATGTCCTCGTTGTAGTTGCGGATCAGGATCCACCCCTCGCGCTCAACGCGCTCCACGAGTGCGGCCGGCAGCTCGTCCAGGACGGCCGACCCATCGGCCACAGGGGTCGCGCCACCGGTTGCAGGGGCCGTAAGGCAGGCGAACAGCATGAGCGTGGGCGACTCCAACGCGTAGCTGAGCTCGTGATGCATGCACATCGGTTGGTTGGGGGGCCACTTCGTGGTGGAGTAGACGCCCGGTGCGTACTGCCGCCGCGGCGCGAAGGCTTCTCGCTCGGTCATCAGACTGCCAAGTTGCCGAAACACCGCCTCGGTCTGGGCAACGTCACGCAGTCCGAGACCGCGCACCAGGACCGCCCCATGCTCGCTGACCAGGTCGCGCAGCGCAGCCGCGTCGCTGATTGTGTCGACCAGCAGCAGCTTGATTCCCGAAGTGGCAGTTGAGTGTGTCATGTCGCGCAGCTTCCGATCGGTGCGGGCGCCCGAGCCACTCGGACGCCTCGGGCGTCGAGCAACGTCGCCTGCTCGGCGAGGCTCGGGTGAGTCGTGAGATCCTTGAAAGACACGGCACGGTCCAGGGCGATCACCAACTTCAGCGCGGACAGGGACGTACCGCCCAGATCGAAGAAGCGATCCCGCCTCCCGATCTGTTCTGGGGAGATGCCGAGCAGGTCCGCCCACACCGCCGCCAGCCACTGTTCCGTTGCCGAGCTGGGCGCCTCGCGGTTTTGCGGAATGGCCTCGAGCTCCCGGGCGAGCGCCACGAGCGCCTTCCGGTCGATCTTGCCGTTTTCCGTGAGCGGCAGAGTGTCGCGCCAATAAATCGCCGCAGGGATCATGTAGGCGGGGAGCGACTTGCCGAGCAGGCCGCGCGGCTCAGCACCCGATTCAACGCCTGAGACGAATCCGACCAGGTGTTTGTCATCGCGCACAACAACCGCTGCTTCGCGCACACCCGGCAGTTTCACGAGCTGGTTCTCGATCTCGCCGATCTCGATCCGGAAGCCGCTGATCTTCACCTGCGCGTCGCGCCGCCCGAGGAACTCGAGCTTGCCGCCTGGCAGCCAGCGGCCGTAGTCGCCACTGCGGTACAGGCGCGCGCCGGGACAGTGAGGATCGGGGAGGAACGCCGCCTGGGTGCGTTCGGGGTCGTTGATATAGCCGCGGCCCACGCACACCCCGGAGAAGACGATTTCACCCGCTTCGCCCAGGGGCACCGGCTCCAGCTGCTCATCGACGACGTAGATGTACACGTTGTTGATGGGGCGGCCCAGCGGAACCCGTTCCTCGCGCGGCGCGCGATCCATGATCTCGTGATTGGTGTCGTCCGAGGTCTCGGTGAGCCCATAGGCATTCACCAGCTTGATCCCCGGCTGCACTCGGAACCAGCGCTCGACGAGATCCTTCTTCAAGGCCTCACCCGTGGCCAGCACGTACGCGAGGTCGGTCAGCTCGTGGGGATGTTGCTCCAGATACGACACGACCACCTCGAGATACGACGGCACGACTTGCACCACGTTGACGCGGGCTCTCACGATCGTCTCGATGAACCGCCGCACATCCATGATCGCCTGCTGCTCGACGATCACCGTCCGCCCGCCGGTCAGCAGCGCCGAAATCAGCTGCCACAGGGAGATGTCGAAGCACTGCGGCGCCGTCTGGGCGACGACGGTCCCTTCACCGATGCCGAGATCGTCGATCTTGGCAAGGAGGTGGTTGAGCAGGCCGGCGTGCTCGCACATCGCGCCCTTGGGCTCCCCGGTCGAACCGGATGTGAAGTAGATGTACGCGAGCTGATCAGGCGCGACGTCGATCCCCAGGTCGGCTTCCCCCCCGTGTGCGTCGCCGATATAGAGCGTTTCGACGTCCGGCAGCGACGCGAGCGCACCATGGAGGTTCGCGGTACTGCCGGGTTCGGTGAGCACGAGGCGGCAGCCGGCCCGGCGGAGCGTGTTCAGGATGCGGTGGGCCGGAAAATTCGGCTCGATGGGCAGGTACGCACCGCCCGCCTTGAAAATCGCGAGCACCGCCGTCATCCAATCGAGATTGCGCTCGGTGATCACGCCGACGATCCCTTCGCGCGTGAGGCCGTGCCTCAGGAGCGCGCGGGCCACCCGGTTCGCGCGAGCATTGAGCTCGCGGTACGTCAGCTGTGTCGAGCCGTGCACGGCCGCGATGGTCTCGGGCTGCACCCGAGCCTGGTCCTCGAACAGCTGGTGGGCCCGGCGGTTGGGGAGCTTTCTGCCGGGTCCGGCGAGGATGGTCATCACGCGCTCGCTCACCTCACACCTCCCGGGCCGGGTTGCCGCCCCAGCGCGCGCCCGCAGGGACTTCCTCACCCTTCATCAGGAAGGAGTCGGCGGCGAGCACCGAGCCGTCGCCCATCGTCACCCCGTAGTGGACGAAGGCGTTGATACCGAGCGTGCACCCGGCGCCGAGCGTGGCTGGGCCGGACTTGTACGTGCCGTCTTCCTGCGAATCGCACTGGATCATGCTGCGGTGATTGAACACACACTCGTCCCCGACGACCGTCAGCGTCGGCTCGGAGATGTAGACGCCGTCGTCGAACAACCGCTTCCCGATCCGCACACCGATCAGCCGCCAGAGCACGGACTTGAATGGCGTGCCGTCGAAAATGTGGAGGAAGTGAATCGGATGCAGCTTCCACAGGCGCTCGACCCACCAGAAACGGGCGTCGTAGATCGAGCAGATGGCGGGCGGCGGCGGGCTGAGCCTTTCGAGGACGCCCTCGACCGACGCGTAATAGACCGCGGCGACGACGACGCTGAGCGCGACCAGGGCGGCCATGAGCGTGTGCGCACGCACGTCGTAAAAGAGCTCGTAGGCGGCCACGTCGATGAGCGTGACCAGGAAGACGCCGACCCAGCGTGTGAGCAGGAAAATCGCGATCGTCCGCAGGTTGAACCAGTTCTTGGCGGCCAGGCCGCGGCGCAGCGCCTCTCCTCTCCGGAGGTGGTCGAATTGACTGTCGCGCTCGACGGACCGCGGAATCTCGAATGCCGGCGAACCCAACAGCCCCACGCCTTGGCGCATCGGGCCGTCGAGCGGAACCAGCGTCT
Source organism: Gemmatimonadota bacterium (assembly GCA_050264615.1). Taxonomy (GTDB): domain Bacteria; phylum Gemmatimonadota; class Gemmatimonadetes; order Gemmatimonadales; family GWC2-71-9; genus 20CM-2-65-7. The sequence continues at coordinate 3,223 of JBLNGI010000324.1, forward strand.
TGATCGCGAGGAGGCAGTTGTCGCCGGTCCTCGCTCCGGCGGGAAAGTTGAGGTAGTTGCCCAGGAAGTTGTTCGGGCCGATCGTCGCCTGGGATACGCGGAACGAGCTGCTCGAGACCTCGTCATTCACCACGTTCAGCCCGTCGGAGACCATCGTGCCGGTGCCGACGCGAGTGAGGAAGGGGTTCGCGGTCAGCACCTCACAGCCGAAATTCGAACCCGTCTGCACGACCGGCGTGAGGCGATACCCGACCCACCTCAAGAAGTGGACCATGTAGGAGCTGTCGCCGAAGAGCAGCCCCAGGAACTTCGTCCTGGAGAGCCCCGCGATCACCCGGTATACCGAGTAATGGAAGCCGTACAGCGGATAGACGGTGTCCGGCTTGATGAACCCGCGCAGCAGCCGCGGCACGATGCCGACCGCCAGGAGGCCGACGAGCACCCCGCCGAGCACGAAGACACCCGAGAAGACCAGCGCTTGGACGACAAGCCCCTGCACCAGAGACGACACCTCGACAAACAACAGCGTGAAGCCCAGCTCGAGCAGCGGCGCCAACAGGAAGAGGATGGCGATCAAGGTGAGGGCGGCAGAAGTGGCTCGACGCACGGTGCCGCACGGCGCCGGCGGGAGGCGCAAGTAGTTCACATCCGTGGGCCGCCCCGGAGAACCGTGCCACCGCTCGCCGGCAGGCACTGACTGCCCGCTCTGCAATGAGGAGGTGTGGCCGAGCTGCGCCCCATCGCCCAGCGACGTGTTGATCTCGAGCACGGACGCTTCGCCGACAAATGCATCCCGGCCGAGGGTCACCGGTCCGATCTCGATCCGGCCGGCTCGGGCCCGGTAGCCGAGGAAGATCGCCTCGCGGCGAATCACCGTTCCCGCGCCGATCGTGAGGAGATCGGTACACACCGGGATGTCGCGCGAGAGGATCACGACCCTGGGGCCCACCTTCGCGCCCAACGCCCGCAGATACAGCCCGTACAGGGGCGAGCCGACGAACAAATAGGCACCGGGGTTCGACCGGATCAGGGTCTTGGCGATCCAGAACCGGACGTAGGCGAGACTCCACACGCGGATGCTCTGCGGCTTCCAGCGACCGATGATCAACCACTTCGCGGCGATCGGAACGGCGCAGACGACGAGGAAGGCCACTCCGCTGAACAGGACCAGCCGCAGGTAACTCTCCACACCCTGTGACCCCGCCACGAGCCAATCGTAGCCCTCGATCGCGGCAACCACGCCAAGATAGGAATACCCGAGGTAGAACAGGGCTTGCAGCGCTCCGCACAGGAAGTACTCGCGCGCGCTGGTCGGAGTCGGGGGCTCCGGCCGCGCTGGCGCCCGTGCTTTCGGAGCGGGCACGACGTCCCGGGCTGCCGCCGCCAACCTTCGAATCGTCGGATGCGCGTAGACGTCCTTCATCGAGACGGACGGCAGCCCCTCGCGCTTTCTCACCCGGGCGCAGAATTGGGCCATGACCAGCGAGTCGGCGCCGAGGTCGTCGAAAAAGTGGCTGTCGACCGGCACCTGTTCCACGTTCATGACTTGAGCCAGCAGCTCGGCGAACGTGTCTTCTAAGGAAGCGTTTCGGACGACGGTCGTCATCTCACGGTCTCGTAGAAGAAGTCCGGCAGGCGCAGGTCCTTGTTCGCGGCGACCGCCTGGTCGTACACCCACTTGCCGAGCGCGACGTCGAGTACGCCCAGGCCGAAGGGCGAGAAAATGATCGGGCGGCTGCGATTGACCGTGCGCTTTTCCTGCATGATGTCGGCGAGCGTGCCGGTCACGAAGTTTCTGTTCCCCGTCAGCTGCTCGGTGAGATGCGGAGAGGTGTTGGCCTTCATGACGTGCTCGACGTCGTCGACCACGTTCTGTGCCTGGAGCAGGATCTCGGAGGCGAGATCGCGCAGCGAGATGTGCAGCACGATCGGGTTGTGACCGAACAGCCACGTATCGGTGATGTGCGGCGTGGACGCAACCGTCGTGAAGACGATCAGATCGGAGTTGCTGAGCACGTCGGCCACGTGTGGGGCGACCGTGACCGAGCGATGCTGCTCGGGCCGGCAGGCCGTGTTCTTGAATTTCTCGCTCCCTGCGGGCAACGCGTCGTAGAGCCGGACGTCCCTGATCGTCCATCCCGTATCGATGAGAAAGTCGTACACGTAGCGGGCGATGAACCCCGTCCCCACGATGCCCAGCGCCTGCGCCTGGCGCGATTTCCCGTTCAGCCAGTACGCGGCGAGCGCGGCCGACGCCGCGGTGCGTGCGGCCGAGATGATCGAGCTCTCGAGGATCGCAAACGGATAGCCGGTGTCGCAGCTGTTGAGGACCAGGACCGCCGAGGCCCGTGGAAAGCCGCGCTGCACGTTCCCCGGGTAACTGGCGATCCACTTGATCCCGGCCACGGCGAAGCCGTCGCCGAGGTAGGCCGGCAGCGCGATGATGCGGCAATCGGGCTTGTCGGGGAATTTCAGGAAGTAGCTGTCCGGGTTGACGGAGTTGCCGTTCGCGTGCGCGAGATAGGCGTTACGCACGACGTCGACGCAGGCGTCCCGCTGCGCGCTGACGACGTCGAACACGGTCTTGCCGTTGATGACGGACAGGTCGAATTGCATCAGTCGAGTTTCGCCGTCCAGGTGGGATCGAAAACGGTATCGAGGTACGGCGTGCCACGATCCGCGCACAGGAACAGCACGGTGGGGAGCCGGCCGTCCCTCCGCTCCATCCGGGGCGCATAGCGCTTGACCGCCGCGTAGCAGGTACCGCTGGAACCGCCCGCGAGCAGGCCGTGCGTGAGCAGCAGCTCGCGACAGGCCGCAACCGTCTCGCGCTCGGGGATCAGGACGACGTCGTCGATCTCGGCTTGTGCCACCAGCGGCGGCACGATGCTCGACCCGACGCCGGGGATATGGCGCTTCCTGGGCGTGTCGCCAAAGATGACCGAGCCCTGGGTGTCGACGGCAATGATCCGAACGTTCGGATAGCACTCTTTGAGCCGGCGCGACACGCCGGCGATCGTGCCGCCCGTGCTGACAGCGATGAAGGCGTAGTCGAGCGACTCGAAATCGGCGCAGATGTCAGCCGCGGTCAGGTGGTAGTGCGCGTCCGCGGCATCCGGGTTGCCGTACTGGTTCGTCCAATACGCGTGCCGGGTCGTGGCACAGAGCTGCTTCACCGTCTTCAGCCTGGTCTTCAGGAATCCACCGGTATCATCGCGCTCTTCTACTTTCACGACCCTGGGGCAGATGCGGCGCAGGAACGCCTCGTAGGTCGAGGAGATGTTCGGGTCGATCACCGGGATGAACTTCAGGCCCACCAGGCGCGTGATGGCCGCGAGCGCTGAAGCAAAGTTCCCCGACGACGACTCGATCACCGTCGTCTCGTCGCAGATCTCGCCGCGCTCCGCCGCGCGTTTGAGAATCCAGTAGGCCGCGCGGTCTTTGATGCTGCCGACCGGGTTCACGTACTCGAGCTTGGCGAACAGGTCGAGGCCGTGTGTCCCGAGCGGGACGTGCGGCGTCGGCCGCAGGATTTTGCCGAGCCACTGCAAGCGTATGGCGAGACTCGGCTGGAGGGGTCGCGACGGCGACCGGCGCTCGATGAAGGGGGTCGTGACCGTCGTCATTTAGAATTCGCCTCCCAGCGTCAGCCCCACCAGCAGGTAACTCGGGCGCGGGTGCGCCGCGCGCACCGCGGGGTCCAGCGTGCGGTTGTATTCGAAGTGGGGGACGAGGTAGAGATGCGGGGTCAGATAAGCGGTCAGCCAACCCTGGGCGATGGCGCGATTCAGCGCCGCTGTCGGGACGCCGAACCAGGATTGGTTGAACATCGTGGAGGCCCATCCCGCGCCAACCGAGCCTTTGAGCTCGACGCGCTCCGAGAGTGCGCCTTCAGCCTCGATGCCGGCGTCCACGAAGTACGAGCCTTTGTACGTCAGCACGTCGACGCTGTGGTTGGTGAACAGGCGGAACGGTCCCGCGTCGTATGCCAGGAACAACCAGCCCTCGAGCGATCGCTCGCGATAGCTGCTCAGCGGATCGTGGTAGAAGTACATCCTGGCACCCGGCCCGATCGAGAGCTTGCTCCACTCGTACGTGCGGGTCAGCTCGAATTCCAGAATGTTCGGACGCGAGCCATCGGTATTCTCGGCGAGCGTGAAGTTCCCCCACGCGGAAACGTCGGTGCCGTTTGCGGACACCCACATCACGGGTTGGATGACGGGGCGATCGCTGATCAAGTAGCCGCGATCCGCGTGACCTGAGCGGAACGCGAGCTCGACGCCGTAGGTAATCGGTCGCGCGGCTTCGGACGGCGTGCTCTGCGCGAACGCAGGCGCACCGAGTACGAAGCAGACAGCGGAGCCGAACAGATGCCGATGCAGGCGGGTCATTGGCATGATGTGCTACACCCGGTTCCCTCGACCGGCTCCATGCATCACAACGAGGGAAATGCCGCAACAAACGTCATGCCACGCGTGCCTGTGTCGCTATCGCATTCACCTGTTGCGTGAATGCAACAGTGACATTGCTTCGTCAGTTCGTTGCCGGTGGGTTCGTAATTCGGATCACAGGCGCGCGGGTCTCATGCTCTCCGAACGGCAGCGCACGTATCGAGCTCCTCACTCTTGCTTTGTGCACTCCCGCTACAGATCGGTAATCGTTTCGCCACGGCGGCGGTCACCATCAACGACCGACGCTTGCCTAGGCCACCATTAACTCGCGTTTTCGCTGGCACTTCCGGACTCCGGACCTGTGGTCGGACATGGTGTGCCTCTTGCCTATTCCATGGACAACATGAAAGCGCTCTCCCGCCCCGCATTGCTGTCTGCCGGGCTCGCGGTCTTCGTGTGGCAGGCGTGCCGTACGGAAGGCTGCTGCGGACCCGTGCACAGTTTCTTCAGCGTCTACGTGGGGGTGCGGCTGGACTCCGCAGCCTTCCGGTCGAACGGCAAGTTCCTGCTCGAGCTCGTGCCAACCGATCAGACCGGACAGGCCTTCGTTTCCGACAGCTGGAACATTTCGACGACGCTCGAGGAGCCGGCGTCGGTCGCCGTGACGCTGGACTCGCAACGGGTACAGCCCGCCGATAGCAGGGCGGCCGCTGCGGCGATTCACATCGACGACTCCGGCTCGATGCTGCACAACGATAAGGACAGCCGCCGCGCCACGGCCGCGCAGCTGTTCTGGAACGAGCTGCTCGGCGCCGGCGGCGGCAACCTCGTCGCCCTTTTGGACTTCGGGCGAGGAACCCCGGATACGCCCAGCCCTGGCTTCCGGGCGACGCGATTGCTGCAATCCTTCACGTCGGACGCGAGCCTGCTCGATGCGAAGTTGTCGAGCATCCAGGCCGCGGCGGGAGGCGGCACTCGGCTGTACCGTTCGGCGTGGGAGGTTGCCCGCTGGTTCGACACCACGGTCGCGGCCAACTCCCACAAGCGGACCCTGGTCATCATCACCGACGGGATGCCGCGGGACACGCTTGGTTACAAGGATTCGCTCTTCGCGGCGACTGCGGCCGCTCAAATCCGCATCCTCGCCGTGGGCGTCGGTCCAGCGTCCGACCACGGCACCGAGAGCGTGGACAGCGCCGTGGCGGTGCTGCGGGAGCTGGCCACGCAGACCAATGGCGTCTACGCCGGCGCGGACGAAGCTCAGCAGTTGGAGCCCATCCTCCATGCGCTCGCGAACGTGTCCACGAGTGAGCAGCTGCTCGCCGAATTGCGCATCGACCCGGTGCCGCCCAGCGGGACGTTCATCGCGGGGACGGTGACCATCAAGGGGAAGCGCGGGCGCGCGACCGCCGGCTGGTCGTTCATAGCTCCATAGTCGCTGTCCTCGCAGTCCCCACCCCTGACCGCCTCGTTCCTAACCGCTAAGGGGTGATGATATCGTCGCGGGACGCGACACGCTGAACATCCCCATCCTTCGGAACCGCAGTGAAGCCCAACGGGAGCGTACCACCCAGGCGGACCGCCGACCAGCGCACCTCAAAGCCGGGAATCAGCGCCCACGCCGGTTGGAAGCCTGTGACACCCGTCAGCTCCGGAATCGTGAGGTCCCACGCCCCGATCAGCTGTGCGTACGCCGCAGTCATCGACACACTGACTTGAAGGCCGGTGTGCGCGCCGGTGAAATCGACGACGCTCTCCTGATACGAGATTACTACCGCGCGATCGTACGCATCCTGTGGGACGAACAGCGCCTGCAGTCTCAGAGTCGGCAGCATCGCGGCGGTGGTGAACGTCGGAGGAATGACTTCGGGCCCGAACTCCAAGGCCCGGTCGATGGGCGTGCGGAAGTAGACGCTGGTGCTGAGGCGACTGCTCGGAGCGACGCCCTGCGTCTGCGCCGCGACCTGTTCCAGATCCCCCGGCCGCAGCCGGTCTTCGGGCAACGCCACATAGGGGCCGGTCGTGCCAACGTGGTGGCCGAGCGGGGTCGAGAGCAACCCGCTGAAGTTGCTCGTGATCAATTGGGTGCTGACCGTCGCGCGGTCACCGACTCCCATCAGGGTCAGGTTGCGTATCGCGGGAGCAAACGCTTCAGCCGAGTTGAAATCGAGCACCGGCAGCGTGGCGCCGCTGGGAAGGTCGACGTCACGACGGAGAATCAGCCGGTTCAGAATGCTCGTGCTGGCCGTAAAGGTCACTCGCGCCGCGACGATGTCTCGCGGACCTGGCGGCAGTGCCTCGAGGGAGAAGCTTTCATTGAACAACACCGGTACCTCCGTCACATACCCCCCGGCAATGTACGCGAACTGGTTGGTGTCGAGCCCCGCGACAGAAGCGAGCAGGGTCTTCTGGAATGGGAGGCAGAAGGCCGGATAGGTGCGGCCCACCAGCTCGAGTTCGGCGGGTGTGCCATAGAGCACCTGCAGCGAGGTGATGCCGAAGCCGGCGTCGAATGCCGCCGCAATTGCGGCGCGATCCGACGCGAACGTGCGCTGAAAGACAATGTTGCCGTTGGAGGTTGACGGTAGGGCCCGCGTCCACGCTTCGTCGCCGTCCTGGAATGCGACCCAAAGCGGCTCCGAGCCTGCGCAGTAGGCCACACGCGCAGTGTTGGGTGGAGGAGGCGGCGGTGGTGGAACGGGCGACATTGCCGCATCGGAACATGCGGAAACGGCGATGAGAAGGAGAAGCAATTGCAGCGATTTCATGGCACACTCGGTTGTGTTTGTCAAAAAGCCACGCCGACGGCCACGACGCTGTGTTAAGAAAAGCGTGATGAGTGTGGAAGGTTCCTGATGTGTCCTCGTTCGGGGGAGTGCTTTATGGTCGCCGCAGGCCGGGCGTAATGGTGAGTGTCTTGACCGTTTTCGCGCCTGGTGGCCCCCTGTACTGACGCCTGATCGATGCCGCACGCCAGCCCGAACCACAACGGTCCGCGTGTCATATCGTCACGTCGTCTAGCCGGGGCGGCGGCACCGGCCCCGATTCCCTATATTGCCCCCCCCGGACTTGCCGAGCGCGCGCGTGACTATCGCCCCACCCCCGCCACCATCCCCACCCCCTACTCTCACAGCCGCCGCACCACCCGACGACTCATGGGCGGTGGACGAGCGGTCCCTCCAACAGTTCACCGAGCAGCTCCAGCTCCCGCCGACAGACCGTGCCTGGCACGAGCTGCGGCGCGACGCCGAGCGGATCGCGCTGGTCCCGGGGTTCGACCGGCTGATCACGCTCGAAGCCAACGCCATCACGGAGCTGCCGCACCAGATCGACGTAGCCCAGCGGGTGCTGCGCGACATGGGCGGCCGCGCCATCCTCGCCGACGAGGTGGGCCTCGGCAAGACGATCGAGGCGAGCATCATCTACAAGGAGCTTGCGATCCGCGGGCTCGCCCGGCGCGCGCTGATCCTCGCGCCGGCCTCGCTGGTGGGGCAGTGGCAGGGGGAGCTCGAGGAGAAATTCTTCGAGCGCTTCGAGACCCCGACCGATCCCGACGACTGGCAGGGCGTCACGAAGGCGATTGTGTCGCACGATCGCGCGCGGTCCAAGCGCCACGCCGAGGAGATCCTGCGGCACCGCTGGGACTTAGTTGTCGTGGACGAAGCGCACAAGGTGAAGAGCGAGCGCGCCGCGACCTACAAGTTCATCGAGAAGATCGAGCGCGACTTCATCCTGCTGCTCACGGCCACACCACTCCAAAACGACCTGCGCGAGCTGTACAACCTCATCACGCTGCTCCGGCCCGGCCAGCTCGGCACCTGGCCCGAGTTCCGGGCCGCGCACCTGCTCGAAGGTGACCAGCGGCAGCCCAAGGACCCCGAGGCGCTGCGCGCGCTGACGCACGAGGTGATGATCCGCACGCGGCGCGCGAGCGTGGTGGACGACCTGAACCTGCCGCCGCGCCGGCCGCGCCACCCCGAGGTGAAGCTGACGCGCGCCGAGGCGGAGCTGTACCAGCGCACCACGGACTTCCTGCGCCGGCTGTATCGCGAGGGCTTCATCAGTCAAGCCGACCGGAAGGGTGGGGTGCAGCTCGCCGTGATCCATCTACGCCAGCGGCTGTGCTCATCGGCGCGGGCGCTCGCAGAGTCGCTCGCGAACCTGGCCGAGGGCGAGCGCATCAGCCCTGAGTACCGCGCCATCGCGAAGCGGCTCGCCAAGCAGGCGGCGGGCATCAAGACCCACGCCAAGCTGGACGTGCTGACCAAGCTGCTGAAAGAGACGCCCGACCGCGTCGTGATTTTCAGCGATCACCGGCCGACGATTCAGCTGATCGCAGAGCGCGTCAAGAAGCTCGGGCGCCAGCCGATCGTGTATTGGGGCGCGCACTCGACGCCGGAGCGAGACAAGCGCATCCGCGCGTTCCACGACGACGAGCGCAGCGTCCTGATCGCCACGCGCGCCGGCAGCGAGGGACGCAACCTGCAGTTCTGCAACGTGCTCGTGAACTACGATCTGCCCTGGAACCCGATGGTGGTGGAGCAGCGCATCGGCCGCCTGCACCGCATCGGGCAGAAGCGCGAGGTGCACATCGTGAACCTCGCCGCGGCGGGGACGATCGAGTCGTACATCCTCCAGCTGCTCGACCGCAAGATCAAGCTGTTCGAGCTGGTGGTCGGCGAGCTGGACCTCATCCTGGGCGAATTCGGCGGCGCGCACGAGTTCGAGGGCCGGCTGGCGAAGGAGTGGCTCGCCGCCGAGAGCGAAGAGGATTTTGCCCGGCGCGTAGAAGTCCTTGGGGCCGATATCGAGACGAGCGGCGCCATAGCGAAGGAGCAGGAGGCGCTGAACTCCGTCATCGCCCCGGACGACAACGCCATGCGCCTCGGCCGCCGGTTCGAGACGCTGTCGGTTCCTGGGCGTCTGCGGCTTGGCCTCGGCACGAGCCACGTGATCAAGGCCGTCGGGTGGGAGGCGAAGCGTCACCGGCTCGGCGTGCACGTGCCGGAACTGCTCGAAGCCCTCGAGTCCATCGAGCCGATTGGCGACGACGGCGTCACGCCGTCGCAGCCCGCGGGCAGTCATCCCGAGTACGGGGAGCTCGTGAAGCTCATCGGGTTGACGAGCGCCGGTCGCGTGATCACGCTCGTCGCACGCGTTGACCGGCTTCCCCTGGTGCTCGTGGACATCGAAGTGGAAGCCGCGTGAAGCGCAAAGCGGCCAAGCCGCGGCGCCGTCCTCACCCCCTGTCCCCCTCTCCCTCCGGAGGAGGGGGGACGACTGCGCCGGCCAGCGAGGCCGATCCGCTGGGTGACGCGCGCATCCGCGCGCTGCTCGAGCGTTACTGCAAGCTCGCCCGACTGAAGCAGGCTGCGCGCGGAGCGGATCTCACCGAGTTGAGCCTGCCCGAGGCCGAACGCCCGTTCTTCCGAGACCGCGCCGCGCTGCGTGTCGCGTTCTCGCTCGACGCGCTCGAGCGCGACCCGGACGCCGAGATCGGCGGTGTCGGGAGTCCTTTCCTCGCTCAGCTGGTCGAGGCGATCCGCGCGCGCGCGGCGCGCCGCTCCCTGGGGCTCATCGCGCCGCCGCCCGCCCCGGAAGGCGCGAGCGATCCGAAACGCGTCGAGCTGACGATTCCCATCAAGGACGGCACGGTCAAACGGAGCACCGCGCGGTTGGCGGTGCATCCCGTGGGGCGGCTCGTCGCGCGCGTCGTGCTGCGCGCCGGCGCCGGGGTCGAGGAGGCAATCATCGAAAGCGACGTGTTCGATCTGTCGACCGGCACGAAGGTGGACGCCGATCTGGCGGAGGCGTTCGTGGATCTCGAGGCGGGCCGAGCGAAGCCTGCGGACGCGTCAGTGGTGGAGGACGCGGCACTTGTGCCGGCGCGCGCGCCCGGCGACTTGGTCCGGCTGCTCGTGAGCCACCTCCAGGAGAAGTCGGCCGAGCGGGTCGCCGTGCGCCGCGCCGCTGCGGAGCAGGGGCTCGCCGTCGAGCTTGGCAGGCTGGACCGCTACTTCGAGTCGATCCTCAAGGAGCAATCGGATCCCGACGCCATCGGCACAGTCACCGCGCTGGCCGAGCGGCGCCGCACCGAAGAGATCCGGCGCAGCCAGGTGAAGGGGGTGGTGCATCCGCTGCAGCTCATCCATGCCGCGGTCCTGATGCAGCACGCCGAGTGGCGGGTGAAGTCGTCGCACGGGCACGGGGCGGGCACCACGTTCAGCGCGCAGCGTGCGCTGAGTGGTGAAGCGGTCTGGTCGATCGCTTGCCCGCACTGCGGTCGCCCACCCAAAGCCCTGGTGATCTGCCGGCACGAGCACGGCGCCTGCGACGCCTGTTCGTCCCGCTGCTCGGTTTGCGCCGGGGACTTCTGCGCGGATCACGGCATCGCGGAATGTCGCGTGGACGGTCAGCCCGCGTGCAGCGAGCACGTGCACGTGTGCCCGTCGTGCCGGCTCGAGCACTGCACAGCGCACGAAGGCGTCTGCTCCGAAGGCGAGGGTCATGCGGCCTGCTCGGCGTGCCTCGCGCCGTGCGGCAGCTGCGGCCGGCTCATCTGTAACCGGCATGCGGAGCAGAGCCATCCGCAGGCGCCGAAGGGAAGCCGGCGGTTGTGCACGGCGTGCCTGCGACACTGTGAGGGCGGCGTCAACGAGGCCGTGGGCATCGACGAAGTGGCGCAATGCGCGAGCTGCGGCAAGTCGGTCTGCACGGCGCATCAGGGCGTATGCGCCGTGGACGAGCAGGTGCACTGCGCGCCGCATTTGCGGCGCACGGATAAATCACAGCGCCCGGTTTGCGGGAGTCACAAAGCCGGCTGCGCGCTCGAAGGGGTGACAGCGGTCTTCGCGTCCGACGAGGTGGCGGAGTGCCCCGTGTGTGGCGAGCGCGTCTGCGCCGATCATCGCGCCGCGTGCGCGCATTGCGGCCGGCAGGTGTGCACGGCGGATCTGGAGCAGCGGTCCGGCCACTGTGCGACGTGCGGGCGGCTCGCGGCCACGCGTGAGCCTCCGGCCGAGGTCGTCACGGCGGCGCGCGCGGCGACGGGCAAGCCTCGCGCGGCGCGCGCCTTGCGGTTAGCCCGCGACCGGAGTCACGTGGTGGTGGAGGTCGATCTCGGGCTCAAGCGGAGGGTGGTGTTCACGCTGCGACATGGGGACACGGTCCCGGAGAACGTGGTGCGGCATCCGTTTTGGAAGAACCGGGAGCGTCCGAGGAAGCACGTTGCTTCGTCCTGACGCCGCAGCGTTAGGGGGTGAGAACCCCAGCCGTCAGGATCAAGGCGCCGACCGTTTCGCTCCGGCTCGCGCCCTGCACCGACGCGTGATCGAAGCTGTACGCGATCCCGAACCGGAACGGCCCCCCCGGCGTCACGATCGTTGCGCCGATCTCGCCCCCTCGGGCCGTGCCCGAGCCCGGCTGGACGTTGACGCTGAGACCGAGTCCCTGCCACAGCATGGCATGTCCGCGGACGCGGCCGACAATCGGGGCCTCAGCCCGCGCGCCGACTTGCCACCACGCCCAGCGCTCGGCACCGCCGCCGAGCGAGGTTTCGTAGCGGCGCACGTGCGGACCCGCGTGCAGCGTGAGCCAGGGCCTGGGGACGAACCGCAGTGCCGCGGCACCCTCGACCAGATCGCGGCTGCCGAGCGAGCCCTCGAGGTACTTGAAGCCCAACGCGAAGCGACCGAGGCGCGCGCTCGCGGCCAGGCCGAACACCGTGCCGCTCGCGCTCGGTAACCCACCTTCGCTGTGCGCCCGGACGCTCGCCACGATGCCACCGCCGGCGGCCATGATCCCGTGGTACCACCGCACGGGGAGCTGCCCGCTCGAATCTGGTGGGGCGGCCGGCGGCGAAGAGCGTGCGGGCGGGGGCGGGGGCGGGGGCGCGGGCCGGACGGCGACGGCCGGCGGTTGCGACAGCGTGTCAGACACGGCGAGCTGCACCTCCTCGAACGCGTGCGTGACCTCGGGCGGGAACACGAGCGTATCGAGCTGGAATCCAGGCGCGAGCAGACGCAGCCGGCGGAACACCGCCCGGGCGGAGTCGGGTCGAGCGCGATAGTGCTCAGCCGCGCCGAGGTAGGTGAGCGCCTGGACACGATCACTGTCGCTGAGCTCCTTCGAGAGGGCGCGCCGCAGCAGCGTGGCGGCGAGGTCGAAGTCGAGATCCCCATACGCGCGGATCGCGCGGGATACGATCTCGTGCGCGCTCTCATTCTGTGCCGGCGACGGCGTCGGGACTGCCAGCAGCAGCGCGAGCGCGAGCGCGCGAGCGTTCATGGACCGATCCGTTTGAGCACGATGCCCGTGATCCGCACCGTGTCGCGCGGTTGAACCGCGATCCAGGTGCGGTGCGTCTCAAAGCCGTCCCGTGCGAGCACCATCTGATGGCGGCCGGCGCTCACGGGAATCGCGCGTTGCGGCGTATTCCCCACCACCCGGCCGTCCACCGACAGCACGGCCCACGGCATCGAATTGACCGAGAGGTAGCCGGGGGGTGGAGGAGGCGGGGGAGGCGCGGGTCGCCGGACCACTGGCTTGGGCCTCGGCCGGTCGTCAATCGCCGCTCGGGGACGGGGTGTGGAGGGTGCGGCAGTGCGCGCCGAATTGCGGAACGTGCTGAGAGGTCCCGGCGCGTCCCGCAGCTCATCCGGATACCATAGGCTGTTCTTGGCCGGCGCTGGTGCCGCGACCGGCCCCGGGGGGGGATCCGGATCTCGCATGGCTGAGCTGATCGTCGCGACGATGATCGAGGCGATGACCAGCACACCGGCCGACGTGCCGACGACGATGCGCAACCGCTTGGGCCTGGGCGGCGGATCCCACACGTCGTCGAGAATGCGCGGCAGGCGCGGATCGACCTGTGTCGTCATGGGCCGAGGACCACGTTAAATGACGGACTCACAGCTGCACCTGAACTACTTTCGTGTCCGAGCCTGAAGCACTCGCGGCGTCCGTCACCGTAACACTGATCGTAAAGTTGCGCGGCAGGAGGACGGTGTACGTGTGCCCTGCGCTGAACGTGCCTTGGCTCGTTCTGGTCCCGGTTGTCGTCTGCCCGTCGCCCCAGTCGATCGTGAACGACCACGGGCCATTGCTGTTCGCGTCGCTGAAGCTCCAGCTGAAGGAATAGAGCAGGCCTGTGAGCGCGGTGTCGTCCGGCCCGGCGTCCACCACCGGCGGACTGTTAGGCGGCGGCGGCGGCGGTGGCGGCGGTGGCGGTGGTGGCGGCGGCGGTGGTGGCGGTGGTGGCGCCGACACGGTAACCGCCTTCGACGTGGGCGAGCTCTGCGCGCCCAGGTTGTCCGTGACTCTCAGCGTGACCGTGTAGCTACCGCCTGTCGAGTAGGTGTGCCCCGGGTCCTGAGCTGTTGACGTACCGCCATCACCGAACGCCCAGCTGGAGCTCGTGACGGTGCCGTCTGGATCGCTGCTCGTGTTCGTGAAATTGCACCCGAGCCCGCTGCAGCTGAACGTGAAATCCGCGACCGGTGGCTGGTTGGGCGGGGGCGGCGGTGGCGGCGGCGGCGGTGGCGGCGGCGGCGGTGGTGGTGGTGGCGGCGCCGAGACGGTAACCGTCTTCGACGTGGGCGAGCTCTGCGCGCTCTGGTTGTCCGTGACTCTCAGCGTGACCGTGTAGCTACCGTCCGCCGTATACGTGTGCGACGGGTCCTGGGCCGTTGACGAGCCACCATCACCGAAGGCCCAGCTATAGCTCGTGACGGTGCCGTCCGGATCGCTGCTCGTGCTCGTGAAATTGCACGCAAGACCACCGCAGCTGAACGTGAAATCCCCGACCGGTGGCTGGTTGGGCGGCGGCGGCGGCGGTGGCGGCGGCGGCGGTGGTGGCGGCGGCGGCGGTGGTGGTGGTGGCGGCGGCGGTGGCGGCTCCACCGCGACGATGCGCAGCTCGACCGGCACGCGCACGGCGGCCGTGCTCGGACCCGACTCGACCACGATCGTGTCGCGGTAATTGCCGGGCGGGAGCTGAGCTGGATCGAGCGTAAACGCGAGCGTGTCGGGTGTCGAGCCGCTCGAATTCGCGAGCGCGAGCCAGGTGGCGCCAGTGACACGACGGGCCGTCCATGGCGCTGCGCTGCCCGAGCCGGCGGATGAGATCGCGAGAGACGAGTCTTGCTTCGCGTCGCCCGAGTCCGCCGACACGGCGACCCGCGCGGGCGTGACTGCAATCACTTTCGTTGGTGGTGTGTCGAACAGCGAGCCCACGCTGCAGCTGACGAGAACAGCGAGGCCGGCGACTGGGGCGAGACGTTCCCGGATCGTTGGCATCGAGGTATCTGGAGATGAATGCAGCTTCTATACCCTGGTCCGCAGCGTGATTACGCACGCCCAGGGCCGGAGTTGTGTTGCGGTCGCGCCACAGATGGGGTGCCGAGGTGAGGCGGCGGCGCGAAAGGCGTCGCTAGGGGTTGTAGCCGCTTTATCCGTCCCGCTCATGCAGGATCGTCCAGAGCGTGCCGAACCGGTCGCGCAGCTGACCGAACCGCGTCGCGAAGAAAGTCTCAGCGATCGGCATCGTTACCTCACCACCCTCGGCAAGAGCCGCCCAAACTTTCTCCGCCCCAACCGCCGAATCCACCGCGAGGTACACGTAGGAGCTGCGGATCGGCTTGAAGTAGTCGGGCGGAACGTCGTTGCCGATGAGCTCGAAGTCAGCAACGCTCAAGCGCGCGTGGATCACCGCGTCGGGTGAGCCCGGCGGTGGTTTGACTTCCGGCGGCAGATCACGAACGCGCAACAGCTTCGTGATTCGTCCGCCGAGGTGCTGTTCGTAGTAGCGGAACGCCGCCTCGCAGTTACCGCCAAAGTTGAGATGCGTGTGCAGTTTCATAGCTCCACTCGGTGGTGTTCTCTATAATGACGAACGGCCCCCCAGGAAATCGACAGGAGCTTTCTAGGGGCGCGCGGGCCGCCGGCGAGGAACAGGAAGGAGCGGTCGTGCGTTGGCTACTGCGGGAGAATCTTCATGGAAAACATGGCGGTATGGGACGATTGTGAACCTTGCCCTCCAACGCTGGGCGACGTTGCGGCAAGCAACGTGTACATCGGCGCGCGCGCGCCGGATTTCGCGCTGCCCGTTCACACGGGAGGGTGGCTGCGCCTCTGGGACATGATCGGCAGGAAGGCTGTGGTTCTCTACTTCTATCCCAGCGACGGCACGCCTGGCTGCATTCTCGAGGCGCGGGCGTTTCGCGACCGCTATGACGAGTTTGCGGTACTCGAGAGCGAGATCATCGG
Source organism: Gemmatimonadota bacterium (assembly GCA_050264615.1). Taxonomy (GTDB): domain Bacteria; phylum Gemmatimonadota; class Gemmatimonadetes; order Gemmatimonadales; family GWC2-71-9; genus 20CM-2-65-7. The sequence goes on from JBLNGI010000324.1 coordinate 18,879, forward strand.
CGTCAGTGGCGATTCACTCCAGTCACACCGGCGGTTCGCCAACCGGATGCATCTGCCCTTTCCGCTCCTGTCGGATGAAGCCGGGACCGCGCGCCGGATCTATGGGGTCGAGAAGACGCTGGGCTTCATTCCGGGCCGGGCCACGTTCGTCATCGATAAAACGGGGATCGTGCGGCACATCTATGCGTCGCAGTTCGCGCCCGCGCGCCACGCGGACGAGGCGCTGGACGCGCTGCGCAGGCTAACGGTGTAGATCCCTAAAAGCAGATCCCCTCGCTGCGCGCGCGTCCACAAAAGCAGATCCCTCGCTGCGCGCGCGTTCCGCGCGCTTCGCTCGGGATGACAACGTGCTTCTTGCTTTTAGAAAGAAAGAGACGGGGTCAGGAGCGAGTTTGGCCGGGACACCAGTCCTGCGCCAAGTCTTGCCAAGTGGGGTTGCGTCCCTCGACCAGGCTGATCCGCCGGGCGCGCGTCCACGCCTTGATCTGCTTCTCGCGTGCAATGGCGTCGCGGATGTCTACAAACTCCTCAAAGTACACGAGCCGAGTGATGCGGTACCTGCAGGTGAAGCTGGGCGTGAGGCCCTGCTTGTGCTCGTTCACACGGCGCGCGAGATCGTTCGTGACGCCCGTGTACAACACGCGCGAACGACTCGCCATGACGTAAACGTAGAACACCCGCATGACTAACCAACCTCGGTGACCTGACCATCGGATCTGTCATCCCTTTTCTTCCCCTTTGTCCGTTTCTTTGCATTACGACGCCAGCGAGCCTGTCACCCCGCAATGTCATCAATCACACGCCGCAGCACGCTCGCATATTCGGCCGGATGCATCGTGGCGACCTGGTGGAACGACATTCCCTCGCGCTCCGATCCGTCTTTCCTACTTAAGAGAGCGAGCGCGGTTGTCATCCCGAGCGAAGCGCGCGGCACGCGCGCGCAGCGAGGGATCTGCTTTTCTTGAGTAATCGATCGATCCTAGAACGAGGGATCTGCTTTTCTTGAATAATTGATCGATACCAGATGCAGATCCCTCGCTACGCTCGGGATGATAGGCTCGCTTGCTTCGTAACGCAGGGAGAGGAAAGCAGATCCGTGAAGCAGGGTGAGAAAGCAGATCCCTCGCGCCTGACGGCGCTCGGGATGACAGCTCGCCCGCGTCGTTGAATAAGAAAGGAATGAGGAGTAGCGTATCGCCCCATGCTCCATGGGCTGAGTATCGTACTCCTCCTCACGCTCGCGCAGGGCGCCGACTCGGTCCCCGCCGAGCGGGCCGCGGCGCGCGAGTGGTATCGCGACGCCAAGTTCGGGATGTTCATCCATTGGGGCGTCTATAGCCTGCTCGGCCAGGGCGAGTGGGTGATGCAGAATCGGTCGATTGCCGTGGCCGATTACGAGTGGCTCGCCGGAACGTTCAATCCTCAAAAATTCGACGCTACAGCGTGGGTCGCGCTCGCTAGAGCCGCGGGGATGAAGTACATCACGATCACGGCGCGGCATCACGACGGGTTCTCGATGTTTGTCACGAAGGCGACGCGCTACAACATCGTCGACTGGACGCCGTTCAAGCGCGATCCGCTGCGCGAGCTGGCGGAGGAGTGCCGGCGCCAAGGCATCAAGCTCTTCTTCTATTACTCGCAGCTCGACTGGCATCATCCTGATTATTTCCCCCGCGGTTCGACCGGTCGGAAAACTGGGAGACAGGAGTCGGGAGATTGGAGTCGGTATCTCGACTTCATGGACACACAGCTCACGGAGCTACTTACCAGCTACGGACAACTGGGCGGGATCTGGTTCGACGGGATGTGGGACAAGCCCGAGGCCCCTTGGCGGCTGCCGGGGACCTACGCCCTGATCCATCGGTTGCAGCCGGCCGCGCTGATCATTCCCAATCATCACCAGGCGCCGCTTCCGGGCGAGGATGTGCAGACGTTCGAGCAGGATTTGCCGGGGGCGAACACGGCGGGGTTCAACACCCGGACGATCGGCGGGCTGCCGCTCGAGACATCGCTCACGATGAACGAGTCCTGGGGGTTCAATCTCACCGATCACAAGTACAAGTCGCCCGAGGAGCTCATTCATTATCTGGTGCGCGCGGCGGGGTACGGGGCGAATCTCCTCCTCAACATCGGGCCGCGCCCCGACGGGACGATTCCGCCCGAGGCGGAGGAGCGGCTGCGCGCGCTGGGCAGCTGGCTGGCGACCTATGGCGGGTCGATCTATGGCACGCGCGCGGGGCCGATTGCGCCCCGGAGCTGGGGGGTGACCACGCAGCGGCGGGATACCGTGTTTATCCACGTATTGGATTGGAAGGACCCCACGCTCGCGTTGCCGCCGCTCGGCACCCCCGCCCGCGCGTGGCGAGCGCAGGCGTGGCCGGAGCGGAGGCCCTTGTCCCTGACCAAAACCGACCGGGGGCTCACGCTGACGCTCCCCGCGGATCCCAGCAGTCCGGACCGGATTGTCGCGTTGGTACCGCGGTGAGGATTTGTTCGGGGATGTGGCACACGTCACGAGCCCGGAAGGGCCGGTCACCGGCCGCGCCTTCTGATTTCCTCCAACACTTCGAGGTCCGCGGCGTCCTGGAGCCTTCCCGTGCGTTTGGTTTCGATGAGGTCGTCCAAGCCAATCAGCGGAATCCTGACGCCGTCGACGACGGCGCTGACGGCACGGGCCGCGGCCTGCTCATACTTCACTTTCCAGGCAACGGTGAAGATGTCGACTCGCGGGTCATCGCCGATGACGGTAATTGGCTTCTTCAGGAGCTCGGTAGGCGCCCACGCGCGCGCAACGCCGTATCCCACGCGCGCCAGGGTTTCGAGCACCCGGCGCGCGTTCGCTTCGGTGCGCTCGATCAGAATATCGATGTCCTCTGTGGCACGTGCGTAGCCGTGGAGGATGCACGCGACGCCGCCGATGACCAGATAGTTGGCTTGCGCGCGGTTCAGCGCTCCGCACACTCGCGTTATGCGCGATTGGCTCTTTTCCATTCGTAGAAGTCCTCGTAGGAATCGAAGCCAATGATCTGCTGCCGCGCCCGGCGCTTGGGGTGGGCGTCACGCGCGAGCCGGGCGGCTTGTTCGGCGCCGCGCAGGCGCTCGGCGGGGGTGCGGGCGAGGTCGCGCTCGAGCTGCTCGCGCCGTGCGGCGCCGACGAGGTCTGTACCGTAGGCCGGGACGGCTGGTGCGCGCACCGCGGCTGGTGCCGCCAGGTACGCGCGAATCGCGTCGACGATCACACGGCTGCGTGAACGGTCCACGGCGCGAGCGCGTTTGTCCACGGCCGCCAAGACGTCTGGCGGGAGCGTAATAGCGATTCGGGCGTGGGGCATATGGGATACTCAGTATTACTGAGTATGAGCATACTACCCCCCGAGGTGGGAACGAGTCAAGCGGGCGTTGCGCGTGCACCTGCGCGAAACACGACTATTATCCCTCCTATGACCGCACACGAGTATCTCGCCCAGCGCCTGGATGGGGCGCGCGACCTCTACCTCCTGGCCCTGGCCGTCGGCGCGCGCGCCAGCGGGCCCGGTCCCCTGGGCCCCATGATCCAGGAAGCCCGAATCCACTTCGAGAGTGTCCTCGCGGAAGCGCGCATGGCGGGTCTCGACACAACCGACATCAGCGGCATGCTGGCGAAACAGAGCAGGGAGCTCGCCGACAACATCAGGCCGGAAATATGGGATCGCCTGGGGGAGCTGGTTGCGGAGCGCGGCCGCACGAAGCGCCGCGCGTGAGAAACGCAGCGAGGCTCCACTCGTAGGACGAGACACCCATGACCGCGTCGATCAGCCCAGAATTCCTCGCCCTGCAGGAGCTGCTCGCCGGTCGCTATTCGATCGAGCGCGAGCTCGGCCGTGGCGGTATGGGGATCGTGCTGCTCGCCCGTGATGTGGCGCTCGACCGCCCGGTCGCGATCAAGCTGCTCCCGCCACACCTCGCAACCCGCTCTGACGAACGGGACCGGTTTCTGCAAGAGGCACGCACCGCCGCCGGCCTCGCGCATCCCAATATCGTGCCGATCCACCTCGTCGAAGCACGCGGTGACCTCGTGTTCTTCGTGATGGGCTTCGTGGACGGCGAGACACTGCGCGAGCGCGTGGAACGGGCCGGCCCGCTCCCGCCGCGCCTGGCGACGAAGCTGCTGCAGGAAGTGGCGTGGGCGCTGGGCGCCGCGCATCAGCGCGGCGTGATTCACCGCGACGTGAAGCCCGACAACATCATGATCGAGCGCGCGACCGAGCGCGCGGTCGTCACCGACTTCGGAATCGCGCTCGGGAGCCGCGCGGGGGCCGGGGAGAGCACGGACGGGGGAGGCTCGGTCCCCGGGACCGCGCGCTACATGAGTCCCGAACAGGCGTGCGGCGAGCCGGTCGACGCGCGCAGCGACCTCTACTCGCTGGGCGCGACGTTCTTCTACGCCCTCACCGGCCGGGCACCTTTCGAAGCCGCAAACGTGCCCGCGATCCTCACGAAACACGTTTACGAGACCGCCCCCCTGGTCCACGCACTGCGGCCCGAGGTGCCCGCCAAACTTGGGGCCGTCGTCGAGCGCCTGCTTCGCAAAACGCTGCCGGAGCGGTTTCAGACGGCGGATGATCTCGCGCGGGTCGCCGGCGAGCTCCGGGGCCGGGACTTTCGCGCCCCGCCGCTGGTCCGAGCCTTCATGCGGAATGCGCAAGTCTCCACCTTGCTGCTGCTGGCGTCGCTGGTCGCCGGCAACGGGATGGGGATCATCGGCGTGATCCTCCTCATCCAACTGGTCGCGGTGGCGCGCCGTCTCTTGAAGGATGGCTACACGTACGGTGACATCCGGGCCGCTCTGCTCGCGGAGCGGCAGGTGCAGCAGGAGGAGGACGAGGCGGCCAAGCGGCGCCACTGGTGGCAGCGGCTGGACTCAGTGTGGTACAAGGTGTGGGCCGGAAGAGTCGGACGCGCGTTCTTCCGGCTCGCGGGCCTGCGTCTCAAGGCGACCGCACGGCCGGCGCTGCCGTCGGTGGAGCGGACCGAGCTCGTCCTGGGACGCTCAACGCTCGCAGCGTACAAGGCGCTGCCGGAAGCGGAGCGGCGCCAGGTGCGAGACCTCCCAGCAGTGGTCGAGCGACTGGAGACCGGCACGGAGGCACTGCGGGCACGGGGGGACACGGGGGAATCGCTCACCGAAGCGGTGGCCGCACTCGAACACCTGCGCCTGGCCCTCGTGAAGCGGCAGTCCGGCGTGGGGTCACCCTCAGATCTCACGCTCGAGCTCGAGCGCGCCAGGGCGATCGGGGACCACGTGGACCGCCGGATCGCCGCGGCGGCTGAGGTGCAGGCGCTGCTCGAGTAGCGGCTGACCTACTTAAGGCCGACTGAACACGGCCCCGTGCGGGATGCCCTTCGCGCTGCCGCCGTGCGGCCACGTCTTGTCGTCCATGCGATACCCTGGCGCCGTTGCACCGCGCTCGCGGAAGCGCGGGTCGAGCGTCAACGCGCCCGTGACCGGGTCGAACCGGAGCATCATCACGCGGTTTCTCAAATCGCCGTACCCCGTGACCACAACCCGCCGCTGGTTCGGAGACACCGCGATCCAGTGCGGGATGTCGCCCGCACCGAGCGAGACCCGGCTCACCTCGCGCGGCGCGCTCGGATCGCTGATGTCGAGACTCACGACCGCGCTCCACGCCGGCACCGTCACCAGGTAATAGTGGCCGACGACGACCGGCACCGCGCAGAACCATTTGTCCCTGCGGGGAAATGAAGCCACGAGGCGCCCGCTCGGCGCGTCGCTCTCGAGCCCCGCGATGAGATACAGGCCGCAGTTGAACGTCGAAACGAGCACCGTGCGACCGTCGGTCAGCAGGCGCGGCTCCGCGGTCAGCTGGGACTCAGTCCCGGCGGGGCCGTTCGGCAAAGTGATCGTATGGAGCAGCGCGAGGTCCGACAGGCGCCAGATCTGAACCTCCCGCGTCGCGGCGCGGGTCGGATCCATGTCGGTCGTGGTCGTCACGATCCGATCGAGCCGGGGCACGATGGCCGCGCTGTACACCCGTAACGCGGGATCGATACCCGGAGCGTTGGCGGAGCTGGTGCGTATCGGCCGCCCGGCTGGAGTCAGCTCAATCAATCCGCCCGGCGTCATGCCGTCTGCGTCATGGCGCATCTGGAACGTCGCCAGCACGTTCCCGTTGGGCAGTCGTAGAAACGAGTGCGGATGACCATAGACCTCGACATCACCGAACTGCCCCGCGAGTCGTGGAGCAGCGGGGCGGGTGAGATCAAAGATGAAAGTCCGGCCCGATGGGAAACCGCTCGCAAACAGCTGACGGTCCTGGGCCAGCTCGTAGTCGGTGTGATGCGGGCCATTCCGCTTGCCGGGCACCGGCAATGTCGTCACGAGGCGGACGAAGCTCGACTCCTCACTCACGTCGAGCACGGCGAGGAAGTCGGGCTGCGTTGAGTCGGCAGACCCGGTCCAGAGATAGAGGTACTGGGGGGCGGACGGCGCCGCCGACCACGGACCGACCGCCGCCAACGCGGCCAGCGCAACGATCGAAAGTGCTCTCACCCCCCGAATCTATCAGCGGGGGTGAGGCGGCGGCGAGGGGCCGCCGTTTCACCTCCCGTCGTGTCTAGAATGGCCGCCCGGTTGAGGACGTCGCGAATGACTCTGCGTCGGGGCTCTTGTCTCCCATATCCGATCCTAGACTCGCCAGAAGATTCCGAGGACGTACTCCGCGCCGTCGACTTCGAACAACTCGAGTGCGACGAGCGCGCGTCGCACCTGACCGCCGAACGTCCGGAACGTCACGCCGACTTCGCGGATCGACCGTGCCGCGCGCAGCCGCTCGAGCAATGCCGCGTATTCGCTCGGTCCTTCGCTCCAGAACCCGAACGCATCGATCTGCTTCGAGAGGAGCTGGGACCCGCCGCCGAGGCCGAGCAGTTCGATGAACCGCGGATTCGCGTCGATGATGGTGCCGTCGCGCGCATTGAAGATGCAGATCGCGACGGTGCTCGCCTCGAAGATCTTGCGGTAGCGGACCTCCGATTCGTGCGCGCGACGCTGTTGCTTGCGACGTTCGGTGATATCCTCGAACAAGAGGCCGACGCATTCGGGCGGGATCGGGAAGGCCGTGACGGTGAATAGCCGCGACGGATCGTACTGGCCGGGTCCCTCACCGAGGTTTGCGGCCACGCCGGAACGCATCACTTCGGCGAGCTGCCCGGGGAGCCGCGTCTTGGCGATGGCGGGGAGGTCCGCATCGAGGCGCTTCCCGACGCCGGCGGCCGCGACGTCGGAGGCGGCCTGCGCGGCCGGGTTCAGCGCGAGGATGCGGAGGGACGCCGGGTTGGCCGGATCTTCGAGGCGCAGAATGGCCATGCCGATTGGAGCAAGGTCGAAGAACTCCTCCGCGAGCTGCGTGATGTCAGCAAATTCGTGAGGACTCATCGAACAACCGCGCGGGACATGGTGATAAGAGATACCCCGGTGGGGGTACCAACTTGGAGTTAGATCGTGGGCATTAGGAGTGAGTCAGTACTCCGCGCGTGAAGACGTGCTTCCTTTGCTACACCGCGTCGCGCAATCAAAAGCAGGTCGATCCCTCCGCTAGGATGACAGCTCGCCTTCTTGGGAGATCAAAGTAGAGAAGAAACTCAGATAAGAATTTGCTCATCAACGCCTTAACCCCTGAAGCATTCCATGACTGGCGACAACCGCCCCCGACCTTGGTGTCGGGTCTCACGGACTGTCAGGTGCGGAGAGTCGACGTTGGGGGCCCCCCCTGATACGTCGGCCGGGGATTCGAAGACGTGACCGACTGGCTCACGGGGATCATGATGCCACAAGCGGAGGAAACCATGGCATACCAGGCCGAAATCAGTCGTAAGAACCCGGGTTGTTTCTTGTTTTTGGTGGACCAGTCAGAGTCGATGGAAGACTCGTTTGGTGGCGGCGAGGCTGGCCGAAAGAAGGCCGAGGAGCTCGCGACGATCCTCAACAAGCTGATTCATAATCTGTGCATCCGTTGCGCCAAATCCGACTCCATTTACGACTACTTCCATGTCGGTGTGCTGGGCTACAGCGAAGATAGCTGTAAGCCAGCGCTCGGCGGTGAACTGAGCGGGCGCGCGTTGGTGCCGATCAGTGAATTGGCCGATAAACCGCTGCGCGTCGAAGACAGGGTAAAAAAATCGGATGATGGCGCCGGCGGAGTGATCGACGAGACTGTGAAATTTCCCGTCTGGTTCGATCCGTATGGAAAAGGTGGCACGCCGATGTGCGCCGCGCTGAAGGAGGCCACCAAGATTGTCGAGCAGTGGTCTCAGGAGCATCCGCAGGGATTTCCGCCGATCGTCATCAACATCACCGACGGCGAGGCGACCGATGGAGACCTCGTTGCCGAGGCACGTAAACTGACGGCGGTCAGCGGCGACGACGGTTCGGTGCTGCTCTTCAACATCCATCTTTCGTCGACGGCCGGACCATCGATCGAATTACCGAGCAACGGCGTGAAGCTCCCGGATCAACATGCCAAAGCGCTCTATGACGCCTCTTCGGCGCTCACACCGTTCATGGTGGCGCGCGCGAAAGAGCTTGGTATGCCGGCCGAGGAAAACTCGAAAGGGTTCATCTTCAACGCGCAGCCGCTGCACGTCATCCACTTTCTCGACATCGGGACGCGGCCGGCCCAGGTGCGCCTGCGCTGAGTACCACGGCAGTGGGGAAGGGCGAACCACGCGTCGCGGCCAGCGACTGCGACGTAAAGGTCTTCTGCTGCCCAAAGTTGGGCAACAGTGCCGAGGAGTACGAGGATGCCTGGGCGCAGCGGGACACGCGCACGCCAGCCGGAGGGAGGGGGGGCATCCGCGTGGCGGTGGCTGACGGCGCCACCGAAAGCAGCTTTGCCAAGCTCTGGGCCGTGCTGTTGGCCGAGAGCTACGTCCGCAGTGAGCTGACGGGGCCCGAGTTTTTTGCGCGGCTAGGGGCCGCGCGCCGTCTCTGGCAGCGCCGCTTAGCGGGCCGGCCGCTCCCCTGGTTCGCCAAGGACAAGGCCGAGCAGGGTGCCTTTGCAGCGTTGCTCGGCGTCGAGATCGACGCGCGCAAGAACCGTTGGACGGCGCTGGCGGTGGGGGACTGTTGCCTGATGCAGATCGATAATGTCGGCAAAGAGATGCGCGTGGTCGAGAGTTTTCCGTTGCAGCAAGCTGCGCAGTTCACGATGAGCCCGTATCTGATCGGATCGAGGTCGGAGGAATCACTGAAGGATCGGATCTACACCAGCCAGGGCAGCCTGCGCGATGGCGACATGCTACTGGTCGCCACCGATGCGATGGCCGCCTGGCTGCTCAAACGGCACGAAGCGGGGCGACCATTGTGGAGGTGGTTGTACCGGAAGCTCGGCACGCCGGAAAGCTTTGCCGCCCTGGTCGCCTACGGCCGCAAGAATGGATTGCGTAACGACGACTTCACCCTGGTCCGCGTGATGCATCGCGCGTCACCGGTCAAAGCGAAGGAGCGGTAGCGATGGCCGCATGGCCAGACCTGACGGAATACCATGAGGCGGTGCAGCACCCGCAAAAAGCCTTTGCCGACCCTGGACTGAAGGTAGCCACCCTGGAGCTCGATCGGTTCGGTATGCCGAAGCCGGCCACCGGCGCCAACGCCGTGGTCTACAAGGCCAGCGAACCGGCCGGGTTCTTGTACCTATTCAAGAAGACGTCGGCAATACGCTGCTTCCTGCGCCCGATCAGCGACCATGCCGAACGGTATGAGGCGATCTCCAAGCATCTGCACAAGGTGCACCTGCCGTATGGTGTCAATTTTCAGTTTCTCAAACAGGGCATTCAGATTCGCTCCAAGTGGTTCCCGATCGTCAAAATGCAATGGGCCAAGGGCGACCTGCTGCACACTTACGTCGAGAAGCATCTCGGCTACCCGGCAGTCCTCGAGGCGTTGCGGAGAAAATGGGTCCAACTGGTTCGGCAGCTTGAAGCCGCTCAGGTGGCGCACGGCGATTTACAGCAGGGCAATATCCTGGTGCGCGGCGGATCGATCCATTTGGTGGACTACGACGGTATGTGGGTGCCGGCCTTGAAGGGCCGCGACGCCACAGAAACCGGCCACCGTGCCTACCAGCATCCCGAGCGGAGCGGGAAAGACTACGGCCCCGAGCTCGACCGTTTTTCAGCGCTCGTCATTTATCTCTCGTTGGCGGCGCTGGAGCGCGATGCCACGCTGTGGGAGCGGTTTCATACCGGCGACAATCTCATCTTCGTGCGCGAAGACTTCGAGCAGGTGGGGCGGTCGGCGATTTGGGAGCAGTTGCGGCGTAAGGGAGTGTGGGAGATCGATCAACTTGCCGCTGCCCTGGCAGCCATGGTGGAGCGGGATCCGATGAAGGTCAGCACTCTCGACGGCGTTCTGCAAAATCTGGCGAGCTTCAAGTTCCCGACGTCGATTCCGGCGTTGGCTCCGGCCAAGCGCGTAGCCCCGAAACCGCGCCCCGCGCCAACGCCGGCAGTGCCGAGCTGTATAAGAAAAGGCGGTTATCGTAATAATTCGGATGACTGAGGCAATGAAGCCGCGTCCGGCTCCCGCCAGGGATTAGTCCCCGAACATCCCCTTCGGTGTCACGCCCTTCAAGAACGGCTCGATGAAGGCATACAGCAGTTCGGGTTGTGTGATGACGGCGGTGTGTGATGTCGCCGGCATGACCGCCAGGCGTGAGGCGGGCAGCGGTTGCCCCATGTCGCCCATGCCGCCGCCGCCGAGCAGCCGGAACAGCGCGACCGTGTGCTCGAGCGTCGCCACGTCGGCATCGCCGGCGATGACGAGGATCGGGGTCTTGAGTTTGCGCACGTTGGCTTCCCACCGCATCGGTTCCTTTTCAAGCGCGATCAGCTTCGCGACCAGGGCGGGAAACCCGTCGGGATTGGGCGCGAGTTTGCGATAGTCCGCCGCGAACGGCATCTGGACGATCATCTCGACCGTCATCTGGGGGATCATGGCTG
>JBLNGI010000325.1:0-20178 GCA_050264615.1 Gemmatimonadota bacterium
ATCTCCTCTTCGCCCTCGGCGACGAGCACCAGATTCACCGGAAGCTTCCGGTTCGCGCCACGAATCGCGTGCAGCGCCGCGATGAAGGACGCCTCCGGACCCTTCTGATTCACCGCGCCACGGCCCATCACGACCTTGCCCAGGCCCGGCTTGTCCACGAGTGCGGCGTCCCAGGGCGGCGACGACCACTCCGCCGGGTCCACTTGTTTGACGTCGTACATGAAGTAGACACCGAGGGTGCGCGGCGCCCCGGCGTCGAGCGTCGCGAAAATGCCCGGCTGGCCGTCGCTCGGAATCTTCGTGACCTGCCCGAACCCCGCATCGCGCAGCATCTGCATCGTGAGCTCACAACCCTCGTTCATGCCGCGATTCTCGGCGGCGATCGATGGTTGGCGGATCCAGGTCTGGAGCCGTTGCACGGCCTCGTCGTGGCGGCGGTCGACTTGAGCGAAGATGGGGGCGAGGTCTGACTGCTGCGTCCACGCGCCACGGGGTATGCTCAGTGCGGCGGCGGCGGCCGCGGAATCCTGCAGGAACGTACGGCGATCCATTTTGAACCTCCGGACGGCGGTTAGCGTACGGCTCTACGTTGCTGCGACATCTTCGCTTGTGCCAGTCTCATGCCCCCGGAGGCGCTCTCATGCGACCGACCCTGATGGCGATTGCAACGCTGCTCCTTCCCGGTCTTTTGCCGGCACAAGCGCGGAACTATCCGCTCGAGTCCGCGACAGGTCTCCGGCTCACCAACGTGGTTGCAGAACCGGCGACGCTCGACGGCAAGAAGGGCGTCCGGCTGACGATGACTGCCGAGATTCTCCAGCAGATGGCCGCGATGACGCCGGAGCAGCGCGCTCAGGTCGAGCAACTGGCGCAGATCGAGGGGGTGGAGTTCTCGAGCGGCGTTATCGAGGCCGAGATTGCCGGGGTGCCCGCGCCGGGCGCCGGAGAGGGGGCCCGCGGGTTCGTCGGCATCGCGTTCCGGCTGCAGCCCGACATGCGCACCTATGACGCGTTCTACCTGCGCCCGACCAACGGGCGCGCCGAGGACCAGGAGCGCCGCAATCACGCGACGCAGTACATCTCCCATCCGCAATGGCCCTGGTTCCGGCTGCGCCAGGAGACGCCGAGCAAGTACGAGTCGTACGTCGATCTGCTGCCGGGTGTATGGACGAAGATCAGGATCGACGTCCGCGGCGGCCAGGCGCGCCTGTACGTGCACGACAACCCTCAGCCGGTCCTGATCGTCAATGACCTGAAGTCAGGTGCGGCCGCCCGCGGCGGGGTGGCGCTGTGGACCGGGCCAGGCACGGTGGGGCACTTCCGCAACGTGGTGATTACGCCCGACCGTTAGTCCGTTTCTTGGGACGCGCGCGGACGAGTTTCCAGAACTGGCGCTCGCCGATGATCTTGACGATATGCCCGTGCGTCGCGAGCCGGCGAATCTCCATCAGCTTGGTCCCACCGCCGGCCCCGGCGATCTGGAGCTTGTTGGGACGACCGCGCACCAGCACGTCCGTGACGCGTCCCGGCTTGGACTGGATGATGGCCCCGGCACGCCGCGCCGCGGCGATCGCTTCACTCCGCGGGCGGCTGAGAAATCCGGTGAACGACACCCGTTTGCCCGCGAGCGTGGGAATGCGTCCGAACTGCGGCGCCGGCCGCGCGTGCCGCAGCGCCGTCATCAAGTCGCCCGCGGCTTCGTAGCGACGCCCGCGCGAGCCCAGGCAGCGGTGAATGACTTCCTTGAGATGATCGCTGCAGGGAAGCGTCCGGACGTCGCGACTGCGAATCGGGCTCGTGATGTCGCCGCGCAGCAGCATCACGGCGATCAGGCCGACCTGGTAGATGTCGTCGCGCTGCTGCCAGCGCCGCACCCTGCCCCACGCAATCTCGTTCGGGACGTTGAAGACATTGAACGCGTCTGCGGTGACGCCGCGCCGGCTGAGCTGGTGCGTCGCAATCCCGAAGTCGCCGAGCTTGAGCTGGTCGCCTGCACACACGAACACGTTGAAGGGGGTCAGATCGCGGTGCAGCGCCTGGCCGCGATGCAGCGCGTCGAGCACCGCGAGCACGGCCGCGATCTCGCGGCGGACATAGCGCTCGGATTGCGGACCCTGGCGCTCGAGCCACGAGCCCAGATCGCCGTGTTCGGCATACTCCATCGCCAGGCAATAGCGTGGGCGGTCGCCGTCCATGACCACGAACCGGTCATGGATCTTCAGGGCACGCAGCTCGCGCCCGACCAGCTCGGCGAAATAGGCTTCGCGCAGCCACGGGACCAGGCGCTCGCTGATCTTGACGCAGACCTGCGACGGTAACGCGCCTCGCGGCTCGGGCGTAGCGAGGTAAACTTCCCCGAACCCGCCTTTGCCGATCAGCCGCTCGAGTTTGTATGTCCGTCCGCTCTCGAAGCTGGCGACACTCTGCGGTGGGCGTGTCTCGCGGAGCATGGACGCGGGCTGCGCCGCGCGAGCAGCGCGCGTCGTGCGCCGGACGGTGCGGGGAGCAGCTCGAGGGGGCGTCGCCATGGTCGGACCGGGAATCTAGTCAGCAATGAACAGCATCGCACGCCGACGATTTGCGAGTCAGCATCTGATCGCGCCGACCCTCCGCAGCGCGGTGGAGGTGGTGCGCGCGCTGGGCGCGGTGCAGGCGCAGGACTATCCCAACGCCAAATGGGCCGTCGGCCAACGCGCCACCGGGCTGAGCGACGCCGACATCGAACAGGCGTTTGCGCGGGGCGAGATCCTGCGCACACACGTGCTGCGTCCTACGTGGCATTTCATCCTGCCGGAGGATGCGCGCTGGCTGCTCGAGTTGACCGGCCCGCGCGTAAAGGCCGCAACGGCGTCGTACGATCGCAAGCTGGAACTCGACGCGCAGACCTTCCGCAAGAGTCACGCGATTCTCGAGCGGGCGCTGCGCGACGGGCACCAGCTCACGCGCACCGAACTGCGGGAGACGCTGCACCGCGCGGGCCTCAAGGTTCCCAGCGGGCAGCATGCCGGGAATCTGCTGCTCCGCGCCGAGCTGGATCGCGTGGTGATCAGCGGGGCACGGCACGGGAAGCAGTTCACGTACGCGTTGTTCGACGAGCGCGTCCCGCCCGCGCCAGCGCGCGGCCGCGACGAAGCGCTCGGGGAACTCGCGAGTCGCTACTTCGCCACCCGGAGTCCCGCGACGGTTCACGACTTTTCGTGGTGGTCGGGTCTCGCGATGGGCGATGCGCGGCGCGCGATCGAGATCGCCGGCCGCTCCCTCGCGCGCGAACAGCACGACGGGCGTGACTACTGGGCGGTCCGGGATCGCGCATCCGGCAGACGCGCGCGCCTTGCCCATTTGCTGCCGAACTACGACGAGTCTTTCATCGGCTTCAAGGATCGCTCTGCCTTCGCCGAGCGCCTGGGGGCCGTGGCGACCAAGGCTCAGTTCGACGCCCTGTGGGGGCACGTGCTGTTCGTGGACGGGCAGATGGTGGGCGGCTGGCGGCGCACGCCGGATGCCCCCGATGTCGTTCTACGACTGCTGCTTACCCTCACGCCCCCCGAGCGCGACCTGGTGCTGCGGGCGGGCCGGCGCTTCGCGAAGTTTCTGGGCAGCCCCGTCCGCGTGGATTTCGGGCGAGCCCGCTCGTCGCGCAGGTGAACCCAAACGGAGATACCATGGCACAACAGGACGCGAAGCACGATCGACGCATCGACTACATCGAAATGGCTGCGACCGACCTCGCGGCCACCAAGCGGTTCTACGGCGATCTCTTCGGCTGGAAATTCACCGACTACGGACCGGAGTACACCAGCTTCGAGGACGGCCGGCTGGCCGGCGGATTCTACAAGGCTCCCGCGGTCAAACCAGGAACCGTCTTGGTCGTGATCTTTGCGGTCGATCTCGAGGCGATGGAACAGCGCGTGCGGTCAGCGACGGGCAAGATCGTCAAGCCGATCTTCAGCTTTCCCGGCGGACGGCGATTCCACTTCTCCGATCCGAGCGGGAACGAATTGGCGGTCTGGTCGGATCGCTAGATGTCAGGCGGACTTTACAGGATCGTGCCGAAGCCCTGAGATCTCGTCATCCGTGAGCCCCGCCGCGCGCAGCTTGCGATTCATGGCGACCGTTTTCACCGCGCCCTTCAGTGTGCCGAGCGCGAGTGTCGCGCACTGCGGCCGCGACTCGGCGATGTCGCGGCCCAGCAGATCGAGCATCGCTTCGTAGGAAAAGTCGAGAATCTCGGCGAACGTCGGCGTCTCCTTGTTCATCCGCTCGGCGAGAATCGACGCGGCGGCCTGGCTGAGCGTGCAGCCCGCTCCCTCGAAGCTCACGGCCTCGAGCCGGTCTTCACCCGGTTTCGCCTTGACATACATCGTGACGATGTCGCCGCATCCCGGGTTGCCGCCCGGCACGCGCGCATCCGCGTCCGGAAGCTTCCCCTTGAAGCGGGGGCGTTGCGAGTGATCGACCAGCCAGGCAATCCGCGTCTCCCGATCCATTAGGGCTTCTCCACCGGGGCGCGCACGAGGTTCCCCCACTCCGTCCACGATCCGTCGTAGTTCCGCACCTGCTCGAAGCCGAGGAGGTACGTCAGGGCGAACCAGGTGTGCGAGGACCGCTCGCCGATGCGGCAGTAGACGATCACGTCGTCCGTTCGCTGCAGTCCGTTTTCACCTTCGTAAATCGTGCGCAGCTCCGAAGCCGGCCTGAACGTGTGCGTCTCCGGGTTTACGGCTCGGCCCCACGGAATGCTGCGCGCGCCGGGTACGTGGCCGCCGCGCAGCGCGCCTTCATTGGGATACTCGGGCATGTGCAGCCGCTCGCCCCGGTATTCCTCCGGGCTGCGCACGTCGACGAGCCGCCTGCCGCTGTTCACGTGTTGCAGCACCTGATCGCGGAAGGCGCGATTGGCCCGGTCATCGCGGGCTGAGATCGTGATGTTGCCTTCCGGATACCGCGGCACCTGCGTGCTCAGCTCGCGTCCTTCGTCCACCCAGCGCAGCCGGCCGCCATCGAGCAGGCGGACGTTCTTCACGCCGAACAGCTTGAACACCCAGAAGGCGTACGTCGCCCACCAGTTGTTCTTGTCGCCGTACAGGACGATGGTCGTGTTGTCGCTGATCCCTTTGGAGCGCAGCAGCCGCTGAAAGCGGGGCGCGTCGATGTAGTCGCGGGTCAACGGATCATTGAGATCGGCGACCCAGTCGATCTTCACCGCGCCGGGAATGTGTCCGGTCTCGTACAGCAGTACGTCTTCGTCGGACTCGACGACGCGGACGTTGGGGTCCTTGAGACGCTCGCCGACCCAGCCGGTCGAGACGAGAACCTCAGGATGCGCGTACCCGCGATCGGCGATATCCGCTACGGGCGCCACAGTCTCAGGCATGGTTCCTCCTTTGGGAGCTTGTCTAAAAGCAACGCGACCGGCCACAGCCCAGTTTCCCCCGAGGGCCACAGCCGGTCGCGCGATTCGAATGGTGACTACGCTAGGTCGAAGCGACGCCTCCGCCGATGCCCAGAGAAGGGGCGGTCATGCTACAGAGGCAGACCTGCGTCCGAGTCACCATCCTGGTGGCAATAAACCCAGAGATCCGCGCTGCTGTCAAGGATGCCCCCGCGGTGGAACGTTCACGGCCCCGACAATGCGTCGTCGGGGCCGCGTCCGCAACTCAGTTCAGACAGCCCCCGCAGTGCCTCTACGACCCATCCTCGTCGCCATCATGATCGTCATCCTCGAAGGCGCGCAGCGATCTGCGAATGTTCTTTGCGATCGCGTTCTGATTGTCGGCATTCGTCGGATCGATCACCGCTCCGGATCCGCTGGTGAACCAGCTGCCGACGTCCACGTTGATCGTCAGGTTTGTGGTGCCGGCGTCGACGGTCACGGGTGTCTCGAAGTTGATCGCGCTCACCACATTCAGCTTCGAGGTAAACGTGAAGTCGTGGTTGGCTCCCCCGGCATCGGTGAACACCCCCACCACCTTCACGCTGATCCCCTCGAACTCCGGATGCGCCGCGAGAAAGTCGGCGACACCGGCGTCGCCGGGCTTTACGGCGTGCAGGCGGGCCTGCAGCCGCTGGTAGGTTCCGGCCGGCACGAACGCGTCGAGCACGACCGCGGTCGTCCCATCGAGCGGCAAATCGATCAAGGCCGGTCCGACGCTCAGCGGCGCGCAGCCCTCATCTTCGTCGCCGTCCTCCTCCTCGTTTTCCTCATCGGTCTCGTTGGTGTCGGGATCGTCGGGCTCGTCGGAAACCACGACCGGCGCGTCGTCCGCGTCGAGAGTGTCGGCGTCCTCGCCCTCGGCGTCGTCGCCCTCGTCATCCGAGCAGACGCCGTCCTGCAGTTTGAGCCGCGACAGGACGATCTGCGCCGAGGAGATGCTCACCGATCCGGTTTCATCACCAACGATCAGGTCGGCGCTGAGCCCGGGGACCGCGTGCACGGTCGCGGACGCGATCGCGGCCGAGACGGTGACATGATGCATGGCATTGGGTTCAGTCGAGCTGCAGGCGGTGAGAAACGCGATGACTGGTGCGACGACCAGGGCGCGGTGTACCGTGTTCATGGAACCTCCAGAGTTCGCACACAATCGCTGAAACCGAAGTCTATGTCGTATGGCGTGAAGAAGCGATGACCCTTCAGTGAAACAGATCGACGTGCGGGCGAAACAGATCGACGTGCGGGCCAGACGAGTGTGACGTGCGTCACGCGCTACGTCGGACTCGGCGAGCGCGCAATGGACTTTGGTTTGATTGCAATCCCCCTGATGCGCGGCAAAGATCCGGATCCACGTACAGGAGGATCCGTGAGATCATCGGCCCGTGTCGTCATGGGGGTCGCGGCAGCCGGGGCGGCGCTGGTCGCATTGTGTGGGACCCCCCGTCCCGCCACCGCACAACAGATCGCCGAACTCTTCCGCAAAGTCAGCCCGTCCGTTGTCCTGGTGCGCACGCTGGAACGCGGTGTGTCTCCGGTGCCCTCGGTCGGCCTCACCACCATCCCCGGGCTCGGCTCCGGTGTCGTGATCAGCGGCGAGGGCAAGATCATCACGGCGGCGCACGTCGTGCAGACCGCCGATCGTGTGGCCGTGCAGTTCAGAGACGGCAAGCTCTATCCCGCGCATGTGGTCGCGTCGTCGGTGCGCGCGGACGTGGCGTTGTTGCAGCTCGATCAGTTCCCGATCGGTCTGTCGCCAGCGCCGGTGGGCAATTCCGACAGCCTCGCGATCGGTGACGAGATCATCGTCATCGGCGCTCCGTACGGGCTCGAGCACAGCCTTACGGTCGGTCACGTCAGCGGCCGCATCGCCGCGGCCGGCATCGTGAGCGGTGGTCCGATGGAGATGATTCAGACGGACGCATCGATCAACCAGGGCAACTCCGGCGGACCGATGTTCAACATGAAGGGCGAAGTCGTCGGAATCGTGAGCCGGATTCTGACGCAGTCCGGTGGGTTCGAAGGCGTGGGATTCGCCGTGTCGTCCAACGTGGCGAGCCGCGTCCTGCTGACGGCCAAATCATTCTGGAGCGGCATGGACGGCGTGCTGTTGCAGGATACGCTCGCGGCGATCTTCAACGTCCCGCAGTCCGCCGGGTTCCTCGTGCAACAGGTCGCCCAGCGATCGCCCGCCGCACTGATCGGCCTGCAAGCGGGGACGATCCGCGCGCGCATCGGCTCCGACGACATGCTGGTCGGCGGTGACATCGTGCTCAACGTGGGTGGCATCGCCATCGCGCCGGACGGCGCATCACTCGAGCAGATCCAGAACCAGTTGAGCGCGCTGCGCGCCGGAGACAGCCTCAAAGTCACCGTCCTCCGGCGCGGCAGAGTCGTGCGACTGGCGGCTGCGAAGCCGCGCTAGGTCAGCGACCCGCGACGAACTCGGCGAGCGGCGCGTTCACCGCATCGGGCCGCTCGAACAACGCGAGATGCCCCACGCCGGGGAGCGTGACGAGCCGCGCGCCGGGAATGGCCGCCGCCCACGCCTTGGCACCCTCCGGATTGGCGAAGTAGTCGCGCTCGGCCTGGATGATCAATGTCGGCGCCTTGATCGAGCGCGCCGCGTTGGTGAGATCCCACGATCCGAACGTGCTGCTCAGGTACCCGAGCCAGGTCAGGGCAGCATCCAGGTTCTCGTTCGGGACCGCACACCAGGTCGGATCGATGCGCGACGTGGCCGCGCGGTCACCGACGAACCAGCCGCCACTCGCTTTCCAGAACAGCCGGCACATCGCTTCGCGATCGCCGCCTCCTCCCCCCCCCGTCGCGCGCAGCTGCATCAGCTCCCGCTGGGCCGTCGAGTCGATTCGCGTCGTCCGTTCGACCGGCCGGTAGCTGCTCTGGATCTCCGCGGTTGGTGCGATAGGATTGATCAGGACCAGGCGTGAGACGTGCTCCGGATGGGCGGCGGCATAAGCGGCCGCGACGAGCCCGTTCACGGAGATGCCGACGAGGCTCACGCGCTCCACGCGGAAGAACTTCCGCACCGTCTCGAGATCGGCGACGATCGAGTCCATCGCGATGCGCGACGCGCCGGCGGTGTCGGAGCGCCCCCGGCCGAGCAGGTCGTAGAAGATGACCGTGTGATTGCGGGCGAGCGGCGCGAGCGCGGACGACCAGAATACCGCCCCGGGAACCACGACCGTGTCGCCAGTCCCCTGCACGTCGTAGTACAGGCGGCCGCCCGATGGCAGGGGCACCCAGCCCTTCCCCGTGCCGGGCTTCTCCTGCGCGGCGCAGGCGGTGCACAATGTCGCGACCAACAGGAGCAGTGGTACTGACGGTCGGTGCATGCGATCCTCGTCTTCGAAGGTTCGGGCCTCGTTGCCCCTAGGTTCCGGGCGATCGCCCCCAGATGGTATTGGGCTTTGGTAGCACAGGGGTTACGGCCGCGTCTCGAGCGGCTTGCTGCTCCGCGCGTAGAACTCGTTCTGCAACCGCAGACTTTCCGAATCGGCCTTGACCGCGCGGATCGCCTGCACGAGACCATTGATCCAGTTCTTGGCTGCAAACTCACCCAATTCGCGCGAGGCCACGGCGCCCTCACCGGCATAGTGATTGGGGAACCGCGCGTACCACCAGATGCCCGTGTACACGCCTTCGGGAAGCTTCAGCCGCGCCAGATCGGCGCCGGATTCCTGGGTGGCGCGGTCCAGATGCACGAGGTCAGGACGCGCAATCATGCTCATCGACGTTTCACCCTCACCCGCGTGCATGTCGGTTGCGGGGTTTGAGCGGCGGCGCGGCTCCCCTTGCCCGGAGCGCATGATGCCCACCGTGTACACCACGTAATCGTGCGGCGACTCGAGCTGCGACTGGGCAAAGTACGGCAGCAGACTGTTGTTGCCGCCATGGCCGTTGACGATGATGATCTTCTTGCAGCCGTTGCGCGCCATCTCGTCGGTCGTTTCCTGGAGCAGCTGGAGCTGGAGCCCGCGGCTGTAGGCCACCGTGCCGGGCTCGTGTTTGGCTTCGAAGATCTGCCCGAAGTAGTACTCTGGAAAGATGATGGCGTATTCCTGCTGGGCGGCATTGGTTGCGACGTAACGGACGTTGAGGAGGTCGTTCCCCAGCGGCAAGTGCGGCCCGTGCTTCTCCATGATGCCGAACGGCAGGAGGCAGGTCCCCTGCGCGCGCGCAATCGCATCGCGGAACTCCGGCGCCGAGAGCTCGGCCCAGTGAACGGAAAGTTTGGCTTGACTTGCTGGCGTCGCTTGCAGGGTCAGGACAAGCAGCAATGACTGATACACGTGTCGCTCCAGTGAAAGGGATCGCAAGTGCGCATCGGGATTTTGGGCTCTGGATTGATGGGCGGCAAGCTCGGCACGATCTTCGCCCGCGCCGGCCATGACGTGGTGTTCAGCTACGCGCGCACCGAACAGAAGCTGAAGAGGCTCGCGCGGGAGGCGAAGGGAAAAGCCCGAGCGGGCACGCCCGCGGACGCGGCGCGTGGCTCAGACGTGCTGCTCGTCGCGGTGCATTGGAGCCGGGTGCCTGACGTGTTGCAGCAGGCGGGCGATGTCTCAGGCAAAGTCATCATCAGCTGCTCGCTGCCGATGAATGCCGACGATACCGGTCTCGTGGTCGCACATACGTCGTCCGGCGCCGAGGAACTGGCCCGGAAAGTGCCGCAGGCGCGGGTGATTTCCGCATTCGGGACCGTGCCCAGCGAGGTACTGTTCGAGGTCTTCAAGGCCCGGCGCAAGGCCACGAGACCGAGTCTCGTCTACTGCGGGGACGACGGGAAGGGCAAGAAAGTGGCGGCGCGGCTGATTCGGGACGTCGGCTTCGATCCGGTGGACGCCGGACCGTTACGGATGGCCCGCTACACCGAACCCTTCACGCTGCTCATCGCGCAACTCGCGTATGCGGGCGCGAAAGGTCCGGAGCTCGCGTATCGCTTCGAGTGGTTCTAGGGATTCACCGTGATCACGGCGCTGGCGCTGAGCGTCTCGCAGGTGGCCGTGATCGTCGCGGTGCCGGCAGCCATCGCCCGGATCTGACCGGTGGCCAGCACCTGGACGATCCCGTTGTCGTTCGAGGACCACTCGATCGCGCGGCCGACCAGCACGCTGCCGGTCGCATCCGTGAGCGTCGCGCGTAGCGTGGCGGTATCCGCGACGGCGAGGCTGATACTGCCCGGCGTGACTGTCACCGCGTTGACCGGCACGACCGACGTGGTGACCGTGAAGCTGGCGCTGTCGGCGGGCCTACCGGTGACTGTGGTGACGACAAAGAAGTAGGTGCCGGGCTGCTGCGGCGCCTGATACGTGACGTGCCGGATGTTGCCGATGACATAATTGCCGGTGATGACCCCGCCGCTCGTCCACCACGACAGTTGGTCGGTTCCGCCGCTGTCACCTCGCGAAGTCACGACGACGATGTCGAGCTGAGCAGACTGGAATGGCATGAGGGTGAAGCGACCGGGGGTGATGTCGATCCGGTCGACCCGAATGACCTCCGGCCCCGGGCTACCGATATTGCAGCCCAGCACGAGCAGCGTGCCGGCGATCAGACCCAGCCTCATCCGCGCGAGCCGGCGCGACAGCTTGAATCTGAAGTTCATGGATCGCTCCCAAAAAGAAAAAAGCCGCGAGCGTGAACCGTGCTGGCGGCCCGGCGAGCAAGGCGGAGAGACCCGCCGTAGCCCCGTGGCTCTGCGTCGCCGTCTTTCGACGGCTTTGCTCTGAGCAGCAGGTTCATAATGAAGGCACGCCCGGGTTTAGGGCGTGATCAGGGCCACTATTGCCTAAAACGAACGTTCGTGCTATTCTGGACCATGCTTAAAGGCGCACGGACAAAGGGGGCGATCCTCGATCACGCCACGGGGCTGGCCAGCCAGGTCGGCCTCACCGGTCTGACGATCGGCGTGCTCGCCGATGACCTGCACCTGTCCAAGAGCGGCCTGTTCGCGCACTTCCGCTCGAAAGAATCGCTGCAAATCGAAGTATTGAACCACGCGGCGGAGCGCTTCCGCATGATCGTCGTCCGCCCCGCCCTGCAGGAGCCGCGCGGCGCACCGCGGATCCGAGCGCTGTTCGAGCGCTGGCGCACCTGGGAGCGCGACTCGGCGTTGCCCGGGGGGTGTGTGTTTATCGCTGCGACGGCGGAGCTGGACGACCGGCCCGGTGCCGTGCGCGACCGGCTCGTCGCGCTGCAGCGCGACTGGGTCACCACGCTGGCGATTTCCTTCCAGAAGGGCGTCGAGGCCGGGCTATTTCGGAACGACATCGATCCCGCGCAGCTCGCGCAGGACCTCTACGGCATCATGCTGTCGTATCACCTCCACACCCGCTTGCTGGGCGATGCGGGCGCTGAAGCGCGGGCGCGCCGCGCGTTCGACCGAATGCTCGAGGACATTGAGGTATGAGGCTCTTTCGCTGGGTGTTTCGTGTGCTGCAGCCGGTCTCGCCCGCGGCAGCGGCGTGGCTCGCCGAGCGGCTGTTCTTCACGGCGCGGCGCAGCAGGATCTCGCCCGAGGCACGCGCGTTGCTCGCCACAGGACAGCGGTTCACGCTCGAGGTCGAAGGCCGGCGCGTCGTGGGCTGGCGCTGGGGGGGGAGCTCGGCTGAGGCGCCTCCCGTCTATCTCGTCCATGGGTGGGGCAGCCGTGGCGCGCGGCTCGCGGCATTCGTCGAGCCGCTGCGCGCGTTGGGCCTCGGCGTCGTGACGTACGACGCGCTCGGTCAGGGCGAATCGGCGCGCGGCATGACCTCGATGCCGGATTTCGCGCGCACCCTGCAGGCGGTGGTAGCGCAGCAGGGTACCCCACGCGCGATCGTCGCCCACTCGATGGGGTGCGCCGGCACCGCGCTCGCGATGTCGTGGGGACTCGATGCGGGGCGGCTCGTCTTCCTCGCGCCGGCGGCTGATCCCCCGTCATGGGTGACGCCGTTCGCGCGCCAGCTGGGGCTCCGCTCCGACGTGCTCGAGCGCGTCCGGGCGCGCAGTGAGCGGCGGCTCCGCGTGCGCTGGGCCGATCTCAACGTGCCCGCCCTCGCCCGCAGCCTGTCGCGCCGGCCCGATCTCCTGATCGTGCACGACGAGGCCGATGACACAGTGCGCTGGCAGGATGGCTCGGCGATCGCCGCGGCCTGGCCCAACTCACGGCTCGTGACGACCCAGGGCCTCGGGCATCGCGGCGTGACGAGCGATTCAAGAGTGGTGCGGCAGGCCGTGGCCTTCTTGACCAATGACGGTCCAACGGCCGGATTATCACGGCTTGCCGAGCACGAGACGCTGGAGTACGAACTGTTCCATCGCGACGAGCGCTAGTCACGAGCGGACCGACGCGAACCCGCGCTCGTGCGCCTTGGTCATCGCAATCAACACGTCGGGCACGATCGTCACCTCGGGCAACGCGTGCGCCGTCAGGTCGGCGTGAATCTCGGCCGCCTTCCCCAAGCCCTGTTTCTCGAGCCGGCCGGACCACCGCTTGAGCGCATTGTTGCACAGCGCGAACACGACGCCCCTCCGCCGCAGCGCCTCGACAGAGCTTTCCGGTGTGCCATCCGCGACGGCATCACCGGGCTGCGGGTGCGCGAACCAGTTGCGCACGAGCGGCGCCGTGGTCGTGGGATCCGTCAAGTTCAGGTTTGCCGCCGAGCCCAATTGGTACTTGGCCCACATGGCATCCTGGAGGCCTAAAGGAGTGGTCCGCGCGTACAGCGTGACGATGACGCTCACGTCGCGTTCAGGGACGCCGTAGTCATCGCGCCAGCCGTCGAGATAGTTGCGGACGTGTCGCAGGATCGTGCCGCCATCCGGATCCGGCGCGTCGAACAACTGCCGGTGCTTGCCTTTGAGGTTGTCGAGCCACGCGTCGGAGGCGGGCGCGACAGGCGCGGCGCGGCCGTCGATCCGGAGCATCGCTCCAGCGCCGAGCGTGGCGCAGGATCCGAGAAAGGCGCGGCGGTCGGTGGGAACGAGAGAGTCGAACATCAGTCAGGTCTCCTTGTCAGGGTCTTTATCCGCTCACGATCACAACCACTGCAATCAACGCACTGACGACCCCTGCCGCCTGCCAGGCGCTGAGGCGCTCGGCGAGGATCGCGCGCGCGAGCAGCACGGTGGTGGCAGGATAGAGCGCGCAGAGCGTGACGATCGGGCTGAACGGGCCGATGCGCACCGCGATCAGGAACAGTGCGTTCGCCACCATGTCGAGCGTACCGCACCCGAGTGCGAGGGCCAGCAGCCTCCTGGGCAGGCGCGGTGACGCGCGGGCGACCGCCATGACAATACCGAAGAAGGCAATGGACGCGATGCGGTCGGTCAGGAGTGGCCAGAGACCGGCTTCGGAACCTGTCTGTGCCAGGGCGAGCAGGAAGATCCCCATCGCGATGCCGGCGATGAGCGCGGGACCGATGCCTGAGGCCTGACGGCCGGACGGCCTGACGGCCGGATGGGCCGTTTGGCGGCTTACCAATACGATCGAAACGATTCCCAACACGATGCCGATCACCGCGGTCCGGCCCGGTCGCTCGCCCAAGGCGATCGACGTCAGGACCGGCAGCGCGACCGCGGTGACGGCGGTGATCGGAGCGACGATGGACATCGTTCCAACCGCCAACGCACGATAGAGCAGCGCGACGGCGATGCCGCCGGCCACGCCGGCGAGCGCGCCCCACCAGAGATCGGCGTTACTCGGCGTCGCCGGCGGGAGCATCGGCAGGGCAAGCGCGAGCAGCACGAGTCCCGCGCCTTGCGACAGGAGCACAACGGGGAGCGTGGCCGCGCGGCGCGTCGCGAGCCCGCCCGTGAAGTCGGCGGCCCCGTAAAATCCGGCGGAGAGGAGTGCCAGGAGGTAGGCCAGAGTCTCAAGGATGCAGGGTCCGGAACCGATTGACGAGGGCCGCTGTTTTGTCTCGTCGGGCTGATCAGTGATCCGAACCAAACCAATACAGATGTGAGGATCCGATGAGCGGGCGGCGTGGTGTAGCGTCGGTGCTGGTGATGCTGATTGCAGGCGTGCTGGCGTGTGCTCCGGAGCACAGTCTGATGGCGCCGCCGCCCCCTCCGCCGCCCCCGCCCCCTCCCCCTCCGCCACCGGTCGTGACGGGGCTCAAGGACATCGTGCTCTCGAGCTTGCCCTCGCCCTACTACCACTTCGAGTACGACTCCACGGGCCGGCTCACATTCGCCTCATTCGCATCGGACGCCAGGAGGTACGATCTGGTCTACGCCGGCGGCCGGATTAGCGAGATGGACAACAACATCCTCGTGAATCACGACCACCTCGTGTATAACTACGACGACTCGGGCCGGGTTAGGATCGTCCGGGAGGTCGATCAGCGGGGGGTGCAGTTCGAGTTCCTGGTTCTTACCTACGATGGGCAGAGGCTCATCGGGCTCGAGCGGCACCGCAGCATCTCGGGAGCCTTCGTCATCGACAAGACGATAACGCTGTCCTACTACCCGGACGGTAACGTGCGTGAGTTGGCGCAGCATCGTCCCGCGATCGCCAATCTGCAGGACGAACAGCGGTACGGAGATCTGTTCGAGCAGTATGACACCGGGATCAACGTCGACGGCTTCAGCCTGCTGCACGACGACTTCTTCGATCATCTGGTGCTGCTGCCCGTCGAGCTACAGAAGAGCAACCCGCGGCGCGTGACCCGGACGGGGGACGGTCCGAACTTCGTGGCCGAGTACACGTACACCTACGACGCCAGCAACCGGCCGCTCGCCAGGAGTGGTCTCGTGACGTTCAGCACGGGCCAGCAGTTCCACACGAGTGGCGTGTTCTCCTACTACTAGCCCCTCAGTGGCGTGAGCTTCGTCACGCTCGTGCCCCTGTCCGATTGTTACAGTAGAGCCTCCCAATACTCCCGTTCAGGTACGCGCCCTGTGAGGGGGTTCGATGACGTCATCGGTGAGCCCGGTCGGCCCGGTCGCCCTAACGCGGGCGGACCAAACTGTCGCGATCGTCCTCCTGCTCGTCGCGGAGGCGACGCTGTTCTTCACGTTTCTCTTCTTTATCGGCCCGATTGCCACGCTGGCCCGCCTGCTGCCGCTCGCGGTCGTGCTGGTGCTATGCACGGCGTTGTATCGCGGCCGGGAGTGGGCTCGGTGGGGCCTCCTGGTACCCATCGCCTTTCGGGTGTGGAGGGTGGTGCTGCTCATCGCCGCGGCCTGGGGTCTGGGCCGGACAGGGATCGCGCTGTTTCTGACATTCATCGTTCTCGCCGAGCTGTTCGCTGCTTTCATCCTGCTCGATAGCTACCTCGTGCGGCGGCAGAGGCTAAGCACGTTCTGAGCCCAAGTCCCTCGACTTGACGCCTCCCCCGCCCTGACGCATCCTTCGCGAGCGCTCGGGGCGCACGCGGGTCCGCGCGAAGGACTGAGTCCACCCTCCACACGAGTTCCCTGCACGGCTGTCTCCGTGCTGGCCAGCTTGCGGACCGCTGGCGCTCAGCATGGAGGCGTTATGACCGCCAAGCAGCTCCCCCCGCGTCCCGATCTCGAACAACTCAAACGGCAAGCGAAAGAGCTTCAACTGTCGGCGCAGGTCCCGCTGCACGAGGCGCAAACGCGACTCGCGCGCGAATACGGATTCGCGTCGTGGAACAGGCTGCGCGAAGAAGTGGAAGCGCGCACGCTCGAATTCGACGCGGCCGTAACCGAGTTCCTGCAGGCGGCCACCGACGGCCGCCGGGATCGCGCCGAGCGCATCCTCGCGCTGCATCCGAAGATTCGGACCGCGAATTTCTACACGGCGCTCGTCCTCGGCGACGCCGGCGCCGTGGACGCACGGCTCACGAAAGATCCGTCACTCGCGACCACCGCGGGCGGGCCGCGCGGCTGGTTGCCGATCCACTACATCTGCTACACAGTGGCGGGCTCTGGCGACGGTCTTGCCGACATTGCGCGCCGTCTCATCAGCCTCGGCGTCGATCCGAACACGCGCTTCCCCTGGCTCCATCACAACGTGCGCCGCCCGGTGCTCTGGGGCGCGTCGCGCCACGCGCAATCGCTGCCGCTGGTCACCGTGCTACTCGACGCCGGCGCGGATCCGAATGACGGCGTCACCCTGCCCCTCGCGGCGAGCGCCGGCGACATCCCGGTGCTCGAAGCCCTGCTGGCGCGCGGCGCGAACGCCGATCAGCGCTGGGCGAGTGACGGGTCGACGGCGCTCTATGCGATCCTGCACTGGAGCCGCACCGCCGACGGCGTACTCTGGCTGCTCGCGCATGGCGCCGATCCCAACGCCGTATTCAGCGAAAACGGCGAGACGCCGCTGCATGTGGCGGCACGCGCGTGGGATGTGCCCGTGGTGGAGGCGATGGTCGCTCGTGGCGCCGACCTCGCGCGCCGCCGCGCCGACGGGCGGACACCCTATGCCGTCGCCGAGTTGAACGGGAACCGCGCGGTGGCCGACTGGCTCCTCGCGCACGGCGCGTCACCAGAGCTCCTCGATGTCGACCGGCTCGTCGCCGCCTGCAGTCTGGGCGATCGCGCCGCGGTGGAGGCGCTTCTCGCCAGGAATCCGAGACTGAAAGACGAAATCACCGACGACCACTACAACGCGTTTCATCAGGCCGCCGAGCGCAACGACGTGCGCGCCCTCGAGGCGATGCTCACGGCGGGTTTCGATCCCAACCGCCCCGATGGCAGCATCGGCAAGACGGCCTTGCATTCGGCCGCGATGGAAGGGTGGCCGGACGCCGTGCGGGTGCTGCTCGCGTACGGCGCGTCGGTGCACGTACGCGACCGCGAGTTCAACGGCCAGCCGCTGGTCTGGGCGGCGGAAGGATCGCGTCAGGGGCGCGAGGGAAGAGACTTCGCGGCGGTGGGCAAATTGCTGCTCGAGGCGGGATCACCGATCGAGTGGCAGGCGCCGCAGCCTGAGCCGGCGGAAGGGATCAACGAGATCGTCGCGGCGTGGCGGCAGGGCTAGGTTCCCCAAACTGACGAAACCCTAATCCCGCCTTCACGAAGAACAGCGCTCTTGGTTCATAGCCTTGCAGCTGTCGGACGTGAACCAGGAGGCTATATGACACACGTCGAGCGCATTCCCGCTCCCACCGCCTCGAGCATTACCCGGAGAGTGGATGCGGCGGGCTGGGGATTGTTCTTCATCTGGGTCGGTGTCGCGCTGCTCGGGCACCTCGGTTGGGGGCTGGGTCTGCTTGGCGTCGGGGCGATAACGGTTGGTGTGCAGCTGGTACGGAAGTATTTCGGTCTCGCTGTCGAGCCGTTCTGGGTGGTTGTCGGCATGCTGTTTGTGATCGGTGGAGCGGCGGAATTCGCGGACCTCCAATTCAACCTGCTGCCGGTGGTCCTCATCATAGGCGGGTTCGCGCTGCTGACGTCGGCGCTGCGGGGGCAGGCATGAGGCGCGCGCTCGTTGCTGTCGTGCCGCTTGCCGCCCTCTTGGTCTCGAGCGGTTCCGCCCAGGTGTGCGCGGGACTCCCCTCGTTGTCCGAACGGCCGGTCATCGCATCCACGGACGTGTCGCGAGCCACGACGGGATGGTCGGCCACCGCGGGCGTCACGGCCGGTCGTCGGCTGTTCGGGGCCGTCTATGGCGGCACCACGACCTACGAGGACGTAGAGTTCGCCGCCCAGACAAAGGACGCCAGCTCCGTTCTGGCGGGCGCCGGCCTCGGCTACGAGGTGACGCTCGCGCCCAATCCGGAGACGGCGGGCGCGCGCCTCGGCCTGTGCCCGCTGCTCGCCGCGGAGTGGGAGAGTGGCCCGGACGGCGACTTTGGCGGGACCAAGCTCGACAGCGACGGCTGGACCCTCAGCGCGGGCGCCAGCGTCGGCGGCGTGCTGCTCGACCGGCCCCCCTGGCGCCTGATCCCGTTCGCCGCGGCCTCGTTCGCGCGCGTCTCCACGACCGTGCACGACGTGCCTTTCGTCGGCACGGACACCGATGCGCGTGACGACGGCTGGGTGTTCGCGGTCGGCGTCGGAGTCGGCATCGGGTCCCAGGTGACGGTGAGCCCTGGGCTCACGATCCCGACCGGGATCACGGGTGGAGAGAACAGCTTCAGCCTGAGCTTCAACGTCGGGTTCGGCCACGGCAGATAGCCGCGGAGCTGACGGCCATCCACGATCAGCAGTAGAATAGAACCGCCCTGTTGGGTGCGCTTCGGGGCGTAAACGCTCCCCTTCTCTCCATAACGACCACGTGACTACCACGCGCCGCGACCAAACCGCCACCGTCGCCGCCGGCTTCCTCGGCTGGACGCTCGACGCGTTCGATTTCTTCCTGGTCGTCATGACGCTGACGGCCATCGCGAAGGACTTCGGCAAATCGGACGCGGCGATCGCGCTGTCGATCACGCTGACCCTCGCGTTCCGCCCGGTGGGCGCGTTCATCTTCGGGCTCCTCGCCGATCGCTACGGTCGCAGGATCCCGCTGATGATCGATCTGGTGTTCTTTTCGATCGTCGAGGTGCTCACCGGCCTGGCGCAGAACTACACCACGTTTCTCGTCCTGCGCGCGTTGTTCGGAATCGGGATGGGCGCGGAATGGGGCGTGGGCGCCTCACTCGTCATGGAAAAAGTGCCGCCGCGCCTGCGCGGCTTGGTGTCGGGCCTCCTGCAGCAGGGCTACGCGGCCGGCTACCTGCTCGCGGCGTTGTGCTACCTGATCGTCTTCCCCGACTGGGGCTGGCGGCCACTGTTCTTCATCGGCGGCCTCCCCGCCCTGCTCGCGCTGTTCGTGCGCGCCCGGGTGCAGGAGTCCGAGGTGTGGCGCGAGACCCGGCACGAAACCTGGTCGCACCTGGGGCGGGCGATTGCGTCGCACTGGAAGCTCTTCCTCTACATCACGGCGCTGATGGCGATGATGAACATGGTCTCGCACGGCACCCAGGACATGTATCCCACCTTTCTCGAGCGCGACTGGGCGTTCGGGCCGCGGACGCGCGCCGCCCTGACCGCGTTCTCCCAGGTGGGCGCGCTCGTGGGTGGGGTGCTGCTGGGGCTCTATTCGGACCGGCTGGGCCGCCGGCGCACGATCGGCCTCGCGCTCGCGGGCGCGCTGCTCATGATCCCGCTGTGGGCCTTTGCGCCGGCAACACCCCTGCTCTGGCTCGGCGCATTCATGATGCAGTTCTTCGTCCAGGGCGCGTGGGGCGTGATCCCGGCGCACATCAACGAGCTCGCGCCCGACGGGGTGCGCGGATTCTTGCCTGGATTTGCGTACCAATGCGGAGTGGCTGTTGCAAGTCAAATCCCCCACGTGCAGGCGCTGTTCGCCGCGAGCACGACGTACGCGCAGACGATGGCGCTCTCGGCTGGGCTGGTGTTCATCGCCGGCGCGGCGGTGGCGCTGGCGGGGCCGGAACGGCGGGGCGTGCCGTTTGGGAGGCCGATGGGCTGATGGTGGATCTGCCGTGTCCGAATGCGGGATCACGCGCGGGGTGTGCGGCAGTGCCGCGATAAGGCGCCGCAGCGCGGCCATATCGCGCGATCTCTGGACCCCCGCTTGACATTTGGGGGCCGTGTGTCGATTGTTCGCGCGAGCGCAGTAGCCAGTGACCGATGCGAGGACCTGGGGCAACGTCTCCGGTCCTCGTTGTGTTTTCGGAGCTGGCGCGCTCGACCGGCGTCGGATACACCGTTCGCGTCCTTATTCCAAGGCCGCGCGGCGCCGGGAACATGAGTGAACAGGAGTTTCATCAGATGGCACGTATGACCGGTACCGTGAAGTGGTTCAACGACGCGAAGGGGTT
>JBLNGI010000326.1:0-4454 GCA_050264615.1 Gemmatimonadota bacterium
AGGTAAACCCTGACTCTGCGTTTGCGCGGCAGCGAGACCCTGTGCCCCACCCGTGAGTGTGAGGAGCACGAGATTCAACATTCTCATTTTGGAACCTTGGGTAGGAGGCCCGGCGAAGCTATCACGAAACCAACCTTTTGGCGAATCGTAACATCCAAGGAATAGCCATCACTCCCGGGACCATAGCATGACGCTGCTGCTGCCCGTCGCCGCCGTCGTTGCGATTCTCCAGACCCAGGGTCAGGGGAGCAGTGGCTCCACGGCGCCGTCGGGAACACCGGCGGTGGTCAGCGCGACCGCGCAGCGCGCGCCGCGACCCCCGGTGATCGACGGGAAGGATGATGACGACGTCTGGCGTCAGGCCGTGCCAATCGGGGAGTTTCGCCAGATGCGGCCGGTCGAGGACGCAGATCCCAGCCTCCGAACGGAAGCCAAAGTCGCCTACGACGACCACAACTTCTACGCCTTTATCCGGGCGTTCGACTCTGCCCCCGACAGTATCAGGAAGCTGCTGGCCCGCCGCGACAACCGCGTGTGCTGTGATCAGATCAAGATCGTCATCGATTCCTACCATGACCGGCGCAGCGGGTACGAATTCGCGGTCAATCCGGGTGGCGTGAAGCGTGATTACGCCGTCTATGACGACGGCAACGAGGACGATGCCTGGGACGCCGTCTGGGAGGTGGGCACGCAGATTGACTCGCTCGGCTGGACGGCCGAATTCCGCATTCCCCTGTCGCAGCTCCGCTACGCGCACGGACCGACCAATACGTTCGGGTTCGGGATCTGGCGCGACATCGACCGGCACGGTCTGGAGCGCGTGAGCTGGCCTCTGTATCGCGTGTCGAAAGCGGGCTTCATCTCGCAGCTCGGTGAGATCCGAGGATTGGAGGGGCTGGCGGCGCCGACGCGTCTCGAGGTTTCACCCTACGTCGTGGCCAAGAACGAGCCGCGGCCCGGATTCGAGCGCAATCAGGACTTCACCGGCGGCGCCGATATCAAGTACGGGGTGACCTCGAACATCACGATCGATGCGACGATCAATCCAGACTTCGGTCAGGTCGAGGCCGACCCGTCGGTGCTCAACCTGACGGCCTTCGAGACGTTCTACCAGGAGCGGCGCCCGTTCTTCATCGAGGGCACCGGCATCTTCCAGTTCGGTGTGAATTGCAACGTCGTGAACTGCAGCGGCGAAGGATTGTTCTATTCCCGTCGTATCGGGCGCGATCCCCAGCTCCGGCCGCTGTACGGTGACGCGGAGTCACCGACCGCCACCACCATCTGGAGTGCCGCGAAGGTCACCGGCCGGCTGCCCGGCGGAACGACGATCGGTGTCCTGGATGCGGTGACCGCGCACCACAAAGGACCGGGTGGAGAAACGATCGAGCCGCTGACGAATTACGCGGTCGTGCGGACCCAGCAGGATTGGCGCAAAGGCGAAAGCGGCGTCGGTCTGATGCTGACCGCGGTGAATCGTGATATCGATCAATGGAGCAGCCCCCTCCTGCGGAGTACGGCCTACGTCGGCGCGGTCGACTTCCGGCACCGCTTCAGCAAGGGCCGCTACCAATTTTCGGGTTCGTTCGATCTGAGCAGCGTGAGCGGCAGCGATACGGCGATTGCGTTGACGCAGCGGAATGCCGTGCACAACTACCAGCGGGTCGACGATGATGAGGACCCCGACCTGCAATTCGATTCGACACGGACTAAACTCACCGGGAGCGCGCAGGAGCTGCTGTTCCGCAAGACGAGCGGCTTCATCCAGTTCGAGACGAGCTATCAGCGCCGCTCCCCGGGGTTCGAGATCAACGATCTGGGTATTCTGTTTCGCGCCGATCAGCAGGGGTGGAACACCTGGGGCTCGCTCAACTTTCTCAAGCCGGCTGCGTTCTTCCAGCAGGGGTTCTGGAACTTCAACTGGTGGCAGTTCTGGACGACGGGGGACGGGCTTCCCACCGACCGCGCGGCCAACACGAATGCGCACTTCCAGCTGAACAATCGCTGGTGGGTGCACCTCGGCGGGACCGTAGGCAACCTGGGTGATGTGTTCTGCGACCGCTGCGCGCGCGGTGGTCCCGCCGTGCGCGGCGATCCCTACATCGCCCCGTGGGGCGGGTTTGGCGGCGATTCGCGCAAGGCTATCGTTCCATTCCTCTTCGTCAACTATTTCAAGGGTGACGCCGGGCACTCGGAGTCCCTGAACCTGAGTCCGGGCGTCGACCTGCGCGTGTCTTCGCAGTTTCAGAGCTCGATCGGCGTGAACCTGAGCCATAACATCGACGACCTGCAGTACTACGATCAGTTCGTGGATTCGACCAGCGTTCCGCACTACCTGTTTGCGAATCTCAACCAGCAGGTCGCGTCCGTGTCGGTGCGAATCGATTTCACCGCCACGCCGACGTTGACGGTGCAGGCGTATGCGTCGCCGTTCGTCGCCAAGGGCACGTTCTCGAATGTGCGGGAGATCGTCGATCCACGCGCCAACGCATACGATGACCGCTACCAGTCGTTCCCGATCGCGAATCCGGGCGGCTTCAACGTCAAGCAGTTCAACTCGAACCTGGTCCTGCGCTGGGAGTACCGGCCAGGTTCAACGCTCTACGTGGTCTGGAGCCAGGGGCGGGATGATTTCGAGCCGCAGCAAGGGAATCGTTCGATCAAAGGGGACTTCGACAGGCTGTTCGACGCCTACCCACGAAACACGTTCTTGATCAAGGCTTCGTACTGGTTGACGCCGCTGAGCCGCTAGGCGAGGGGCTTGCGACTCGGGGCTCGGGGTTAGGGACCCGCAGCCCCGAGTCCCTAACCCCACGTCCCTATCTCTTCACTTTCATCACCGCCGCATAGGCATCGACGTACCCCGCGCCGACTTCCCACGGGGCATACCCCGGCAGCGGCCGAGCCGTGGACGTCAACGCGTTCAGTACCTGGGTCGGCGTAAGCTTGCCGCCCGCCGCCTCCTGCATCAACGCCACGACGCCCGCGATGTGCGGCGACGCCATCGAGGTGCCCGACGCGCACGTGTAGAACAACTGGTTCACGGTGCTGATGGCGCAAATCCGGACGTCATGATTGGCATCGGAGCCGTTCAGCACCGTTCCCGTGGATGCGCGCGTGGAGACGATGTGCACGCCGGGTGCGGTGATGTCGGGGTGATATAAGGGATCGCCCGGAATGCCGCGCGACGAGAAGTCCGCGAGGACGTGGGCGCGCGGCTCGTTGTCCGTCGGGACGAGCGGGTCAGAGCCGTCATCGAGCATGCAGTGCGACTCGGAGGCCGTCGGATCATCGACGTACAGCTTGCATCCCGCCGCCACACTGATCACCCAGGGCGCGGCGCTGTATGGATTGAGGGTGTTCTGACCCGGCCCCTCGTTGCCGGCCGCAAATACGACGGTAATGCCGCGGCCGCTGAGCTTCTTCGTCGCCTCGTTGATCGGGTCCTTGGGGTCGAACGTCCCCGTGGTGCCCCAGGAGTTGTTCACGACTTTGATGTTGTATTGCTGCTGGTGGTCCAGGATGTAGTCAAACCCGGCGAGCGCGAAGAAGATGAAGAGCACATCGCCCGTTCCGATGCCGATCAGGTTCGCCCCGGGCGCGACCCCCGTGTAGAAGCCGGTCGACGCGATCCCACGGCCCCCGACGATGCCGGCGACGTGCGTCCCGTGTCCCACCGACGTTTCTGAGTTCGGGATGTTGGGCGTCACCAGCGTGGCGCCCTTGCGCACCGGTTTGGGCGCGTCTTTGCCGAAGGTGAAGAGATCGTCCTGGTTGTAGAGCACTTTGACGTTGGCGATCGTGTACTGCGGGTAGGCGACGTCGGGATTGTAGAGGCCGTCGATCCCACTGTCGAGAATCGCGACCCCGATCCCCTTTCCGGTGATGCCGGCGACGTGCACGGCGTCGGCCCGGATCGAGGGTACGCTTTCGTGCAGCATGTAGTACTCGAGCTGCTTGTTCGCGTAAATCCCCTCGAGCCCGGGCAGCGCCGAGATGGCGGTGAGCTGCGCCGGCGTCGCGAGCGCGGCGACCATCGAGAAGTTGTTGAACTGCACCGCGCCGGCTCCGGCATTCAGGATGCCCGCGGTGACGGCGGCCTCGGTTGTTTGGGTTTCGTCGAAGTTGACGATGTAAATCGCGGCGTCATTGCCTGTCACCACTGCGGTTGCTGCCTGATCGGGTCCGGCCACCTGGCGGTTCTGCTCGCAGGCGACGAGCGCGAGCGCCGCGGTCGCTGCGATGAGCCATTTCTTCATGGGGTCCTCGGGTGAGGTGATGCGTCCACGGTCCGCAACTCGTAGGCCCTGAAAACACGAAAGGCCGGCTCCGAAAGGGGGAGCCGGCCTGTGGCATGCCTGCAACAGTTACTCGGGTTCCATTCGCTCCAGGGCGTAGCGCAACCGCAGCACCGCGGTATCCAGCAGCCGCCGGGAATCGTCCCGGAGCGCGCCCAT
>JBLNGI010000327.1:0-27255 GCA_050264615.1 Gemmatimonadota bacterium
CTTGGCCTTGGTGGCGATTCGAAACGGTCGCATCCCCATTGCCCGAGCGAGCTGTTCTCCCGCCTTCTCGGCGCGGGGCATCCCTTCGACCGCGGCCCACGCGCCCTTGAGCCGTGCCGGCGCCAGCTCGGGTTCGACGATCGTTTGCAACGGATGAATCGAGCCCAGCGCCGCGCGGCTCGTGACCAGCGGACCGAGCGCTTCCTGGCCCTGGACGCCGGACAGATGGAGCACGACGTGGCGCGCGGCAATCGCGCGGGCCTTGGCGAGCGAGCTGGCCAGCGGCGTGATGGCGTCATCCCGCACGGCGAGAACCAGGATGTCGACGTCGCCGAGCCAGGGTGGTGGATTGACGCCATCACCCACAGTCATGGTCAGCGGTTTGGGAAGGCTTTTCTTGCGTCGCCCGTGGAGACAGACCGTGTAGCCTGCCTGGGTCAATGCGAGTGCGAGTCCTGCTCCCGCGCGACCGGGCCCGATGAGCCCGATCGCGCGGGAAGCCTGATGCTTCACCTATTGCGGACCGTCGTGGGAGCGGGTGGAGTCGTCGCCAGCGTGAGCAGCTCCTGCGGCGTCTTGGCCTTCTGCGCCAGCGCCAGCGCCCGCTTCACCTGCTGGTCATCCGCCATGCGGCGGCGAAATTCGACCGAGCGGCCGAAAACGTAGCGCGCGGCCTCGTAGCCCAACTCCTGCTGCAGCAGCGTGCGCGCGCCCGCGACCACCGAATCGGGCAGCTCAGCACCCTTGGCGCGGATCCGCCGCACGATTTCATCGACCATCGCCTCGGTGACGGTGAAATTTTGATTCGCCAGCCGGTTGCCTTCCTTCAGCTCGATCGCGTAGCTCGTGAGCGCATCGCGATACAGCGGAATCTTGTCGCCCAGGGCGCGAACGAACGTGCGCTCCGCCGTCGTGAACGTGTCCGCCACGACGTAGATGTCCGGCCGGATGCCCCCACCGCCGTACACCGTCCGTCCCGCGTCGGTCTTGAACGCGAGTGTCGTGTCGGGCTTGGAATCGAGTCCGCGCTGCGCCGAGATCACCTGCGCCTCTTGCTCGGCCTCGGTGCGCGTCGCGCGCTGAATCGTGCGCCCGCTCGGCGTGAACCAGCGCGCCGTCGTGAGCTTCAACCCGGTCTCGGGCGTGAGGCGCCAGAACGACTGCACCAGACCCTTGCCGAACGTCGGTGTGCCGACCAGCACGGCGCGATCGTGATCCTGAAGCGCGCCGGCGATGATCTCCGCGGCACTCGCCGATCCGCCGTTGACCATCACGACCACCGGCAAGCGCGGCCACGACTGCGGCTTGGTATCGCTGAACTCATGCGAGGAGCCAGGGGCACGCCCGCGGGTTTCGACGATCGCCTTGCCGGGATCGAGGAACAAGTCGGAAACCGCAACGCCCTGATCGAGCAGTCCGCCGGGGTTCCCGCGCAGGTCGAAGATCAGCGACTTCATCCCTTGCTTGAGCAACGTGTCGATCGCCGCGGCAACTTCGCGCGTGGAGCTCTCGCTCACGGGCGACAGCGCGATGTAGCCGACTTTGTCGTCGAGCATCATCGTGATGCGCGGATCGACCGAGCGGATGTGAATCGTGGCGCGGGTGAGATTGAACTTCATCGGCTCATCGATGCCGGTGCGCCGGACCAACAGCTCGGCCTTCGCGCCGACGGGGCCCCGCAGCTCCTTGACCGCTTTTTCCTGGTTCCATCCTTCCGTCGAGCGGCCGTCGAGTTCGACGATCCGGTCGCCGGTCTGCACGCCGGCGCGCTCGGCCGGGGTATCGGGCAGCGGCGCGATCACGGTGATCCAGCCGCCGCGGACGTCGATCTGGATGCCGAGGCCGGAGTAGTTGCCCGTGGTGGCCTCGGACAGCTGACGGAAATCCTCGGGCTTCAGGAAGACCGAGTAGGGATCGCGGAGCTGATCGAGCATCCCGTCGATCGCCATCTGGTAGAGCTGGCGCTCGTCGAGCGAATCGACGTAATAGTCGGCGACGTGCGCCAGCACGTCATCGAACAGCCGCGCCTGCTGGTAAACCG
Source organism: Gemmatimonadota bacterium (assembly GCA_050264615.1). Classification (GTDB taxonomy): domain Bacteria; phylum Gemmatimonadota; class Gemmatimonadetes; order Gemmatimonadales; family GWC2-71-9; genus 20CM-2-65-7. The sequence goes on from JBLNGI010000327.1 coordinate 2,042, forward strand.
ATCCGGCCGGCTCCGTCTGCCGCTGCAGGAACCAACCGCCGCTCACCAGCGCGGCCACAGCGACGAGGGCGACCACGGCCCCTTTATGACGAATCATCATGCGCCTCTCAGTGAAGGTGTCCGTCCGGCTACCGCCGTGACCTCCTGCCAGGCGGCGTCCTGGACGGCCTTCTTGGGTTGACTTGCATCAATATGAACAATCCCAGGCCCGGATGCGCTACGATAGGCCTCCCGGACCCGTGTGTGAAACGTGTCATCTTCACGCTCGATGCGGTCCTTGACCTTCCCGGCGTTCCGCTGGCGCTCCCGCCCTACCGCGACAGGCACGTCCAGCACCAACGTCAGATCCGGGGTTAGACCCCCCGTAGCGACACGCAATGCTGCCTCCACATCCGCACGAGGCAGGCCACGGCCGGACACCTGATAGGCAATGGTAGATAGTCCGAACCGGTCGGCAATCACAGTCTGACCATCGGCCAATGCCGGCCGGATCACGCGCTCCACCAGGTCGGCCCGGGCCGCCAGGAACAGGAACAGCTCGGCGCCGTACGCGCGATCGTGCCGCGATTTCAGTGCCAGCTTCCGGGCCGCTTCCGCGATCGGCGTACCGCCAGGCTCGCGCACGGCCAGGACGCGCCGTTCGTCCGCGTGCAAACGCGCCACCAGCCATTTCACCAGCGTGGACTTCCCGGCGCCCTCGGGGCCCTCTACGACCACGAAGACTCCCGAGTCCCTAGCCAAGGGTAATGATCGGGCTCGCGGCGCCCTTCTTGATGCCCTCGTAAATGCGGGCATTAATCTTCGCCATCAGTTTTTCGAAGTTCGACTGTGCCGCGACCATCTGCTGGTACACCGAGTTCGATTGCACGCTCTGCAAGGCCTGGTCGTACTTCTCGACCTGCTCCTTGGTAGGCTCGGTGCCCTGCTGCGCCACGCGCTCGATCTCCTGCGCGAGCCGTTCCGCCTCGGCGAGCACCTTCTGGACGGCCTGATCCTCGCGCAGCGCTTCGGTGGCGCGGCGCAGCGCTTTGTATTCGTCGGTCTGGCCGAGTACGCGCCCCAAGTCCTCCGCCTTTTCCTCGAGCACTAATCCTCCTTTATAGAGAGCGCGTACCGGGGACAGTCGAACACATCCTTATGGATCGCGACGTTCCACCCGTACTCGCGGCCCAAATCTCGAACGGCCTCGGACCGCCGTTCGTCGATCTCGAGGGCCAGCAGGCCACCAGGTTCGAGCAAGATTCCCGCACCTGCGAAGATCCCGCGCGTCGCATCGAGCCCGCTGACGCCGCTCACCAGCGCCTCGCGTGGCTCGAAGTCTCGCACGGAGGCGTCCAGCTCGGCGAACTCGGATTCGGTCAGGTACGGGGGGTTGGCGACGATCACGCGATAGATCCCCCGCTCTCCTTTGTCCACCAGCGGTGCGAGCAGGTTCCCCTCGCGAATTTCGACCGGCGTCTTCGGGGCGATCCGTGCCACGTTCTCGCGCGCGAGAGCGGCAGCCTCGGCGGACCGCTCCACACCAACGACTCGCTCGAAGTCACCCTCGACCGCCAGTGACAGCGCGATGCAGCCCGAACCGGTACCGATATCGGCCACTATGCCACGTTTCCCACTTCCCGCTTCCCGCTTCCCGTGTTTCAGAACCAGCTCCACGAGTCCCTCGGTCTCGGGCCGTGGAATGAGCGCGCGAGGGTCCATCAACAGATCGAGCGTCCGAAATCCAACCCGTCCCGCGGCGTACGCGAGCGGTACGCCTTTCTTTCGTTGCTCCACCGCTTTCCGAAAACGGAGCACCACGTCCGGTGACGCTTCGGCTTCGCGCCGGAGCCAGACCTCAGCCGGGTTCAGACCTGATGCTGTGGCCCACAGGGCCGTCGCCTCATCAGGCCCGAGTCCCTCTCCCGAGGCCCTCGCAAGCTCGTCGGCGATGCGCCGCAGCATGCGGACTTCAGACACCCGCGCGCTCCTTCTCCTGGGCTTCCTTCAGCGCGGCGATCAGATCGTCGAGCTTGCCGTCCATCACTTCATCGATGTTGTGCGTGGTGAAATGAATGCGATGATCGGTGACGCGGTTCTGCGGGAAGTTGTACGTGCGCACTTTTTGCGAGCGATCGCCGGTGCCGACCTGCGCTCGCCGCTCGCGCGCGCGTGCCGCCTCCTGCTCTGCCACCATGCGGTCCAGCAGGCGCGAGCGCAAAATTTCGAGCGCCTTGATCTTGTTCTGCAGCTGGGACTTTTGATCCTGGCACTTCACTTCGAGACCGGTCGGCAGGTGCGTCACGCGCACCGCGCTGTCGGTCGTGTTGACGCTCTGGCCGCCGGGTCCACCCGAACGAAACACGTCGATCCGCAAATCCTTGTCTTCGATTTTGAGATCGACGTCTTCGGCTTCCGGCAGCACGGCGACGGTCGCTGCGGACGTGTGAATGCGGCCCTGCTGCTCGGTGACCGGTACGCGCTGCACGCGGTGCGTGCCCGATTCGTACCGCAGGGTGCCGTAGGCCTTGGGGCCGCGCGCGGCGAAGATCGCTTCCTTCAAGCCGCCGAGCGTCCCCTCGGAGAGCGACAGGATCTCCGCCTTCCAGCCGCGGCGCTCGGAGAAGCGCGTGTACATGCGGAACAAATCGGCGGCGAACAGCGCCGCCTCGTCGCCACCCGTGCCGGCGCGGATCTCCACAATCGCGTCACGATCGTCGAACGGATCGCTCGGCGTGAGCAGCTCGTCCAACTCGGCCCCGAGGCGCTCGAGCTCAGGACCGATGCGCTCGAGGTCGGCGCGCGCGAGCGCCGACAGCTCGGGGTCCTTGTCGGCCAGCACTTCGCGCGCCTGCGTGCGCTCGGACTCCAGGCGCGCCATGCGGAGATGGGTGAGACGAATGGCCTCGAGCTGTGCGTGCTCGCGGCCCAGGGCTTTCAGTTTGGCTGGATTGCGCGCCGTGGCGGGGTCGGCCAGTTGCCGCCCGACCTCCTCCGCCCGGGCGAGCGCCTGGCGGAGTCTGTCGTCCACTGGATCAGCTCGCTCCGGGGGGGGCCTTGGTTCCGTACTTCTGGCGGAAACGCTCCACGCGGCCGGCGGTGTCGAGCAGCTTCTGCTTTCCCGTGAAGAAGGGATGGCATTGGGAGCAGACTTCAACGTGAATCACGGGCGTGGTCGAGCGCGTCACGAACGTGTTGCCGCACGCGCATTGGACGGTGGCCCGCTGATATCGGGGATGAATTCCGGGTTTCACTGACTTTCCTTGACTTGAGTCCGTACGGTTTTCGGCGCGCGGAAATATAGCCGGGACACGAACTTGGAAGCAAGACTCGGCCCCGCGGTTCTATTTGACACCGCCGAATCGACATCGTAAGCTGTTCGGCGTGTCGGCCACCGACGTTTTACAGAAAGTCCCGCTTTTCAGTCAACTCGCGCCCACCGACCTCCAACGGGTCGTGGACGTTACGCGCGACCGTGCCTATCCCAAGAACTCGGTCATCCTGTTCGAAGACGATCCCGGCGACGCGCTCTACGTCGTCGCCAAGGGCCAGGTGAAAGTCGTCCTCATCGGCGAGGACGGCCGCGAAGTCATTCTCTCGGTGCTCGGTGAAGGCGAGTTCTTCGGCGAAATGGCGTTGATCGACGACGAGCCGCGCTCGGCGCACGTGATCGCGATGGAAGACTCGACCTTGCTCGTGGTGCGCCGCGAAGACTTCCAAGGCATACTCGAGCACTCGCCCGGCATTGCGCTCGCGCTGCTGCGCGAGCTGTCGCGCCGGCTGCGCCGCGTGGACGAGAAAGTCGGCAGTCTCGTGCTGCTCGATGTGCACGGACGCGTCGCGCAACTCCTGCTCGACCTCGCCGACGAGACCGACGGCCAGCGGATCACGCGGCGCCTCACCCATCACACGATCGCGCAAATGATCGGATCCTCGCGCGAAACGGTGTCCCGGACGATGCGCGAGCTGGTGGACAAGGGGATGATTGACGTAAGTCGCAAGGACATCGTGATTAGAGACCGCGGCTCGCTCGAGCAAGCGGCTGGACGGTCGTGACTCGCGTCACGTTCTACGTCACTAATTACCAGTAACTTAGCTCGAGTATCGGCGTGCCAATACGCATGGCGTACACGGTGAGCTTTTGGGGTACCCGGGGGAGCATCCCAACCCCGGGGCCGAACACGTCGCGCTACGGCGGCAACACGCCGTGCGTCGCCGTAGAGGGCGCCGGGGGTCAGCTGGTCGTGTTGGACGCCGGCACCGGCATTCGAGCGTTGGGCCTCGACCTCGTGGCCAAGCTGGACGGTGCCGCGAAAGTCGAAATCCTGTTGTCCCACGCACACTGGGATCACATACAAGGCTTGCCGCACTTCAAGCCGTTTTTCTCACCGGGCAACTCGGTGCGGATCTGGGGATCGCGGCAAGGCACGATGTCGTTGGAAGCGATTCTGCGGCAGCAGATGGATCCAGCGGTGTTCCCGGTACCATTGGACGCGCTGTCGGCTCAACTGACCGTGCAGCAGGTCGACACCGATACGTTCTCGATCGGGGAGTTCCGCGTCCGGACGATGAAGCTGCGCCATCCGGGAACGACATTGGGATTCCGGCTCACCCCCGCGACCGGCGGGCCGAGCATGGCGTACGTGACCGACAACGAGCTGGGCGGCGGCGGGCACTACGACGTCCCGGGGAGCTGGCGCCGCGATTTCGTGACTTTCTTGCATGGCATCGATCTTCTCATTCACGACGCCATGTATACGCCGGACGAGCTGGAGGAGCACCGCGGCTGGGGACACTCGACGTATGAAGAAGCGGTGACGCTGGCTCAGGATGCGGGCGTCAAGAAGCTGATGCTGTTCCACCACGAGCCGGAGCATGACGACAAGGAGATGGACGCTCTGCTGGCTGCCGCGCGCAAGTTCGCGAAGAAGCGCGCGGGAGCGCTCGAGGTGGTTGCCGCACAAGAAGGCATGAAGGTCTCTCTGTGATGTCCAATCTTGCCCGAGGAGTCGTTATGCGCGCGCGTGCAGTGCTGACAGTGCTGACCCTGGTTCCGGTGCTCCTGAGTGCGCAGCAGCGCGGTCAGGATACCCGCCCGGGTATCGCCGTCTTTCCGTTCGCCAACGGCGGCTCCTACGGCCAGAGCAAGGAAGATTTCGACGCGCTCGAGCGCGGCATCGCCGGGATGATGATTTCCGAGCTGGCCCAGAACCCCGCGGCGCGCGTCGTGGAACGCGAACAAGTGCAGCGGCTGCTCGACGAGCAGAACCTCGGCGCGCAGGGCCGCGTGGACCCGCAGACGGCCGCCAAAGTGGGCAAGCTCGTCGGCGCCCGCTATGTCATCCTCGGGAACTTCATCGACTTTTACGGCGACTTCCGCGTCGACGTGCGGCTCGTCAATACCGAGACGAGCGAAATCGTCAAGACCGAGTCCGATCGCCAGCAGCGCGAGCACCTGTTCGACATCATCCGCAACGTCTCGACGCGGCTCATGAAGGACGCCAACCTCCCCGCGCTGCAGCGGGGGGCGTCGAACGAGCAGCGGATGAATCGCCAAGTACCGACGGAAGCGCTGACCTATTACTCGCGCGCCCTGCTGTACCAGGACCGTGGCCAGAAGGACAAGGCGGTCGAGATGTTCAACCGCGCGATCACCATCTTCCCCGACTTCGCTGAGGCCAAGGAAGGCCTGCAGCAGGTCCAGCGGTCCTAACGGATCCTCTCCGCCGTATCGGCAACTCGACGGCGCGCCGGCTCTCCCACCTAGGATCGCCGGCGCGTTTCGGCTTTGAGGCGCTGCGGTTGGGCGCCCCGCGATGAGATACGTGCTCCTGCACCCGCCGATGTGGCGGCCCAACGCCGTCGCGCCTGCGCTCGAAACCTCACAGGTCGAAGCGCGGGTGGTGCGCCAGGCGCGGGATCTCGCGGTGGTCGACGATCGCCCCACGGTCCTGCTGCTCGATCCCGACAGCCGCTCGACATTCCCCGTGGACATCATGCGGGGATTCGTGGACGCGGGCGGTGCGATCGTGGCGCTGGGCCGCGAGGGAGAGGTGGACGTCCCGGACACCCTCCCGACGGAATTCCTGTCCGGCTTTTTGACGCATCCCACGAGCCCGCGGCGGTTACTCGTCGCGATTCGCGCCGGGTTCCGCGAAGCCGCCGCCCGGGCGGAGACGGCTCGGGCTCGCGGCGAGGCCGCGCAACGGGCCCGTGAGATCGGTGAGTTGACGCGCATCGGCGTCGCCCTGGGGACCGAGCGGGACATCAAGACGCTGCTGGAGCTGATCCTCACCCAGGCGCGCCGCATCACCCAGTCGGACGCCGGCAGCCTGTATCTCGTCGAGCTCAACGAGGAAGGCACGAAACGGCTGCGGTTCCGGCTCGCGCAGACATACTCCAAGCCGGAAGCGCCGTTCGTGGAGTTCACGATTCCGGTCGATCGCACCAGCCTGGCCGGCTACTGCGCCGTGACGGGTGATCCCCTCGTGATCGACGACGCGTACTTCCTCCCACCGGACGTCGAGTACACGATCAATCGCTCATTCGACGAGCGCTACGGCTATCGCACGAAGTCGATGCTCGTGCTCCCGATGAAGGATCACAAGGACGAGATCATCGGCGTCCTGCAGCTCATCAACCGCAAACGCAATCTTGAGGCCGTGCTGTTGACGCCCGCCGACGTGGAACAGCAGGTGGTCCCCTACTCCAAGCGGACGGTCGAGCTGGTCACGGCACTGGCCGGTCAGGCAGCCGTCGCCATCGAGAACAGCCGGCTGTACGACGATATCGAAAGGCTGTTCGAAGGATTCGTCCTGGCCGCGGTACACGCCATCGAGCAGCGCGATCCGACCACGTACGGCCACAGCGGGCGCGTGGCGGATATGACCGTGGGGCTGGCGGAAACGGTCGATCGCGCGGGCGATGGCCCCTATCGCGGCGTGCAATTCTCGCGTGAGCAGCTCAAGGAGATCCGCTACGCCGCGCTGCTGCACGACTTCGGAAAGGTCGGGGTCCGCGAGCAGGTGCTCATCAAGGCGAAGAAGCTCTACCCGTCCGATCTGGGGCTGGTCCGGCACCGGCACGCGTTCATCCGGCGCACGGCCGAGCGGGAATTCTGGCGCAAGCGGGCTGAATTCCTCGAGTCCAACGGGAAAAAGGGCTACGACTCGTTCATGGAGGAGCTCGAAGCGGCCCACGCGCAGGAGCTGCAGGAACTGGATCGCTTTCTGGAGGTCGTGCTCCAGGCAAACGAGCCCACCATTCTCCCCGACGGAAGCTTTGAAGAGCTGAAGGCCTGGTCCAAGCGCAGCTATTTGGCGATGGATGGGGCGACCGAGCCGTTCCTGTCACCCGACGAGGTGCGCTACCTCACGATCCGCAAGGGCAGCCTGGACGACGCCGAACGGCACGAAATCGAAAGCCACGTCACGCATACCTACCAGTTCCTCCAGCGCATCCCGTGGACCCGGGAGCTGCAACACATCCCCGTGATTGCGTACGGGCACCACGAGAAGATGGACGGTCGGGGCTATCCGCGCCGGATCACCGCCGAAGGGATTCCCATTCAGACGCGCATGATGACGATCAGCGATATCTATGACGCGCTGACCGCCCAAGACCGTCCCTACAAGCGCGCCGTGTCGAGTGAACGCGCGCTCGACATCCTGACCACCGAAGTAAAGGAGGGCCAGCTCGACGAGGCGCTGTTCAAGCTGTTCATCGAAGGCAAGGTCTTCCAGCGCCAGATCATCGAGGACGCCTCACGCTAACAACAGCTTCGCCGAGACGAGCAGCAGGAATACCCCGAACGCTTTCCGCAGCATGACATCATTCAGCGAACCGGCGAGCCGCGCGCCGAAATAGGCGCCGATCAACAGGCCGACCGCGACCACCCCGGCGTACGCCCAGTGGACCTGGTGGCGCTTGGAGTACTCCAGGACGCCGAGCAGCCCGACGGGAAGCAGGAGCGCGGCGAGCGATGTGCCGTGGGCGGTGTGCTGCGGCAGCTTGGCGATCAGCACCAATCCGGGGATGATCACCACGGCACCACCTACTCCGAACAGCCCGGAAACGACTCCTGCCAGCAGTCCGAGCAACGAAACCAGGAACCACGTCATTGGTTAGTCCCTTTCCCCCAGGCGCCGCCGCCCGGAGTCTCAATGCGGAGAACGTCCCCCGCGGCCAGTCGCTGTGTGGTCTTCGATGCGAGCGGCTTGCCGTTCAACTGATTGACGCCCGCGGCACCAGCCGCCCCACCCCCTGCCCCCGCCGGGCCGTGGCGTCGCCGCTCGCTGAGCAGTGTGGCGTCCATCGGCGCCAGCGCCTCAAATTCGCGGATCACCCCATCACCACCGCGCCACTTCCCTCTCCCGCCGCTGCCCTCGCGGAGAGCATACGTGCGCACGCGCAGCGGATGCTCGAGCTCGAGCACCTCGATCGGCGTGTTCAGCGTGTTCGACATCCCGACATGGACCCCGGAGGGACCGTGCGCCCCCGCACTCGCACCCTGGCCGCCACCCATCGTCTCGTAATACGTCCAGCCAGGGCCGCCAAACGTCAGGTTGTTCATCGTTCCCTGCCCCTGCGCCGGGACGCGGCAGCCGCCCGCGGCGAGCGCGCGGAAGACGCAATCGGTGATGCGCTGCGATGTCTCCACATTCCCCGCCGCAACGGCGCTCGGCGCACGGGCATTCACCAGACATCCGGGCGGAGCGGTCACGCGAATCGCACGCGGCACGCCGCCGTTCATCGGCACGTCATCCGGCACCAGCGTGCGCACGACAAACAACACGGCCGAGCGCGCGACCGCGATTGGACAATTCACGTTGCCGGCCGCCGCGCCGTGGGTTCCGGTAAAGTCGGCATGAAAGACGCCGTCACGTATCGTGATCGTCACTCGGATCTCGAGATCCTCGTCCGTGACGCCGTCTCCTTCCAAATAATCCACCGCGGTCATGGTGGCTGACGGCAGACGGCTGATGGCGGATCGCGTCCTTCGCTCGGCGTAATCGAGCAGCTCCCGCGCCGCCGCGCGCAACGCGCTCCACCCATGCCGGCTCGCCAGGGAACGCAACCCGTCCGCGCCACGCTCGACCGCGGCACGTTGCGCCGCGAGATCGCCTCTCCGCATCGCCGGCGTGCGCACATTTGCGAGCAGCAAGCGTTCCAGTTCCGCCGTGAACCGCGACGGCGGGATGATGATGCCCTCCTGATACAGCTCCCGAGCGCCTGCCGGCATGCTCCCGGCGCTCATTCCCCCGACATCCGAATGGTGCGCGCGCACGACGCTGTATCCCCCCACCCGTCCATCGATCTCGATCGCGCCGATCAATGTGAGATCAGGGAGATGGCTGCCGCCGGCATAGGGATCATTGAGGAGGAACAATTCACCGGGATGGGGATCGAGTGCCCGGACGGCCGCCACGGCATCGGCGAGCGCGCCGAGATGCACGGGAATGTGCGCGGCCTGCGCGAGCATCTCGCCATCGGCATCGAATAGCGCGGCGGAGGCATCGCGCCGCTCGCGAATGTTGGGCGACAGCGCGCTGTGCACGAGCACGAGCCCCATCTCCTCGGCGATCGAGGCGAAGGCGTGCGCCATGACCTCGAGACCGACGGCGTCGAACCTCATGCGCGCTCCAGAATGACGGCTCCAGTGGGATGGACGACGCCGTGCCATCCGGGCTCGACGAGCGCTGTGGCATCGAGACCAGCCAGGATGGCGGGCCCGCGGACGTGCGTACCCGCGGCTATTTGCCCCAGCGCCCACACCTCGGCGCGCACACGCTTACCATCGCGGAGCACGATCGGACGCGGACCCTTCACGGCTTTCGTCCGCCCTGTCCCACTCGCGACCGCAACAGCCGCGGGCTTTTCAGCCACGACGCGGAGATTCACCAGCTCGACGGGCTGCTCCGGATCCGCGTGACCGTGCCGCGCCTGATGCGCCGCACGGAACGCCGACGCGACGGCGCCCGGATCGTCGCGCGGCGCCGGGACCGTCACCTCATAGCCCTGGCCGGCAAATCGACAATCCACAAATCGCGCCAGTGATGCATTCGGCAGGGCGCGGGCCGCGGCGGCGAGCAACGGCTGGAACGCACGATGCAGGTCGCCATCGCGCACGTCCGCCAGGGCGCGATGCAGCGAGGCCAGCACGTCCACCCGCTCCGGCGCCGCCGCAAGCCCCAGCGCGCTCAGCACGCCCGGATGCGGTGGAACGATCACGCGCGACATGCCGAGCGAATCGGCGAGGGCACAACCGAACAGAGGACCGGCGCCGCCGAAAGGCAGGAGCGCCATGCCGCGCGGATCGATGCCACGGGCCACACTCACGCGTTTGAGCGCGCGGGCCATCACCGCCGTCGCCACTTCCACGATGGCGGCGGCCATCGTGGTTACGTCTTCAAAGAGTGTCGCCAACGCGCGCTCCGCAGCCGCGCGATCGAGCAGGACGGCGTCGGCCAGTCGATAGTCGGGATCGAGCCAGCCGAGCACGAGGCACGCGTCCGTCACGGTGGGCTCAGTGCCGCCCCGGTCGTAACAGGCCGGTCCGGGCTCGGCCCCCGCGCTCCGAGGCCCAACCTGGAGCGCACCGCCGTCGTCGATGGCCGCAATGCTCCCGCCTCCGGCACTCACCGTCTCGATGAGAATGGCGGGCAGCGCGAGGGGGATTCCCGCGACCGATTCGGCGCTTTCGGTGAGTGCGACGCCCGCCGTGATCAAACTCGCGTCTGCACTCGTGCCTCCCATGTCGAGCGTCAGCAAATCCCGCGTGCCCACCGCCGCACCAACGAGCTGCGCGCCGATCACGCCGCCGGCGGGGCCGGACAAGGCGAGGCTCGCGGCGCGCTCGATCGCCTGCTGGGGTTCCAGCGTCCCCCCACTCGACGTCATGATGCGCAGCGTCTCCACGCCGTGTTCGCGCGCCAGGGCCTCGGTTCGCGCGACATACGCCACGACCTTGGGCCTCAGGTAGGCCTCGGCCGTCGTCGTGCTCGTGCGCTCGTACTCACGAAATACCGGCAACACCTCGTGACTGGCGGCCACCGGCAGATCGGGCAGCGCGGAGCGAATCGCCGCGGCGAGCTGCTGCTCGTGCTGGGGGTGCCGGAATGCGAACAGCAGCGCGATCGCGACCGATTCCGGGGCGAGCTCCTTGATCCGCGCGGTCACGCGCGCGATCTCGCTCCCGGAGAGAACCTCGATCACTCCCTGTGGGCCCATGCGCTCGCGCACACCCACGACGTCGGCGCGCGTCACCAGCGGCGGCGGGTGATCGCGTGCCAGGTCGTAGAGCGCCGCACGATCCTGGCGTCGAAGCCACAGCACATCCTCAAAGCCGGCCGTCGTCACCAACGCCACGCGAGCACCACGGCGCTCGAGCAACGCGTTGGTCGCGACGGTTGTCCCATGAACAAGTACATCAATGGGGACGGGGGACGAGGGACGAGGGAGGGGTTGTTCGGGTGCACCCGTCCCCCCTCCCCCGTCCCCCGTCCCCAAAGCATCCAGCGCCCGGAACAAACCCACACTCGGGTCCGTGGGGGTGCTGGCAACCTTGCGGATTTCAAGCCTGCCGTCGGGTCCGACTGCGACGAGATCAGTGAACGTCCCGCCGACGTCCACGCCGACGCGGGTCATGGACGGAAACGACGCTTCACGAGAAACGCGGCGGCGCCCAGGGTCAGCACCACGACCAGGACGCCGACCCAGTCGCCGAGGCGGACGTAGAGGGGGACGACATCGCTCGTGATCAGAGTGCCGGTGATCACAGTGTCGGCATCGAGCTTGGTCTGATTGTAAGCGCGCCCGAGGGGATCGACGAACTCCGAGATCCCCGAGTTGGCCGCACGCGCGACACCCATGCGCGTCTCGATCGCGCGCAGGACCAGGTGCGAGGCGTGTTGCGTCGGTGCCGTGGTGTGGCCGAACCACGCGTCGTTGGTGATGTTGACGAAGAAGTCCGCGCCCTGCGCGCGGTAGTCTCGCGGCAAGTCTTCGAACGCCGACTCGTAGCAGACGATCACGCCGAACCGCCCGAGCGTGGTGGGATAGAGCGGCTTGATCCGGCCGGGTGTGAACCCACCCGACCAGCGTGCCAGGCCCGGAATCGCGCGGAAGACTTTCACTGGAACGAACGGCACGCGCTCGGTAACGGGGACGAGATAGTGCTTCGCATACACGGGGGAGCGGCGCCAGTCGCCGGTCGTGTCGATCAGCAATGCCGCGTTGTAATAGGGGTCCTGAATGCTCCGCCAACCGGGGTCGGCCCAGACCAGGCCGGTGAAAATCGGAACGCGAGATTCACGCGCCACCCCGGCGATCTGCGCCTGCCAACGGGGCTGACTCCAGAGAAACGGCGGAATCGCCGCTTCGGGCCAGATGATCAACTGGGGGCGCGGTGCGTCCATGAGTAACTGCCGCGACATGCCAATGAGCTTTCCGACGACGGTATCAGCCCGCGCGGGATCGCCCTTCTCGTCGAACCCCTCACTCGGCTGCACCATGCCGACTACGCCAACCTCGCGCACGGGCAGTGTCTTCATCCGCCACAGCCCGTAGCTGAGGGCGAGCGCAAGCGTCGCGAACATCGGGCCGAGCCTACGCACCACGTACCACGCACCTCGCACGTCGGTCGCCGCTTCAACGATCACCACGTTGCACCAGGCGAGCCACAGCGTCACCCCACGCGCCCCCGCCAGATCGGCCCACTGCACCAGCACCCGCGCGTCCGCGAGCGAGGTGCCCAGGCCGAGCCACGGGAACCGGATGTCGCCGAGGTGGCCGATCAGCCATTCGAGCATCGTCCAGGCGACGGGCAGCACGGCCCACAGTGGCAGACCCGGCAGCGCGAGCCGCAGCCGGACCACAAACCAGAACATCACGCCGGTGAGCAGCCCGATGATGGCGATCGTCGCGAGATAGCCGAGTGCCGAGAACGGCGTGAAATGCCACAGCGCGACGATCATCCAGTACAGGACTAACGCATTGGTGATCAGGCCGTACCACCAGCCCCACCGGAACGCGCTGCGCGGATTGGCGTCGAGCACCGCCTGCCGCATGAGCAGCACGGCCGGTGTGATGGCCAGAAAACTGAGGAATGGAAGCGGAAACGGCGGGTAGCTGGCGGTGAGCGCGATGGCGCCCGACACGATCAGGAGCCACAGCCGGCCCCGCGTCACAACAATACGTCGCGCCCTTCGTCGGCCGAGCGGTACATCGCGTCGACCACGCGCTGCAACGCGAGCTGATCGCGCGGCGGCGGCGCGTTCACGTCGCCCTTGATCACGGCGAGGAAATACATCCACTCGGCGCGATACGACTGGATGAACGGCGTCTCGCGGCCCGTCGCCCCCGTGGGGGTCACGTCGACGGCCGCGCCGTGCTGTTCCTTGAAGATCCGCAGCGGCTGGATCATCGCCGATCCCTTGGCCCCGACGATATCGAACCAGAATCGCTCACCTTCACCCAGGTGCCGCCAGCTCACGTCGACCGTGATCGACACGCCGTTCTCACACACGATCAGCGCCGAGCCCATGTCCTCGACCCCATCGCGGCCGCTGCGCGTCAGATGCGTGGAGATGCGTTTGGGAGCGGGCCAGCCGGCGAGCCACAGCCCCAGATCGATCAGCGGCAGGCCCAGGTCGAGCATCGCGCCGCCGCCCGCCTGCTCGCGCCGGAGCCGCCAGCCGAGCATCTGGCGGCTGGGCTGAAACGTGTACCATCCCCCGCGCACTGCCTGGAGCGCGCCGATGTCGCCGCCCGCCAGGAACCCCCGCACCGCCTGCACATCTGAGCGGAACCGATGATTCATCCCCACCATCACACGCTTGCCGTACTTATCGCTCGCCGCGAGCACGCGCTCGACGCCGGCGAGGTTCATGGCCAGCGGCCGCTCGCATAGCACGTGGGCGCCGGCCGCCAAGGCCGACGTGACGTGAATCTCGTGCAGGTGGTTGGGGGTGCAGATCACGACGACGCCCACGTTCGCGTAGCGCAGCACTTCCTCGATGTCGTCGTAGGTGTCCTTCACGTCGAAGCGGCTGGCGAGCGCCTGCGCTTTGCCGACGTCGTTGTCGCAGATGGCGGCGACTTCGACGCCAGGCAGGCGGCGCAGCACGGGCAGGTGCGCGACCTGTGAAATCGCGCCTGCACCGATGACGCCGACGCGGATCGGATCGTTCACGGCTTGCGCGCTGCCCCTCCCCCTCCCCCTCCCCCTCCCGTCCCACTCGCCGGCTGCCTGCCCGCCTTCAGGCGATACATGATGCCCGTGCGCACGCTCGCCGTATTGAGACCGCTCGACAGGACGCCCCGTCCGTCGAGGGTGAATCGCCAGGCCGGCGACAGGTTGAATTCGAACCCGATCGTTCCGTTCAGTCCTGCCGTGACGACATCGAGCGCGTCTTCGACGAACGTCCCGTTGATGAGGTCCCCGCTGCCGTTCCGCACGTGGATGCTCACCCCGGTGCCGACGTACGCGGTGATCCCGCGCCCTTGCGGAAACACCAGTTGAAAATCGACATCGCCGACGACGTCGCCGAGCCGGATTTGTCCGACCGTGACGTTATCGGGCGTGCCGGGATTTACGAAGCTGTCGAGCCGGGCTTCGAATCGGCTGAGCGCTTCCTGATCGAAGTCGGAGCGAAAGTACGACAGTCCGAGCAGCAGACGCACTTTGGGGGCGATGCGTCCGAAGTCCATACGCAGTCCGCCGACCGTCGTGCCCATCAGCTGCGAGGCACCCAGTACTCCGAGATCCAGCTGAATGCCTGAGAGACGCAGGTTGTCGTAGGAGAACTCGTTGAGCACACCCTGGCCGGCCAGACGGCCGGACGGCCAGACGGCCAACAGCACCATCAGCGCTCCGGCCGCCAGGCCGCCCGGCCGTCCGGCCGTCCTAATAGATCTTTTCAATCCTCGTCCCCGGGAAGTATGTACTCAGAATTTTCCGATAATCCTGTCCCGCGCGCGCCCGTCCGATCGCACCCCACTGGCACATGCCGACGCCATGCCCCGATCCCGCGCCCGCCGCTACCAGCCGCGCCACTTCACCGTTCGTCTTGCTCACGGTGAGCTGGAACGCCGTGCTCTGCAGCCAGCGTTCCGCTTCCGGTCGAAGCACCGTGCGCACGTCGGGTCCTGGAATCCGGATGTCGCCGCGCTCGAACACGATGCGCAGCTCGCCCACCCGGTCCGAGCGCGTCTTGCGAGTCACGCTGATATCGGTGATGCGCTGCATTCCGTCGCCCGCCAGCGGCGTCACGCTCGCCAACGTTCGCGACAATATAGCGCGCAACTCCGACCCATCCCATTCTTCGCGCCAGCGAAACCGCGGGGAGATGTCACAGTAGTAGTGGCCGCCGCCGCTTTTGTCTGATACGGGTCTCAGGTAGGGACGTTCCCGTGTCGTGCCGAACGCCTCGTCCACACCGGCGGTGCTGAAGCCGCACGTCGAATGAAAGTAGGCGTCGATCACCTGGCCGTCGTACGTCAGCACCTGGCCGGCGGTGCGCCGCACGGCATCCCACACCTGGGGCGTTTCGACGGCCATGCCGAGGTAGACCTGATCGCGCGTGTCGGCGTAGGCGTCGAATCCGAACGCCTCCCAGCGCCCCCGATTCTTGAGCGCGAAGCTGCGGGACACGATCGCTTGCGCCAGGACCGCGTTCAGCTCGTCCGTACGGCGCGCGCCGATTTCCGGGCCGACGACGCCGGCGACGTAACTTTCGAGGCTCACACGATTGACCAGCGTCAGGCCGCCCCCGCCCCCGCCCCCGCCCCCGGCCCCGGCCCCGGCCCGCCCCGACGTGATCGTGATCCGACCGCGATAGCGGCGGCCGTTCGCGACGACAAAGCGGTTTTCGGTGACGTTGACGACGGTGACGCCACGCAACGCGTCGGTGCGCGTGCTGTCGGGGGGGGGCTTGATCAACCTGAGCCGCGTCGGATCAGCCGAATCGGGCCGGACGACCCAGCGCACGCCCGCAGGGACGGACCCCACGGGTACGCCACTCGCGGCGTCGCTGACGAACAGCTCACCGCTTTCCGGACCGCCGATGGACGCGGTCGTACCACCCACGGCAATTGCGATGCGCAGCTCCGGCTCGGCTCCAGGAGCCGGACTAACCTGCGTGGGCCCCGGACAGCCCGTGCCCGCGAGGGCGAGAAGACTAACCGCGCAGAGCTTCGTCCAGCGCCGCATCAAGCTCCTTGATGGTGACCTCGATGTCCGCATCGGAATGCGCGCCCGAAACGAAGCCGGCTTCGAACGCGGACGGCGCGAGAAACACGCCGCGCGCGAGCGCGGCCCTGTGCCAGCGCGCGAACAGTTTGGCATCGGAGTGCTTGGCGTCCTCGTAGTTGCGGACGGGTCCCGCGGTGAAGTAGCCGCCCCACATCGACCCTGCATACCCCGCTGTCCACGGCACGCTGCGCGCGTTCGCGGCGGCGCTCAGGCCCTGCAGCAACCGCGCCGTGCGGTGCTCGAGTGTCTCATAGAACCCGGGACGGGCCGTCTCCCGCAGCGTCGCAAGGCCGGCGGCCATGGCGACCGGATTGCCCGAAAGCGTGCCCGCCTGGTAGACCGGACCTTCGGGGGCGATCCGTTTCATGAGATCGGGACGGCCCCCGTACGCCCCCACCGGGAATCCCCCGCCGATGATCTTGCCCAATGTCGTGAGGTCGGGTCGCACGCGGAGACGTTCCTGCGCCCCGCCCGCCGCTGCACGAAAGCCGGTCATCACTTCATCAAAGATCAGCAGCGCGCCGTGGCGGTCACACAGCGATCGCAGCGCGTCGTGAAACCCGGGCTCGGGCGCGATGAACCCTACGTTGCCGAGGTACGGCTCGACGATCAGCGCGGCGACGCGTCCGTCGTGTTGCTTCAACAGGTCCGCGACGAGATTCGCGTCATTGAACGGCGCCGTGAGTGTGAGCCGAGCGAGCTCCGCTGGGACGCCGGGTGAGTCCGGAAGTCCCAACGTCGCCACACCGGACCCGGCTTTGACGAGAAAGCTGTCCGCGTGGCCGTGGTAGGCCCCTTCGAACTTGATGATCAGATCCCGGCCGGTCGCCGCGCGGGCGAGCCGGACCGCCGCCATCGTCGCCTCGGTACCGCTGTTCACGAATCGCATCATCTCGAGCGACGGCATGCGGCGCCGCACTTCTTCCGCGAGCTCGACCTCGGCCTCGCACGGCGCGCCGTAGGTCCAGCCGCGCGCCGCCGCTTCACGCACCGCCTCGAGCACGGCGGGATGGGCATGGCCCAGAATCAGCGGTCCCCAGGAGCAGACGTAGTCGATGTAGCTCTGGCCGTCGGCGTCGTAGAGTCGCGAGCCCTTGGCGCGCGCCACGAAAAAAGGCGTCCCGCCGACCGCCCGGAACGCCCGCACGGGTGAATTCACGCCACCGGGCAACACCCGTTTCGCCCGGTCGAAGAGCTCGCCTGATCGAGTCACGTCAGCGCGGCCGCCTGGAAATCGTAATCCTCGCTCGCCGTGATGCGCGCGCGCACAAAGCCCCCCCCTCCCCCCCCGGGCCTCGCGTTGCCCGGCTCGAGATATGTCACGCCGTCCACATCATCGGCCTGCCACTTCACACGTCCGACCTCGGGATCGTCCATCAAGACCTCGACGTCGCGCCCCACGAACCGCGCCAGGCGCTCGCCGGAAATCGAGCGCTGCACCTCGAGAATTTCCTCGAGCCGCTCCTTTTTCAGGTAGTCGGGCACGTCGTCCTCGAACTGCATCGCGCGCGTCCCTTCCTGCGGCGAGTAGGCGAACGCGCCCATGCGGTCGAACTGCGCTTCCTCGAGAAATGCGAGGAGCGCCCGGAAATCCTCGTCGGTCTCGCCCGGGAAGCCGACGAGACAGGTCGTGCGGATCGCGAGATCGGGAATCGTCCCGCGCAGCCGCGCGAGCTTTTCGCGCAGCGTGTGTACGCGCTCCGGCCGGCGCATGCGCTCGAGCATGCGGTCGGTGGCATGCTGGATCGGCATGTCGATGTACGGCACGATCCGAGACTCGCGAGCCATCAGTTCCACGAGGCGCTCGTTGATTCCCGCCGAGTAGACGTACAGGAGCCGGAACCAGGGCACCGACGTCTCGCGCAGCAGAGCCTCGAGCAGGTCTGGGAGCTTCGGACCTCCGAGTCCCAAGTCCCTACCCCAATGCCCGAGATCCTGAGCGACAAGATTGATCTCTTTCGCACCCTGGGCTTCGAGCTGCTGCGCTTCACGCACCAGCCGCGCGAGCGGCTCGGAGCGATGCTTGCCGCGCATCAGCGGGATCGCGCAGAAGGCGCAGGTGTGATCGCACCCTTCGGAAATCTTCAGATAGCGCACGTGGGACTGCTCGCCCAGGAACTGGCGTACGCCCGGATGCTGCGCGACCGGATCCTCGATCAGCCCGCGCTGCGCCAGCTCCGGGACCAAGTGATGCAGTTCCGAGAATCCCAAGAACAGATCGACCTCGGGAATCTCGGTTTGCAGCTCATGCTTGTATCGCTGCACGAGACAACCGACCGCCACGACCGCCTTGACCGCCGCAGTGGTCTTCAGCTTCGCCGCCTCGAGCATGGCGTCGATCGATTCCTGCTTCGCGGCGTCGATGAAGCCGCAGGTGTTCACCAGGATCACGTCGGCCGACGCCAGCTCTGGCGTGACCACGGCGCCGTGGCCGACCAGCTCGCCGACGAGCCGCTCGGAGTCCACCGTCGCCTTGTCGCAGCCGAGGGACATGACGCCCAGCTTCATCCGCGGTAGTTCCCGAACCGCAGCTCGATGCCGAAGTCCTGCGACCGCAGGAACGCGATGACTTCCTGGAGCTCGTCCTTGGACGGCGCCGTCACGCGAATCTCCTCGCCTTGAATGGAGCTTTGAGCCTTCTTGAATTTCTTGTCCTTGATCGCCTTGACGATGGTCTTGGCTTTTTCTTGCGGGATGCCCTGCGTCAGCTTGATCTCACGGCGCACCGTATCGTTGGCCGCGGGCGTGATCGCGCCGAGCTCCATGTTTTTCACCGGCACGCCGCGCTTGATCATCTTCGACTGGAGCACGTCGAACAACGCCTTCATCTTGAAGTCGTCGTCGGCGACGAGCGTCAGGGTCGCCTTGGCGCGGTCGAACGCGATCGACGCTTTCGATCCCTTGAAGTCGTACCGCTGGGCGACTTCTTTTTGCGCTTGATTGACGGCGTTGTCGACCTCCTGGAGGTCGGCGCCGGTGGAAATGTCGAATGAGGCTTGGCTGGCCATAGGGCGGGAAATATAAAGGAGATGGGAGCCAGGAGTTGGGATCCAGATCCCAACTCCCAGCTCCCAACTCCGTGCTTCTAGGAGAGGAAACTCTCCAGCGCCCGGGCCCTCGAGACGTGGCGGAGCCGGGCCAGCGCTTTCTCTTTGAGCTGCCGCACGCGTTCCCGGGTGATCCCCAGCTGGGAGCCGATCTCCTCGAGCGTCATCGGCTCCTGGCCTTCCAGACCAAAGTACAGCCGCAGGATCCGGGCTTCGCGCTCTTTCAGCGTGGCGAGCACCGATTCGATCGACTCGGTGAGCGCGTGCTCGAAGATCTCGTCGTCCGGTCCGGGATTTGTCGTATCGGGCAGATAATCGAGCAGCTTGTTGTCTTCGCCGGGGGTGAGCGGCGCGTCGAGCGAGAGATGGGCCTGCGAGATCGACAGCGTTTTGGCGACTTCCTCCTCGGAGATGTCCATCCCTTCGGCGATTTCTTCGACGGTCGGCTCGCGCCCCAGCTCCTGCAGCAGCGAGGCCGAGCGCTTGCCGATCCGGTGCAGCGTGCCGGCGCGATTCAGGGGCACGCGCACGATGCGCGACTGCTCGGCGAGCGCCTGGAGGATCGCCTGGCGGATCCACCACACGGCGTAGGAGATGAACTTGATCCCCTTGGTTTCGTCGAACTTGTGGGCTGCGCGAATCAGGCCGAGGTTGCCCTCGTTGATCAGATCCGAGAGCGACACGCCCTGGTTCTGGTATTTCTTCGCGACCGAAACGACGAAACGGAGATTCGAGCGCACGAGCTTGTCGAGCGCCTCCGGATCCTGCTGCTTGATCCGCTGCGCGAGGGTGACTTCTTCCTCCCGCGTGATCAGCGGATACTGGCTGATTTCCCGCAGATACTGATCCAGTGATCCCTCGTCAAATGATGCGCGCTTCGCCGTATTCAATTGCATGGAATGGCCGCTCCTCGAGGGGGTTGCACCACTCTAGCGAATCAGCGAACCGAGCCTGCTCCAGCGAATGTCAGTCAGCCAGGGTAGCGCATCGCGCGTGCCCCGGTCATAACTGAAATAGACGACGAGCGGGCGGCCCTTCACCGCGCTCGCGTCCACGAAGCCCCAATAGCGTGAATCGGCGGAATTGTCGCGATTGTCGCCGAGCACGAAGTACTTGTCCATCGGCACGCGCAGCGGACCCCACGTGTCGCGTGTGGGATGATAGCGCCGCCGCACCTCGTCGGAGGGGCGCACCAAGTACTCGCGCTGCCAGTTGAACTCGGGATCGAACCCATCGTGCAGTGGATCAACGCGCTGCACGTACGGCTCCTCGAGCGCCCGGCCGTTCACGTACACCTGGCCCAACCGCATCTCGACGACGTCCCCGGGAGCACCGATGACGCGCTTCACATAGCTCAGCGTCGGGTCCTTGGGATAGGCGAACACGATCACGTCACCGCGGCGCGGCGTGTTGAAGCCCGGAAGCCGCGCGTTGGTCCCCGGGATCTGCGCGCCGTACACCGCTTTATTGACGAACAGGAAGTCCCCGGCCAAGAGCGTGCGTTCCATGCTGCCGGAGGGGATCTGAAATGCTTCAAGAAGGAAGGTGCGAATGATGAGGAAGAGCACGAGCGCCATACCGAGCGATCGCATCCAACTGTCGAACCAGCGCGCCAATACGGAGCGCTGCCTGGGCGCGTACGGCGGTGGCGGGTTCGGTAGGGGGGGTGCCGGGAGCCTGGGCGTCTTCCCGCCGTTGCCGGCGACTGGGGCTCCCAAGTCATGCATGTGACTTATCTTAGTAATGCGGCCCGCACGGCGCAACCGTAACGCCCCATCCACGAGCCGCACTCCATTGCCTAACTCTTACTCGGAATTCGGTCACCGCGTCCGCGTGACGGACGCGGGCCGCGAGACATGCCACGCGACCCTCCCGCTCGATTCGCGACCACGCGACGGTCGTTTCCGGCAACCCCTCGAGCGCGTCCGGCCCGAGCGGCCGACCCCCGGTCGCGAGAATCACGATGACCGACTCGTGCGACATGGGCGTACGGTAGTCGGTCCGTGGTGACAGCCATCACCTTTCCATCGCCGATGGGTGCCGATTACCGCCTGAGCGGACGGGCTGGGGGCTGGCTCAATAACGCGGTAGCGTCCGATCGACCTCCTCCTGCCAGCGGAGGATTCCGCCGGTCAGGTTCGACACCCGGTGGAATCCTGCGTCCGCGAGGTGCGAGGCGGCCGCCCGGCTGCGCGTCCCGCCTTTGCAGTACACGACGACCTCGCGCTCGCGATCGAGCGTCTCGACGCTGTCCGGCAACGTCGCCAGCGGAACGAGCAGCGCGCCCGCAATGTGCGCGATGTCCCATTCGAACTGCTCCCGCACATCGATCAGCTGCAACTGCTCACCGCGCGACAGCCGGCTCTGCAGCTCGCGTGGCGTCACCTCGACGAACCCCGCGAGCGCGCGCGGCTCCGCCTCTGCGGCCCGAACGCCACAGAACTGCTCGTAATCGATGAGCGCCTGGATCTCATGCGTGCCGCACGCGGGGCACGTGGGGTCCTTTCGTACACGGACCGTGCGGAACTGCATGCCGAGCGTATCGATCAGGAGCAGCCGGCCCTTCAGTGGCTCGCCCGCTCCAACGATCAGCTTGATCGTTTCCGTCGCCTGAATCGTCCCGACCAGACCGGGCAACACACCTAACACGCCTCCCTCGGCGCAGCTCGGCACGAGCCCGGGCGGCGGCGGCTCCGGAAAGAGGCAGCGATAGCATGGTCCATCGGGCAACGCGAAGACCGACGCCTGTCCCTCGAACCGGAAAATGCTGCCGTACACATTGGGCTTACCAAGCAGCACACAGGCGTCGTTGACGAGATAGCGCGTCGCGAAGTTGTCCGTGCCGTCCACGACGATGTCGTACCCGCTGAGGATGTCGAGCGCGTTCTTGGACGTGAGCGCGGTCTCGTAGGTCTCGAGCCGCACATGCGGGTTCACATCGGTGATGCGCTCGCGCGCCGACACCAGCTTCGGGCGACCAACGTCCTTGGTGCCGTGCAGGATCTGGCGCTGGAGATTGGTCACGTCGACGTTGTCGAAATCCACGAGACCAAGTGTGCCGACACCGGCCGCCGCGAGATACAGCGACGCGGGCGATCCGAGTCCCCCGGCCCCGATGAGCAACACCCGCGCGGCCTTCAGCTTTTCCTGCCCGGGGACACCGACGTCGGGGAGAATGAGGTGCCGGCTGTAGCGCACCAGCTCGGCGTGAGCGAGCGCGGACACGGTCAACCTCCTGCGATCGCGGGAACGACGATGATTTCATCGCCGTCGCGCACGCTCGCCGCAAAGCCGCCCTGGAGTCGGGCGTCGTCGTCGTTCACGTAAAACGTCACGAAGGGATAGGGTTTGCCGGCGGCGTCGCGCAGCCGCGGCGCCAGCCCCGGAAAGCGGGTGGCGACGTCGGCGACGACATCGCCCAACGTCGCGCCGTCGGCTTCGAGCGTGCGCTGGCCGTCCGCGAGCTTCGCGAGAACCGTGGGGAGTTGGAGTGTGACGCTCATGATGTCTCCGTAACAACCGATTGAGAAACCCGGGTTACCGTCGCGCCTGGCACCGCCTGGGTGCACCGGATGAGCTCAGCGTGGACGCCCTGCGATCGCCAGGCGCACAACAATGCGCTGCCCACGTCAGCCGCGCGTTCACGTGGCGCGATCGCCAGGATCGCCGATCCGGCGCCCGACAGGGTAGCGCCGTATGCGCCGGCATCCTTCGCGGCGCTTACCACCGCATCAAAGCCATAGACGTGCGCGCGCCGGTACGGCACATGGAGCACGTCGTCCAGGGCCGCGCTGAGCAACCCGCCATCACCCGTCGCCAGGCCCTGCACCAGTGCCGCCGCGCGACTCGCGGCGGTCGTGGCATCGGCGTGCGGGACCGTGCGTGGCAGTGCGGCACGGGCCGCTTTCGTGTCGTTCGAGAACGGCGGGACGGCGATCAACAACTCGATCTCGGGGGCAACACGAAGTGGCGACGCCACGAGACCCGCCGACGTGTGCGCGCTCAATACGGCCCCGCCGTAAATCGCCGGCGCGACGTTGTCGGAATGTCCTTCGACGGTGGTGCCGATCTCCAGGATCTGCGCGCGCGACAGTGCCAGATCGAGCGCGCTATCGGCGAGCAATGCGCCGGCGACAATCGCCGCCGCGGACGAGCCTAGTCCACGACCCACGGGAATGTCCGAGGCTGCGTCGATGGTGACCTTCGTAGGTGCCGCGATCCCGCCGGCTGCACACGCCGCCCGGAAGCCTCGCGTGAACAGATCCTGATCGGGCCGGACCCGCACCTCACTCAGCATCCCGCGGCGCCGGATGGTCCAGCCGCTCCCCCTCCCCTCCCCCGGCCGCTCGAGCGTCACCGACGCCGTGAGCCAGCGGTCGACGGCGATGCCGACGCAGTCGAAGCCTGAGCCCAGATTGCTCGAGCTCGCCGGCACGCGCACGCGCGCGGTCACGCCCCACCCCCCCCGCTCACCAGCGCCCGCACCTCCGCGACCCGTGGCGCGATGAGCGGCGCCGCCGGCAGTACGGGAGCAACGGCGTCGACCGTCTTCAGGCCGTTCCCCGTGATGCACAGTACGACATCGTCATCCGCGGAGAAGCGGCCTGCGGTCGCGAGCGCCAGCGCGGCGGCGACCGTCACGCCGCCGGCCGTCTCGGTGAAAATCCCGGCCTCCTCGGCCAGCAGGCGAATCCCCGCCACGAGGTCGGCATCCGCGACTGCCGCCGCCCAGCCGCCCGATTCAAGGATCGCGCGCTTGGCAAACACCCCGTCGGCGGGGTTCCCGATCGCAATCGACCGGGCAATCGTCTGCGGCACCACCGGCGTGATGGCCTCGGCGTTGTCGCGCACCAACTGCACGATGGGCGCGCACCCGGCCGCCTGGGCGCCGAAGATGCGCGGCGCGCCGCCACTCACCAGTCCCGCGGCACTGAACTCGCGGAATCCCTTGCGCAGCTTCGTGACCAGCGAGCCTCCCGCCATCGGCGCGACCACTGCCGTCGGCAGACGCCAGCCGAGCTGTTCGGCGATCTCGAACGCCAGCGTCTTCGAGCCTTCGCCGTAGTAGCCGCGCAGATTCACGTTCACGATGCCCCAGCCGAACTCATCGGCCACCTGCGCGCACAGGCGATTCACGTCGTCGTAGTGACCGCGCACGCGGACCAGCCGTGCGCCATAGACCGCGGTTCCGACGACCTTGGCCGGCTCGAGGTCCTCCGGGATGAAGATCCACGCCTTGAGGCCGGCGCGTGCCGCCTGCGCGGCGACGGCGTTGGCCAGATTGCCGGTGGACGCGCAGCCGATGGTGTCGAGCCCGAACGCAGCGGCCGCGTTGATCGCCGTCGCGACGACACGGTCCTTGAACGACAACGACGGATGCGAGACCGCGTCGTTCTTCACCCAGACACGCGCCACGCCGAGTCGAGCGGCGAGGCGGGGTGCCTCCACGAGCGGCGTGCCGCCGGTATCGAGCGACAGCACGGGGTCGCCGTCGAACGGCAGCCATTCGCGGTAGCGCCACAGCGATCGGGGGCGCGCCGCGATCGTGTCGCGCGTCGGCAGCACGCGCGCGGCATCGAAGACCGGGTCGAGCGGGCCGAGACATTGCTCGCAGATCGCGACCGGCGCTGGTTCATACAACGCGCCACAGGCGCGGCACACCTGCGGTCGCGGCCGCAATGCCAGAGGCGAGGCAACGCTGGTCGTCATATCGTGGCCTGCACAACCGCGGCGCGGCCTTTGCGAGTTGTACGGGCCGCGCGGATCAACGCTTCGTCCGCGGGATCGATCTGGTAGCAATGCTCGGGACCGGGGAATGCGCCGCTGCGCACGTCGCGCGCGTAATCGCGAAATGCCGCTTCGACGGCGGTGCCGACTTCAGCGTATCGCTTCACGAACCTTGGAGCGATCTCGCCCACGAAGTTGCCGAGCATGTC
>JBLNGI010000328.1:0-7085 GCA_050264615.1 Gemmatimonadota bacterium
ACGCGATCCAGACGCCAGTGTTCCGCGGCGTCGGCGATGCGGCGGTCGAATTCCGGCAATCCCGCGACCGCCTTGGCCGCGAGGTCCGCCGCGCGGTCGTAGCCCCCCGCCCTTCCCCGGGGCGCGCGGCCGTAGCTCACCGCGAGGCGGGTGACGACCGACTCGATGGTCGGTGCGCCCGAGAGTTCCCACGCGTAGAGGAGCTGGAGGGCGCGCGCCCGCGCCTTAGTCTCGGGACGCTGCATCGAGCCGCTCGAGGGCAGCGGCGGTCTCGAGCGCCGCCTGGACCGCTTCGGCACCCTTACTCACGCGGGCCTGCGCCTGCTCCATCGTGTCGGTCGTCAGCACGCCGAATCCGACTGCAATGCGGTGCGCGAGGGCGACGTTCCCCAGGCCGCGTGCCGCTTCGGACGCCACGTACTCGAAATGCGGCGTCTCGCCGCGAATCACGCAGCCGAGCGCCACGATCGCGTCGAACCGCTCGCTCGCCGCCGCAGCCTCCGCCACGACCGGCAGCTCGAACGCGCCCGGGACAAAAGTGATGTCGACATGAGCGTCGGGGATGCCGCCCTGGCGCAGCGCGGCGCGTGCGTTTTCGAGCAGCTGGGACGTGATGTTTTCGTGAAACCGGCTGACGATGATCGCCACGCGGCGCTGGCGATGGGACGTGCGCGCGGCCGGTGGAGGACGGTGAGGCACGGTCAGTGCGTGAGGAAGTGGCCGAGCTTGTCCCGCTTGACGTCCAGATAGGCCCGGTTCTCATCGGAAGGCGCCGGCACGATCGGCAGACGCTCGACGATCTCCAGTCCGTAGCCCTCGAGGCCGACCAGTTTCATCGGATTGTTGGTCAGCACGCGAATCGACGAGAGCCCGAGATCGAGCAGAATCTGCGCGCCGATCCCGTAATTCCGGAGATCCGGCTTGAACCCGAGCTTCTCGTTCGCTTCCACCGTGTCGTGTCCCTGATCCTGCAGCTCGTAGGCCTTGAGCTTGTTCAGCAGGCCGATACCGCGCCCTTCCTGGTCCAGGTACACGACGACGCCCGCGCCGGCGTCCGCGATCATCCGCATCGCGCTGTGCAGCTGCCAGCCGCAGTCGCAGCGCGCCGATCCGAAGACGTCGCCGGTCAGGCACTTCGAGTGCATGCGCACCAGTACCTGCTGCTTCCCCGCCACGTCGCCGCAGACCAGCGCGACATGCTCGGCCCCGTCGACGTCGTTGCGGTAGCCGATGATGCGGAACTCGCCGAACGGCGTGGGGAGGCGCGCCTCGGCGACCCGGTGCACCAGGCGCTCGTGCTTGAGCCGGTAGGCGACGAGCTGCGCCACCGTGATGAAGCTGAGCCCGTGCTCCCGGGCGAATCGCTCGAGATCCGGACGGCGCGCCATGCTGCCGTCCGGATTCAGGATTTCGCAGATCACGCCGGCGGGATACAGGCCCGCGAGCCGGGCGAGATCGACGCTGGCTTCGGTCTGGCCGACGCGCTGGAGCACGCCGCCGGGCCGCGCCCGCAGGGGAAAGACGTGGCCGGGACGGCGCAAGTCACTCGGCACGGTGGACGGGTCGATCGTGACGCGAATCGTCTCGGCCCGGTCGGCCGCGGAGATGCCCGTCGTCACGCCAAAGCGGGCGGCCGCGTCGATGCTGATGGTGAACGCGGTCTCGTGTGATTCGCTGTTGCGCTCGGTCATCTGTGGCAAGCCGAGGGCGTCGCAGCGCTCGGGCGTGAGCGGCGTGCAGATGAGCCCGCGGGCGTGCGTCGCCATGAAGTTGATCATCGCCGGCGTCACCTTTTCGGCCGCCCCGATCAGATCCCCTTCGTTCTCGCGCCGCTCGTCATCAGCCACGATGACGAGCTTGCCCGCGCGGATGTCTGCGATTGCCTGTTCTACCGCTCCGAACGACATAGCTGCCTCACGTATTTTCCCAGCACGTCCGCTTCGACGTGCACCCGATCACCCTGTTTGAGCCGTCCCAACGTCGTGTGCTCGCGCGTGAACGGCACGAGCGACACCTGCACGACACCACCGCTCGGCAACTCGTTCACGGTCAGGCTTACGCCGTCTACGGTAATCGCTCCGTGGAGCACGGTGGTCTCTTCGACCTCGCGTGGCACGCGGATGTCCACGAGCACCGCATCATCCGCTTCGGCGATTCGCTGCACCGTCCCAACGCCGTCCACATGCCCCTGGACGATGTGGCCGCCCATCAGATCGGCCGCGCGGACCGCTCGCTCGAGATTGACGGTACCGCCTTTCCGCCATTCGCCGATGAGCGTGCGCCCGAGCGTCGTCTGCACCGCATGGACCGTAAACGAGCCCTTCGTAACCTTCTCGACGGTAAGGCACGCGCCGTTCACCGCGATGCTCTCACCCTTCTTCAGAGCGCGGTACGGAGCCCGGATACGCAGTACCCGTCCCCCGTCCCCCGTCCCCTTTCCCCCATTGAGGGAAACGGACTCGATCCGTCCCACCGCGCTTACGATTCCGGTAAACATAGCCGCCGATCCAAGACCAGTAATGTATCAGAGCCCAGCGCGCGCCGCTCCACAACGGTCCAGCGAGGGGCTTCAGCGAGCGGAGATGCGGGGATTCCCGCAAACGCCGCGACGCCGCCTTCTCCCAGCCACACCGGCGCCTGCACCCAGTAGAGCCGGTCCACGAGCCCCTCGGCCAGCAGCTTGGTGCCGAGCGCTCCGCCGCCTTCACACAGGATCGACTGGATCCCGGCGAGCCGCAGCTGCGCGAACGCCTGCGACAGCGCCTCGGGACGGAAGACGCGCACCCCGTTGCCTTCGAGCACCGACACGTTCGCCATCGGCGCTTCCTGCGAGGCGACCACCCACGTCGGCACTTCGCGCGCCGTCTGCACGAGTGACACGCCGAGATTGAGCATCGCGCGCCGGTCGAACACGATGCGCACCGGCGGCTTGCGCGGCGTCACGCCGCCCCGCGCGGTGAGCTGCGGGTTGTCCATGAGGGCGGTCATGCCGCCGACGGCGATCGCGTCGAACCCGGCGCGGAGCCAATGGACATGCTCCCGCGCTTCGGGACCGGAGATCCATTGCGAGCTGCCGCCCGCATCCGCGATCCGGCCGTCGATCGACGTCGCGAGCTTGAGCGCGACAAACGGACGATGGGTCTGCAGACGGGTGAAGAGAAACGGCGCGTTCTGGGCCGCGGCTTCCTCGGCGAGCAGTCCGGCCTGCGTATCGATCCCGGCGCGTTTCAGGATGTCGAAACCGCCGCGCGCGTCTTGATCGGGATCGCGCACCGCGGCGACCACGCGGCGCACGCCGGCGGCCCGGATCGCGTCCGTGCAGGGCGGCGTCTTGCCGTGATGCGCGCACGGCTCGAGTGTGACGACGAGGGTCGCGCCCTTCGCCTTCTCACCCGCCGCGTGCAGCGCGGCCAGCTCGGCGTGCGCGCGGCCGTAGGCGGCGTGCCATCCTTCGGCGACCGCTTCGTCGCCGCGCAGCACCACCGCCCCCACCAGGGGATTGGGGGAGACCTGTCCCCAGCCGCGCCACGCGAGCTCCAGCGCGCGGCGCATGGCATCGCGCTCCCTATCTTTCTTCAAATCGCACCGCGGGAGAGGCTGCGTCCTTCCTGGTGCGGATCTCACCGATGATCCAGGCCGGCACGCGCGCGCGCTGGGCCGCGCGGACCGTCACCTCCACGTCGTCGCGCGCGACGACGGCAATCATGCCGATCCCCAGATTGAAGACGTGGCGCATCTCTTCCCGTCCCACCCGCCCGGCCCGCATAAGCACGCGGAACAGCGGTGGCCACGGCCAGCTGCCCGCGTCGAGCAGCGCCTCGACACTCGGGGGCAGCACGCGGACCAGATTCCCCGCGATCCCTCCACCGGTGACGTGCGCGAGCGCGTGGACCTGTGACAATACCGGGTGCACCGCCGCCACGTAGCTGCGATGCACCGCCAGCAGCACCTGACCCACGCTCTGGTCGGTCTCGGGAAACGGATCGTCGATCCGCAGTTTCATCGCGTCGAACACAATCCTGCGCGCGAGCGTGTAGCCGTTCGTGTGCAAGCCGGTGGACGCGTACCCGATGATCTGGTCGCCCGGCGCGACGCGGTCACCGTGCAGCGCCTTGTCTTCTTCGACCACGCCGACGATCGCGCCGGCGAGGTCGTAGTGGCCCGGCTGGTACAGATCGGGAAGCTGCGCGGTCTCGCCGCCGGCGAGCGTCATCTCGTGCGCCCGGCAGCCCCGCACGACGCCGGCGACGATTTGCGCGGCGATTTCCGGCACGAGGTTGCCGGTGGCGATGTAGTCGAGGAACGCGAGCGGCGTGGCCCCGTGGACCAGGATGTCGTTGACTGAGTGATTGACGAGATCTTCACCGACCGTGTCGTGAATCCCGGCGGCGGCCGCGACCAGCACCTTGGTCCCGACGCCGTCGGTGGACATGACCAGCACCGGCTGCCGATAGCCCTCGGGGACCCGCACCATGCCGCCGAACCCGCCGACGCTGCCGCGCGCCAACGCGGTGCGCGTGGTCCGCACCAGCTCCGCGATGCGCCGCTTGGCTTCCTCGGCGGTGTCGAGCTTGACGCCGGCAGCCGCGTAGCGATCGGCTTTGGTCATTCCTCGCCATCCAGCGAGAAATGGACGAGGTCGCGGAACGCTTTCACGCGGGCACGGACCTCCTGGAGCGTGACCCGTTCGAGCCGCTGGACGCCGAACGCTTCGACGGCGAGCGAGCCCAGCGCGGAGCCGTACACCATCGCGCGGCGCAGATTGGGAAACGTGAGGTCGCCCGTGCGCGCGATATACGCCATGAAACCGCCCGCGAACGCGTCTCCCGCCCCGGTCGGATCGAACACCTCCTGCAGCGGATAGGCGGGCGCTTTGAACGTGGTGTCGGGATCGACGAGCAGCGCGCCGTGCTCGCCCTGCTTGATCACGACCATCTTCGGCCCGCGGCCCAGGATCCAGTGCGCCGCGCGATAGATGTTCCAGTCGCCCGAGAGCTCTCGGGCTTCGGAATCGTTGACCATCAGAATATCGATGTGCCGCAGCAGCTCGAGCAGCAGATCCTTCTTGCCCTGGATCCAGTAGTTCATCGTGTCGCAGGCGACCAGCTTCGGCTGCTTCACCTGGTCGAGGACGCTGAGCTGGAGCTCCGGATCGATGTTGCCGAGGAAGACGTACTCCGCGTCGCGGAATTTCTCCGGGATCCGCGGGCTGAACTCCGCAAAGACGCCGAGGCGTGTTTCCAGCGTTTCGCGGCTGTTGAGGTCGTAGGAGTAGCGCGCCTTCCAGCGAAACGACTCGCCCGTGCGTCGCTCCACGCCGGCGAGGTCCACGCCGCGGGCGGCGAGCGCCTTGAGGTGCGGTTCCGGGAAATCGCTGCCGACGACGCCGACCACCTGGACGGGGTGGAGCACGGCGCCGGCCATGGCGAAGAACACCGCCGCGCCGCCGAGCGTATCGGCGGTCTCGCCGAACGGCGTGATGACGGAATCGAGCGCGATCGAGCCAACGACGACCAGGCCCACGTTACATCCGTTCCGGGGCGCGAATCCCCAACAGAGTGAGACCGTTCGCCAGCACCTGCTGCACCGCGCGCGCGAGCACCAGCCGGGCGGCTTCTTCCGGCTCGCCGAGCACGCGGTATTTGTGATACCACGCGTGGGCGATCCGGGCCAGCCCCTCCAGGTATCCCGTGATGCGGTGCGGCTCGTACGCCGCCGCTGCGCGCCCCACCACGTCCGGAAACTCCGCCAATTCCTTGATCAACTCGAGCTCTTCCGGCTGGGTCAGCACCGCCAAATCCACGCCTTCGGCACGCACGCTCGCGGGATCGCGCGCCGCGACGCGGAAGATGCCCGACATGCGGGCATGCGCCATCTGGACGTAGAACACCGGATTCTCGTCGGTTTGACTCTTGGCGAGATCGACGTCGAACACAAACTGCGAATCGCCACGCTTCATCAGGAAGAAGTAGCGCGCGGCGTCGACGCCAGTCTCCTCGAATAGATCGCGCAACGAGACGAAATCACCGCTGCGCTTGGAGAAGCGCACTTCGTCCCCCCCCCGCATCACCCGTACGAGCTGCACGATTTCGACGTGCAAGAAATCGTCCGGATAGTTCAGCGCCTGCAGCGCGGCCCGCATGCGCGGGATGTACCCGTGATGGTCCGCGCCCCAGACGTCGATGGCGCGAACGAACCCGCGCTCGTGCTTGTCGCGGTGATAGGCGATATCGGGAACGAGGTAGGTGTATGTCCCGTCGCTTTTCTTCAGCACGCGATCCTTCTCATCGCCGAGCGCGGTCGCGCGCAGCCAGAGCGCGCCCTCGGCGGTGAAGGTGTGGCCCCGCTCGGCCAGCTCGGCCAGCGTCGCTTCGATGAGCTTCCGCTCGTAGATGGACGACTCGTTGGTCACCACATCGAACCGCACACCGAGTTCGGCGAGATCGGCATCCTGCTCGGCGCGCTGCGAGCGCACGCCGATCTCACGAGACCGGCGGATCCCCTCCGCCTCCGGAAGATCGGCGAAGCTCCTTCCTTCCTTCTTTAGGATCTGCTGCGCCAGCTCAGCGAGATACTCGCCGTGGTAACCGCCCTCCGGAATCGCGGCGTCCCGGCCGACGGCCTGCTGCACCCGAGCCCACAGGGAGCGGGCCAGCTTATCGATCTGCGTACCGGCATCGTTGACGTAGAACTCACGCGTCACCCGCCAGCCAGTCCACTCGAGCAGCGCGGCGAGGCCGTCGCCGAGCGCGGCGCCGCGGCCGTGCCCCACATGCAGGGGACCCGTCGGATTCGCGGACACGAACTCGACATTGATCTTCCGGTGCTGTCCGACGTCGCTCTTTCCGTACGCCGGCCCCGCGGCAAGGATCGACGGCAGCCCGCCGACGAGCTGGGCTTCGACGAGGAAGAAGTTGATGAACCCCGGCCCCGCAATCTCGGTCTTGCGCACGACGCTGGCCGGCAGCTCGAGGTTGGCGACCAGACGCTCCGCGACGGCGCGCGGCTTCTGCCCCAGCGTCTTGGCCAGGGCGAGCGCGAGGTTCGTGGCGAGGTCGCCGTGATTGGGGTCCCGCGGGCGCTCG
>JBLNGI010000329.1:0-11188 GCA_050264615.1 Gemmatimonadota bacterium
GTGGGCCTCGCCGTCGGTGAACAGTACCAGCACGCGATCGGCGATCTCGGGACTGGCGTGCAGCAGATCGATGCCCTGCGCGATCGCGGGGGCGAGCGAGGTGCCGCCCTCGGACGCAATGTCCGGATCGAGCGCGTCGAGGTACAGCGTGAGCGCAGAGCCGTCCACCGACAGCGGCGACAGGATGTAGCTCGTCCCGGCAAAGGCCGCGAGGCCAAGCCGGTCACCGTCCAGATCCTGCACGAGCCGCCGCGCTTCGCGCAGCGCGCGGCCCAGGCGGCTCGGTTTGACGTCCTCGGCGAGCATCGAGCGGGAGATATCCACCGCAATCACGAGATTGAGCCCGCGCGTTTCGGTGACGATGCGCTCCTCGCCCCAGCGCGGGCCGGACAAGGCGACCGCCGCGAGGCCCGCGGCGAGGCCGAGCGCGGGCGCTCCAAGCCTGCCGGCGCCACGGGCGATGCGCGCCGTCGATTCCGACCACGCGGCCGCGCGGCGAATGCGCGAGCGGCGCGCCCAGCCCGCTGCGGCCCACACGGCGGCTCCGACGACGGGCGCCAGCACGAACACGACCGGCGCGTCGAAGGTGATCATGGGACTCGCACGGCGAAGGTGGCGGCCACGACGATTTCGAGCGCCAGGGCGAGCAGGCCGATTGCGAGCGGCCAGCGATAGGCCTCGTCAAAGCGGCGATACACGAGATGCTGGACGGGCGTCTTCTCCAGCCGGTTGATTTCGCTGAAGATGTTGGACAGCGAGGCGGCGTCGGTCGCGCGGAAGTAGCGGCCGCCCGTGTTGCGGGCGATTTCGCCCAGCAGTTGCTCATCGATCTTGACCGGCATCGTCTCGTAGCGGAGCCCCAGCGGTCCGCGTCCCGTGGGGACGGGCGCTTCGCCCTGCGTCCCGACACCGATCGTGTAAATCCGAATCCCGAACGCCGCTGCGGCCTGGGCCGCCGTGCGCGGGTCCACGGTCCCCTTGTTGTTCTCGCCGTCCGTCAGCAGCACCAGCACCTTGCTCTTCCCGGGAGCCCGCCGCAGCCGGTTCGCTGCGGTCGCGATCCCGGTCCCGATGGCAGTCCCATCTTCGAGGATGCCGATCCGCAGGTTGCGGATCGCCTGTTCCAGAACCGCGTAATCGGTGGTGATCGGCACCTGCGTCAGCGCCTGGCCGGCGAATGCGACAAGGCCGATGCGGTCGGAGGAGCGGGCCCGCACGAACTCCACCGCGGTACGGCGCGCGACGTCGAGCCGGTTTGCCGGCGAAAAGTCCTCCGCCAGCATGCTGCTCGAAATGTCGAGGGCGAGCACAATCGAGATGCCTTCGCTGCGCAGCTCCTGGCGCGCCGAGCCGAGGCGCGGACCGGCGGCCGCGATGATCCACGCCGCGAGACACAACGACCTGAGCGACACCGGGAGCCGTGCAATCCAGAGCCGCTCGACCGGGCCGGCCGCGGATCGCACGTCGCTCATGGGCGCGCCGGCAAGACGATGCAACCGCTTGGCGCGCCACCACCACCACAGCGGCAACACCACGAGCAGCAGGAGCAGGAGTGGTCGCGCGAACGTCATTTGCGCGCGCTCCCTCCGTTGGGCCTGAGCTCCCGGGCGAGCGTGCGCGCGCGCGCGGCCAGCGGCGCGACGTCCACGCCGTGCCCCGTTGCAAACGCCACCTGGTCGAGGGCGTGCAAGAGATCGCGCAGGTCACGCAGCGGCGCGTCGGGCCGAGCCCGCTCGACCGCGGCCAGTACTTCAGTGGTGCTCAGCGCCTCGTGCGCGGCGGGGATCGCGCGGGCGAGCGCGTGCCGCAGCCGCTGCGCCGCTCGCGCCGCCACCGCTTTCGGCTCGCCCGCCGCCAGCCAGCGCTGGTCGGGGACCTCGGCATCTCTCGCAAGCGCCAGGTCGGCGGCGACGAGGCGCGAGGCTCGGCGCCGCCAGGCAATGAGGCCGAACAACAGGCCGATCGATACCCCCACCGCGGCGATCACCGGAATTGCACTCCCCCGGCCCAGGCGGAGAATGCCCAGGGACGGTTGCGGCTGGGGCGCGGCGAGCGTGTCGGGAATGACGCTGGCGAGCCGCAGGGTGACGGTGCCGCCCGGCAGCGAATCGGTCGAGCCATCAGGTCCCAGGCGCCACAGCGAGGGCATCGCGACGCTCGCGCCCCCCGCCCTCCATCCGACGATGAGATAGCGCACGGTCCAGCCGCCCGGGCGGGCGACGATGCTTGGTTCGCCAAGCTGCTCGACGTCGCCATACTGATCCAGCTTGCCCGCGCGCACGCGCCAGCCGGCAGGCGTCTCAATCGTGCGCTCCACGCGGATCGTGTCGCCGACCGTCGGGCGCGCCGGCGATACAGTCCAGCCGCCGGTCTGGACCATGAGCGGAACCAGGAGCAGTGCGATCATCGGCTGAGCCGGCGCGCGCGTTCGGCGAACGCGCGGCGCAGCGGGACGCCGTACGGCACCGTCGTGAGCAGCGACACGCGATCGACGCCCGCGTGAACGAGCTTGCGGGAACGCTCCTGCTGCATGCGCTCCGCCGCGACGCGAATTCGTGTCCGGGTGGGCGTATGGCTCGTATCCACGAGCACGCGCTGACCCGTTTCCGCGTCCTCGAGCTCCACCCAGCCGGCGTCGGGCAGATCGTACTCCCGGGGATCGTCCACGGTGATCGCGACGACCTCGTTGCGCGCGGCGAGCTGCTCCAGCGGGTCCTCCCAGTCCTCGGCGCGGAAATCGGACAGCACCACGACGATGGCCCGATGCCGCAGCAGGCGCGCC
This sequence comes from Gemmatimonadota bacterium, assembly GCA_050264615.1. Taxonomy (GTDB): domain Bacteria; phylum Gemmatimonadota; class Gemmatimonadetes; order Gemmatimonadales; family GWC2-71-9; genus 20CM-2-65-7. The sequence goes on from JBLNGI010000329.1 coordinate 2,783, forward strand.
GCGTACCGCAGCGCCTCGGCGAGGTTCGTGGCTCGGCCCCGCGGCGCGAACGCGACCAGGTCGCGGATCACGCGGAGCGCGTGCGGGCGCCCCTTCGCGGGCCGAACGACGTGTTCCACCCGGTCGGTGAACATCAGCGCGCCGACGCGGTCGTTGTGCCGCGCCGCCGCCAGGGCCAGCACCGCGGCGACCTCGACGGCGAGGCCCGCTTTGGTGTACGGGCGGCCAAAATGGAGCGAGCCCGACTGATCGACGAGGAGCAGGAGGGTGATCTCCCGCTCTTCCATGTATGTCTTGACGAAGGGGTGACCCATGCGGGCGGAGACGTTCCAGTCGATCGCGCGAAAGTCGTCGCCCTGCTGATAGGCGCGCACTTCCGCGAACTCGATGCCCTGCCCGCGGAAGACCGAGCGGTATTCGCCCGTGAACAACGTGTTCACGAGGCCGCGCGTGCGCAGCTCGATGCCCTTGACCTGCCGAAGCGCTTCGGATGTCACCGCCCGCCGGCGCGCGCGCAGCGGGGACGAGTCGGCGCGCCGCCGGTCTTCGCCGTCGTACTTCACGGCACGCCTACAGCCTCCAGGATCCGCGCAATCACCTGATCGGCGTTCATGTCTTCGGCTTCCGCCTCGAAGGTCAGCAGCACGCGGTGCCGCAGCACGTCGAACGCCATCGCCTTCACGTCCTCCGGCACGACGAACGCGCGGCCGCGGAGGTAGGCGTGCGCGCGGGCCGCCTGCGCCAGATAGATCGACGCGCGCGGCGACGCGCCGAACGCGATGAGCGGTCTCAGCTCCGGGAGTCCCACGCTCTGCGGCTCGCGCGTCGCGCGCACCGCATCGACGATGTAGTCCACGACCTTCTGATCCATGAACAGCTCGGCGATCGCGCTGCGCGCCGCGAGGATGTCTTCCGCCTCGGCGATGCGCTGCACTTCGATGGGCCGGCCCGACGCCATGCGGCCGACGATTTCCTTCTCGGCATCGCGCGTCGGATACCCCACGCGCACCTTGAGCATGAAGCGGTCGAGCTGGGCTTCCGGCAGCGGGTAGGTCCCTTCATGCTCGATCGGGTTCTGCGTCGCGAGCACGAGGAACGGCTCGCCGAGGAAGAACGTCTCCCCGCCGATCGTGACCTGTTTTTCCTGCATCGCCTCGAGCAGCGCGGACTGCACCTTGGCGGGCGCGCGGTTGATTTCGTCGGCGAGCACGAGATTGGCGAACAGCGGTCCCTTCTTCGGATAGAACTCCTGCGAGCGCTGATCGAACACCATCGTGCCGATGACGTCGGCCGGCAGCAAATCGGGCGTGAACTGGATGCGCGAGAAGCTGATCCGCAAGCATTCGGCGACCGTCTTGACCGCGAGCGTCTTGGCGAGCCCGGGCACGCCTTCGAGCAGGATGTGGCCGCCGGTGAGCAGGCCGATCAGCAGCCGCTCGACCATGAGCTCCTGCCCCACGACGCGCTTGGCCACCTCGCGTGTGATGCTCTGGGTCAGGATCGCATCGTTTGTCTTGGCTGTCTTCGTGGTCATCGTAGCGATGCCTCGGCCGCCCGCTTCACCGTTGGCTCCTTGTCACGAGAGTAGAGCTCCAGCAGTGCCTTTGCTTCGACGCGATCGAGCCGCGCCAGCCCCTCGATCGCCGCCGCCCGGAGGAATGGCGTCCGGCGCGGCCTCCCGCCGGGCTCGGCGAACCGGGCGAGGACTTCCAGCGCTTCCGAGGCGCCGAGCTGGCCGATCGCTGACAGCAACGCAGCCAATACCCCTTCGTCTTTCTCCTGCTCCAGTCGCCGGATCAGCACCGTGGACGCCCCTGCATCTCCCGCAGCGGCGATCGCGCGGGCCGCCGCCGCGCGCACTACAACGGACTCGTCCTTCAGCGCCGGCATCGCGGGCCGCGCGATCTCGCGGCCGCCGAGCTCGGCCAGACCGAGGAGCGCTGCTTCACGAACGCGCTCGTCGCCGTGCCGCGTCAACCCGACCAGCGTCTCGGCTACGTCGGGACGGCCGCTGAGCCCGAGGAACTCCGCCGCCGCAGCCACGACCTCCGGAGCCTTGCTGGCGATTCGCTCCTGCAACGGCTCGATGGTGCGCTCACCAGCCTCCCGGATTGCCGCTCGATATGCCTCGCGCAGCTCTGGCGCCGCATGAAGGTAGGCATCGAGCACGAGTCCTGTCGACACCGCCCCCAGGGCGCCCACCGCGTGCACCAGGTGGGCGCGTTCGACCGCGGGCACGCGCGGCTCGCCGAGCCGCGCCACCATGCGCTTCACGATAGCCTCGTCCGCAAGCGCGGCGGCCGCTTCACCAATCGTTTCCTGAATGTCAGGGTCTTGAGTCTTTCCGAGCGAACGATCGAGCCCCGCCACGAGCTCCGCGATGGCGCCAATGTCGCGCAGCGCCAGCACTTCGGGCGTGATGCGGCGCAACTGTTCCAGGGTCGCACGTTGCGCGTCAGGCGTCGTCGCGGCCTGTAACGCGGTGACGGCCCGGCGCGCCTCGACGTCGGGGGGCAGCGCCTGTGGCCGGAACACGCCGCTCTGACGCGCCGGGCCGACGGCTTCGACCGGTAACTGCACCGGCGCGATGGGGTGCAACGGACGGGTCGGTGAGTGCGGCGGTGCATCCGGCGCCGGCGAGTGATCGGACTCCATCAAGACCCGTGACGCCGCAAGACGCTGGCTCGCGCGGCGACCTAACATCACGGTGATCCGGCCGAGGGCAGCGTCGTCGGGCGAGACGTTTCCGACGGCCACGCCGAACAGGCTGAGCCAGTGCTCCGCGGTCACGCCCGGATTGACTTGGATCGCACGCGCGCCGCGCGCGAACAACAACCCGCCCAGCTCGGCAACCTGTGTGTTGCGCGGCAGCAGGTGTTGACCATGCCAATGCAACCCCGTGACGCCGATTTTCCATTCGACCGTGCCGAGCGCAGCGAGTCCGGGCAGCGCGAGGGTTACCTGGCGCAACGCCTCCAGCACCGCGGGGTGCGACGTGGGATACATGCGTGTGAGCCGGAACGTCGTGCCGATCGCGCCCAGGGCGCGGTCCACTGCTCCAGTATCGATCGCTACCATCAGCGCTTGATTCGTGATCCTTTCTCTTCGACCGTAAACACCCATGTGGCGAAGCGGGACGGCTCGATCGTGTCGTCGGGTGCGATCGCATTCCAGTCGAGATCGCTCCCCGAGCTTTGCGGTCCCGTGGCGCGTTGCTCCGCGTCGCGCACCATGTGCGCCGCGCGCTGTACCCATATGCCGAAATGCTGCGGACGCAGGTCGATCCAGCCGCGCGGCGCGGCGGCGAGCGGATCGCCGCTCGGGTCCGGCGCCACGACCACTACGTCTCCGCGATACAGGGATTTGCCGTCCGGTACAATGATCGGTAACCCCACCGAAATAATGTGCTGCCGCAGCGGCGCTTCGTCCTTCACCAGCCGGTAGACCGCTGCCGCCAGCTCAGCGGGCTGACTCTCCGCCAGCGCCCGCACGCTGCTGCGGACCCGGCTGCACAAGTGGGCCTCGTACAGCAACTTCGTGAGCCGCGGCGGGCCGAGCATCTCGTACGCCACGCCGCGCTGGGCGTGGTGCTGCTCCAGCGCCCTGAGCCGGCCCACGGCGTTGCGCCGCAGCATCCCCGCGCGGTAGGTCGGGCCGGCGGTCGACGCGTCGAGGGCAGCGATGATGTCCTTTCCCGTCGGCCGGCCTTGCAGCTCCATCATCACATAGTCGGCAACTTCTTCCGGCGTGATGAACTCCATCTGGCCGAGGGCGGTGACGGTTTCGAACTCGTCGCGCGCGAACAAGCCGTTCTCACCGACGTCGATGTACACACCAGCCAGGGGCTTCCCGAGATCGCGCCACGGCCGCGCGCCATCCTTGAATGCGTCCTTGACTGGAACCGGCGCCTCGCAGTCGACGAGCGCAATCGGCTTGCCTTTGCGCCGCACCGGTCCGTACGCCACTTCGCGCCACGCGATCGTCGCCGTCGGCTTGATCTCGACGGTGACGGGTGCGTCAGGCGTCCGGCCGAGCAGGAACAGCAGCATGGAATGCGCGCCGGCGATCGCCGACTTCGCCAGCAGGGTGGCGCTCGGCCGCTCTTCCGAATGGGTGTAGGGAATGTTGAATCCCATGCCACCGGTGCCGCTCGTCCCGATCTTCACATAGGTCTGCGTGCCGGCGCGCTTCAGCCCCTCGGTGATGATTTGCGCGTGACGCACGAGCTGCGGCAGGGGCAGCCGCAACAGGTGCTGCTCGATGGTCGCGCGATCCACACCGCCGTCCTTGGCCTGGTCGAGCAGGGCGCGGGAGCTCTGGAAGATGTCCTGATACGCAAATGCGGTCGCCGTATTGATGCTGTCGACCACCGCATCGGGCTTGTAGCGCTTGAGCAGCTGAAAGAGGAGGCTGCGCTCCAGCACCGCTTCGGTGAAATCGCCGAACAGATCGCCGAGCACCAGCGCGCGATGCTCCGCGCCGCCCATGACGACGGCGAGATCCAGCCGAGCGACCGCCGCGGGCAAGAAGAGGTTGCCCCACTCCACGTCCACCGTGACGGTGCCGCGATACGGCTCCAGTGCCCGTGCCGCCGCCCGGACTTCGTCCTCGTAGAGCGCGACCAGGACCAGCCGGCGTGGAGCCGGAGTCGCCGTCAGGACGCGACGCGCGACGGCGTGGCCCACCAGGCCACTGCCGCCGAGCAGCATCACCGTCCGGTCAGCGAGTTCCATGCAGTCGGTCGATCGCTCCAATCTCGGCGCGGGTGAGCTCGCGCCACTGGCCTTCCGGGAGTTTGCCGAGGCGCACCGGCCCATACGCCACGCGATGCAGCCATTCGACCTTGAGGCCCAGCGCATCGGCCAGGCGGCGCACGATCCGTTGCCGGCCTTCAGCGAGGGTCAAATCGATTTCGACCGACTTGCCCGCCGGCCGAACGCGCGATTCGACGACGTGCACCGCCCGGCCGTCGATCACGATCCGCCGCGCGAGCGCCGCGCGAATCTCGGCCGCGTCCGCGCCGTGCACGCCGAGCCAGTACGTGCGCGGGACCGCGTAGCGGGGATGCATGAGCCGGTGCGCGGCCGCGCCGTCGGTCGTCAGCAGCAGCAGCCCCGACGTCATGACGTCCAGCCGTCCAACGTACGTGAGACCGGGAACCTTGGGGAGAAGCCCGAAGACCGTGCGCCGTCCTTCAGGATCGGAGCGGCTCACGACGTAGCCGAGGGGCTTGTTGAGCGCGATCCAGGTGGTCCGTGCCGCTCCGCGGACGAGCCGCCCATCGACGGTGACCTTTTGCGCCTCGAGGTCGACGCTCATGCCGATCGTGGCGACCTGGCCATCCACACGGACGCGTCCGTCGCGGATCAGGTCTTCCGCTTTCCGGCGCGACGCGACGCCCGCGCGCGCCAGGGCGCGCTGCAGGCGCATCAGCGTCATTCTTCTTCTTCGACGGGGGTGGGACGGCGGAGGGCGACCGACAGCTCTTCGAGCCGCGGCAGGTCCTCCAGATCTTTCAGCCCGAGGATTTCGAGGAAGGACGGCGTGGTCCCGTACAGCAGCGGGCGGCCGAGCCCCTCACTGCGCGTGACCACTTCGATGAGCCCGCGCTCCACCAGCTTGTCCATCACCGCACCCGAATCGACGCCGCGGATCTCGTCCACCTCGAGCCGACCGACCGGCTGGCGGTATGCGATGATCGCGAGCGTCTCGAGCGCCGCCGGCGAGAGCCGGCGGGGACGCAGCGCGAACTGGGCGCGCTCGATCGTCTCGGCGTACTCGCGGCGCGTGAGGAATTGCCACCCCTCGGCGATCTCGACGAGCTCGACGCCATGCTCGTCGTCGTAGGCCGACTGCAGGGCGGCAAGGGCGGCACGGACGGCATGTTCATCCGCGGTCGGATCCAATGACCCGAGATCCTCGAGCGTCAGCGGGCGCGACGCGGCGAACAACGCCGCTTCAAGCAGCTTCGCGAGGGGCTGCACGCGTGATGACCATGGGCCCGAACGGCTCGGGCTGCGACAGGGTGAGCGAGCCGCGCTTGGCCAGCTCGAGCAGCGCGATGAAGGCTGAGAGGACGTCGACGATCGTGGCCTGCTTGCCCACGATATCCAGCCAGCCGAACTCCTCGCGCTCGGCGAGCAGCGCGGTGATGCGAGCCGTGGCGCCCTCGACGTCGAGCGGGCGCGGCACGACCCGATGCAGCATCGGCTCGGGGATCAGCGCGATCACGCGCTCGGCCGCCGCGAGCAGGTCGTTCAGATCGATCTGCAGGGGCGCCGGGGGTGCGTCGGGCGGCGGCGCCTCGTAGCCCCGGCCAAAGCGCTCGGCCTTCACGGCAGCGGCGCGGCCCAGCCAGTCCACCAGTTCGCGGATCTGCTGGTACTCGAGCAGCCGGCGCACCAGCTCCGCCCGCGGGTCCTCCCACTCGTCGTCACCCAGGCGCCGCGGCAACAGCAGTTGCGCCTTGATGCGCAGCAGACGCGCGGCCATTTCGAGGTAGTCGGCCGCCTGATTGAGGCCCAGCTCGTTGATCACCGAGAGAAACTGGTCCGCGATCTTGGCAATCGGCAGATCCGTGATGTCGACTTCGTCTTCGCGAATCAGATGCAGCAGCAGGTCGAGCGGACCGGAAAACTTCTCCAGCTCGACGACGAAGCCAGGGCTGCCTGCAGGCACCGCCGCGGTCATGACGGGATCGCCCCGGGACCGACGGCAAACCCACCCACCAGACCCATTCCCACCCCCATCAATGCCGACGCCGGCCACAACAGCACACGCAGCACACCGGGGAACAGATAGATCAGCGCCAGCACCGGGAGAAAGCCGAAGGCTTGCAGGCGGCGATACTTCATGCCCGCCGCGGGAGGGAGCAGATGGTAAAACACGTGACTACCGTCGAGCGGGGGCACCGGAATGAGATTGAAAAATGCGAGCACGAGGTTGAGCCACATGCCGTAAAACAGCATCCGCTGAAAGATCTCAAAACTCCCCGCCATGACCGGAATGCTGTTGCCAATCAGCCCCACCACCACGAACAGCACCGTACAGACGACAAACAACCCGAGATTCACCACGATGCCCGCGAGCGAGACGATGACGTCGCCGCGGACAAAATTCCGATAGTTTCGCGGGTTCACCGGCACCGGCTTCGCCGCCCCGAACGGCGGCGCGCCGAGTTTCCACAGGACGAAAGGAACGATGAGCGTCATGATCGGATCGATGTGTTTCAGCGGATTAAGCGTCAACCGCCCGAGCATGTAGGCGGTGGAGTCACCCTGCCGATACGCTGCCTCGGCGTGGGCATATTCGTGGGCGACCATCGAAAACAGCAAAACGGGAGCCCAGACGAGGAACTCAAACGAGATAGACGTGCGCTCGGGTAGGTGACGGCCAAAGATATGTATAGTCTTGACCCCACGCAACTTACCCTCTACTTTCTGCGCCATGCCGAAGATCAAGTCCGCCAAGAAGGCGATGCGTCAAGCCCGCGCGCGTACCGTTCGCAACAAAGCGCAACGCTCATCTCTGCGCAGTGCACTGAAGCGCGTGCGCGCCGCCGCGACCGCCGACGCCGCGAGCGCCGCGTATGCGCTCGCCGCTCGTGTGCTCGACCAGGCGGCGCGCAAAGGGCTCATCCACAAGAACAACGCCGCCCGGCAGAAGTCGCGCCTGGCGGCGTTGGTGAAACGGTTGAGAGCAAAGGCCTCGTAACGCGCCGCGGTTACAACGCTGCGAGCTCCCCGCCGCAGTTTTCGCAGTACCACTCCGTCGCCACGTTCATCGTTCCACACTCACGACATTTGAGTGTCTTTTCGGGCTCGACCTCGGCCTCGGCGTCGGACGGGGCCTCCGGAGTCGCATTTTGGTCGATTTGATATTGCGCGCCGCTCGCCCGTTGCGGCGACGGAGCGCTCTTCGTGTCGTCCGTTACGGACTTGAGGAACGCGAGCTCGTCCATCGGCGTCTTGCGCTTCTCAGGTGCTTTGGGCGCCGGTGATGGCGTCAGTGTCAGCTCCTCGACACCACGCGAGGGCGGTGGCGCGGACGGCCCCGGCTTCGCCTTCACGAGCGCATCCAGCTCCGCCAGTCGGGTGATGTCGCGCTCGACGCCCATCAACTCGTCGCGGGCTGCTCCGAGGTCGGCGAGGGCATCTTTGTGTACCTGCGCCCACTCCGCTTCGTCGTATTCGCCGACTTCGTGCCGCAGCTCGGTCTCGGCCAGGCGTTCCGCGGCCGCCTTTTCCCTTTTCTGAAGCTCGCGCAGCGTCTCTTTGCGCTGCGCGATCAGCTGGCGCGCTTCGTCGGCGTGCGCCTTGAGCTCCTCCATGACGGCTTTGAGCCGCGCCTCGTATTCGGCCTTCACGCGCGTACGGACGTCCTCCGGCGCCGAGTCGGCTGTCGCTC